>NZ_JXSI01000005.1:152314-386150 GCF_002916705.1 Pseudomonas sp. GZJR-8 | reverse complement strand
GGTGAAACCGTGGTGGTGGCTCAGGAGGGCCCGACCGGCAAGCAGCTGGTGGCCTATGTCGTGCCGCTGGACTCAACACTTCTGGACGACGCAGTCGCTCAATCAAACGGCCGCGAAACCTTACGTCGCGCGTTGAAATCCCGCTTGCCGGACTACATGGTGCCGACGCACTTGATGTTCCTCGAACGTATGCCGCTGACCCCTAACGGCAAGCTCGATCGCAAGGGCTTGCCGCTGCCGGATGTGAGCCAGATGCAGCAGGTGTATGTGGCACCTCAGAGCGAGTTGGAGCAGAAGATCGCCACCATCTGGGCCGACGTGCTGCGCCTGCCGCAAGTCGGCTTGCATGACAACTTCTTCGAATTGGGTGGCGACTCGATCATTTCGATCCAGGTGGTCAGCCGGGCTCGCCAGGCCGGGGTGCGCTTCACGCCCAAGGATCTGTTCCAGCATCAGACCGTGCAAAGCCTGGCGACCGTCGCCCGGGAAGGCGAGGGCACGGTGCAACTGGACCAGTCGGCCCTGACCGGCGAGTTGCTGCTGCTACCAGTGCAACAAGGCTTCTTTGCCGATGACATTCCCCAGCGTCACCACTGGAACCAGTCCGTGGTGCTGCAACCGCACCAGCCGTTGCAGGCGCCGTTGCTGGTGGCGGCACTGCAGGCGTTGATCGTGCATCACGATGCCTTGCGCAGCACTTTCGTCGAGGGGCCGCAAGGCTGGAGCGCAGCTTACCGCGGTCCCGATCAGCACCAGGCTGAACAGGTGCTGTGGCAAACCACCTTGAACAACGTCGAGGAGCTGGACGCCCTGGGTGAAGAAGCCCAACGCAGCCTCGACCTGGCTGTGGGGCCGTTAGTGCGTGCTGTGTTGGCGCAGTTGGCCGATGGCTCCCAGCGTTTGTTGCTGGTAATCCATCACTTGGTGGTGGACGGTGTATCGTGGCGCATCCTGCTTGAAGACCTGCAAAGCGCTTACCAGCAACTGGCGCAGGGCGCTCCTGTGGCGTTGCCCGCCAAGACCAGCGCCACCCGCGCCTGGGCCGCACGCTTGCAGATCTATGCCCGTAGCGCTGCGCTGCAACGCCAACTGGCCTGGTGGCAGACGCAATTGCAAGGCAGCCCGGTCGGCTTGCCCGGCGCTGATCCACAGGCAAGCTTGAGCAATCAGCTGGCGCTGAGCGTGAGCACGCAGTTGGACGGCACGTATACGCGACGTTTGCTGCAAGACGCGCCGAGTGCCTACCGTACCCAGATCAACGACCTGCTGCTCACCGCCCTGGCGCGGGTGATCACACGCTGGAGCGGCGAGGCCTCGATGTTGATACGGCTGGAAGGCCACGGTCGTGAAGACCTGTTCGATGAGATCGACCTGACCCGCACGGTCGGTTGGTTTACCAGCCTTTACCCATTGCAATTGGTTCCGGCTGACTCCCTGGGTACTTCCCTGAAACACATCAAGGAGCAATTGCGCGTCGTGCCCGACAAGGGCCTGGGGTTTGGCGCATTGCGATACCTGGGCGATACCGAGGCGCAACTGGCGCTGGCGGCCTTGCCACGCCCACGTATTACCTTCAACTACCTGGGGCAGTTTGACGCCAGTTTTGACAATGGCGAACAGCCAGGGCTGTTCACACCGACCGGTGATGCCAGCGGTGCCGAGCAAAGCCAGCAGGCGCCTTTGGGCAACTGGCTGGAGATCAATGGCCAGGTCTTTGGCGGCGAGCTGAAATTGAACTGGAGCTTCAGCCAGGCGATGTTCGATGAGGCGACGGTGCAACGCCTGGCTGATGAATATGCAACTGAACTCATGGCGCTGATCGACCACTGCTGTGAGTCGACGCACCAAGGCGTGACGCCGTCGGACTTCCCCCTGGCGCGTTTGTCCCAGGCACAGTTGGATGGCCTGGCGCTGAACGTGGCCGAGGTCGAAGACCTGTACCCGTTGTCACCGATGCAGCAAGGCATGTTGTTCCAATCGCTGTACGGCGAAGGCTCGAGTGACTACATCAACCAGATGCGCATTGATGTGCAGGGCCTGGACGTAGCGCGCTTCCACCAGGCATGGCAGGTGGCGGTGGAGCGTCATGAGATCCTGCGCAGCGGTGTTGTCTGGCAGGCGGAGCTTGAGCAGCCTTTGCAGGTGGTCTACAAGCAGGCGCACCTGCCGTTTGTGCAGTTGGATTGGCAAACGCGTGCAGACTGCAACCAGGCCCTTGATGACTTGGCCGAGTCGGCACGGGCCCAGGGCTTTGTGCTGGAGCAGGCGCCGTTGCTGAGCTTGACGGTGGTGCGCACGGGGGTATCGAGCTACCACCTGATCTACACCAATCACCATATCCTGATGGATGGCTGGAGTGGTTCGCAGCTGTTCGGTGAGGTGCTGCAACAGTATGCGGGCGAGGCGCTGCCCGCGCCGACCGGGCGTTATCGTGACTATATCGCCTGGCTGCAGGCGCAGGATAAAGCTGCCAGTCAAGCGTTCTGGAAAGACCAACTGGCCAGCCTGCAAGAGCCTACGCGTCTGTCCCGTTCCGCACAGACTGAGGCGGACGCGGTCCTGGCGGTCAATGGCGAACATCGCTTGAGCCTGGATGCCGCGCAAACCGAACAGCTTAGAACCTTTGCCCAGCGCCACAAGGTGACCCTCAATACCCTGGTGCAAGGCGCCTGGTTGTTGCTGTTGCATCACCACACCGGGCAAGCCACCGTAGCCTTCGGCGCCACGGTGGCAGGGCGTCCGGCGCAACTTCGCGGGATTGAACAGCAGGTCGGATTGTTCATTAACACGCTGCCCGTGGTGGCGACGCCGGATGCGCAGATGTCGGTCAGCCACTGGTTGCAGCAGCTCCAGCAGCAGAACGTTGGCTTGCGTGAGCAAGAACACACGCCGCTGTTCGAGATCCAGCGTTGGGCCGGGCTGGGCGGTGAAGCCCTGTTCGACAGTATCCTGGTGTTTGAAAATTATCCGGTGTCCGAGGCGCTGGAGCAGGGTGCACCGTCGGGGTTGCGGTTTGGTGCAGTGCACAGCCTGGAGCAGACCCACTATCCATTGACCGTGTTGTTGGCCCTCGGCGAGACACTGGGCCTGGAATTCAATTACGCCCGCCAGGCCTTCAGCACAACGCATATCCAGCGCTTGGCCGAGCACTTCCAGCAGTTGCTGCTGGCCCTGGCCACCGATGGCAGTCAACGTCTTGGCGCGTTGCCGTCACTGGCGCAGGCCGAGCGTCAGTTGGTGGTGCAGGATTGGAATGCCACGGCGGTGGACTACCCGCTCGATCAAGCAGTACACCGCTTGATCGAGGCTCAGGTATTGCGCACGCCGGATGCGCAGGCGTTGGTGTTTGACGGGCAAACCCTGAGTTACAGCGCGTTGAACGCCCGGGCCAACCGGCTGGCGCACCGCTTGATGGCGGCCGGAGTCGGCCCGGATGTGCTGGTGGGCCTGGCGCTGGAGCGCTCGGTGGAAATGGTGGTCGGCCTGTTGGCGGTGCTCAAGGCCGGTGGCGCCTATGTGCCTCTGGACCCTGAATACCCCGGTGACCGCCTGGCCTACATGCTGCAAGACAGTGGCGCACAACTGCTGTTGACCCAGACCCACCTGCTGGCGCAGCTGCCGGTTCCAGCGGGTGTGAACACTCTGGTGCTGGAGCAGGGCGATGCCTGGTTGGAGGCGTTCGGCAGCCACAACCCGGATATTACCGTGCATGGCGAAAACCTCGCCTACGTGATCTACACATCCGGTTCCACCGGCCAACCCAAGGGCGCCGGCAACCGCCATAAAGCACTGACCAACCGCCTGTGCTGGATGCAGCAGGCCTATGGTCTGGACGCCCGCGACAGCGTATTGCAGAAAACCCCGTTCAGCTTTGACGTGTCGGTGTGGGAGTTCTTCTGGCCGTTGATGACCGGCGCCCGCCTGGTGGTGGCGGCGCCGGGGGATCATCGTGACCCTGCCAGGCTGGTGAGCCTGATCAACTCGCAGCAGATCACCACGCTGCATTTCGTGCCGTCCATGCTGCAAGCGTTCTTGCAAGACGCGGCAGTTGCTTCGTGCCAGAGCCTGCAACGCATCGTCTGCAGCGGTGAGGCATTGCCCGCGGACGCCCAGCAACAGGTGTTCGCCAAGTTACCCCACGCCGGGTTGTACAACCTGTACGGTCCCACCGAAGCGGCTATCGATGTGACCCACTGGACTTGTGTCGAGGAAGGCCGCGATGCCGTGCCGATTGGCCGACCGATTGCCAACCTGGGTTGCTACGTGTTGGATGACAATCTGGAGCCTGCACCGGTGGGCGTGTTGGGTGAATTGTACTTGGGCGGTATTGGCTTGGCGCGGGGTTACCATCGCCGCGCGGCACTCACCGCTGAGCGTTTTGTGACTGACCCGTTCGGTAGCGGCACACGTCTGTATCGCACCGGCGACCTGGCGCGTTATCGCGACGATGGCGTGATCGAATATGCCGGGCGCATGGACCATCAGGTCAAACTGCGTGGCCTGCGTATCGAGTTGGGAGAAATCGAAGCGCGCCTGCTGGAGCTCGACAGTATCCGCGAAGCCGCAGTGCTGGCGGTGGACGGCACGCACCTGGTGGGTTACCTGGTGCTGCAACAGCCGCTTGAGGATTGGAAAGCGGCGGTGGTTGCGTACCTGGCCGCGCAGTTGCCGGACTACATGGTCCCGGCGCAGTGGGTGGTGCTGACGCAGATGCCGCTGAGCCCGAACGGCAAGTTGGACCGTAAGGCACTGCCCAAGCCTGAGGCTCAGAGCGCTGAGCAACACCAGGCACCTGTCACCGAGATCGAGCAGCAGATCGCGGCGATCTGGCGCGAGGTTCTGGAAGTGGAGCGTGTGGGGCTTCGCGACAATTTCTTCGAACTCGGCGGCCATTCGCTGCGGGTGCTGATGCTCAAGGAGCGGATTCGCAAGGTCAGCGGCGTGAACCTGTCCGTCAGCCAATTGATGCTTAACCCCACCGTGGCGGGGCAGGTCAAGTGCTTGCAGGGCGATAGCCGAGCGTCGTTGATCGTCAAGCTTAACCAGCAGACGCAAGGCACGCCGTTGTTCATGTTCCACCCAAGCTTCGGCTCGGTGCATTGCTACACCGCGATTGCTCTGGCCCTGCGTGAGCAGCGCCCGGTGTACGGGGTAATGTGTCGCGCATTGGCTGAAGACGGCGCCGCGGTGCCGCATTGGCAGGTGATGGTCGAGGATTACACCGCGCAATTGTTGGCGGCCCAACCCCATGGCGCGTTCCGCCTGGCCGGCTGGTCGTTGGGCGGTAATCTGGCCATGGAAGTGGCCTACGGCCTGGAGCAAGCCGGCCGCGAGGTTGAGTTTGTAGGCTGGATCGACGCTGCGCCGCCGCAGTGGGTCAAACCCTACTGGGATGCTGTGGAGGTCGAGGACGACCTCGAAGTCTCAGCCAATGAGCGCCGTGCCGCCTTGTTGGGGGTGATGTTCCCCGAATTTGCCGAGTCCATCCAGGGTGCCTGGCAGCAATGCCGGCGGGATACCGAGGATGAAGCGCAGCAATGGCTGGGATTCGTGAGCTGGGCTGAACAGACCTTGGGCGAAGCATTTACTGCCGTCAAAGAGGAACTGCTGCGTGGCAATGAGGCGCAGATATCCTGGGACGTTGACCGGGCACTGAGTGAGCGCTTGCTGCAGGCTGACTTCAAGCCGATCAAGGCTCCCATCAGTTGCTGGTGGGCAGCCAAGAGCCGGGCAGGGCGATTCAAGGACGTGATTGAGCAGCAGATGGCGACGGTGATCAGCCAGGGGCGTATCGAGCGCTCGGTGATGATTGATACTGATCATGACGGCATCATCGACAGCGCGGTGTTCATCAGCAGTTTGGTGGATGCGATGAGGTAAACCGCCGCTTTACGAGAAGCCCGGATCCTGTATCCGGGTTTTTTGTGGGTGAGCGGCATAGTCTTTTTGGCTGATGCCGATCAATGAAGCAGCCACAGACTATTTTCGTACGAAAAAAAAACGCCCGGTGAGCGTTCAACTCTCACCGGGCGTGCGGTCGATCAAGGGGTGCGATCAGAAGTCCCAGCGGGTGCTGACCATCACGTTGCGCGGCTCGCCGTAGGCGGCCGAATTATAGAAGCCCACGTTGCTGTAGTAGGACTTGTCGAAGATATTGTTGAAGTTGACGGTGGCCGAAAGGTTCTTGGTGACCTGGTAGCGAGTCATCAAGTCCACCAACCAGTAGGATTCCTGGGTGATGTCCTGATCTTGCTTGAGCGGCTCGTTCCAGATTGAGTTCCAGCCCTTGGTCTGCCAGCGTACCCCGCCACCGATGGTGAACTTGTCCAGGTCGCCCTTGAGCTTGTAGGTGGTATTCAGGTTGACCTGATGCTCGGGCTCGAAGGTAGAGAGCTTCTTGTCGTCTTCGTCTCGTACGATCTTGTGGGTGTAGCCACCCTGCAGTTGCCAGCCTGGGCTCAACTCACCGGAGATCTCTGCTTCATATCCCTTGGTGACGGCTTTGGAGCCCTTGAACGCCCAGTTTTGCGGGGCTGGTACTTGGTTGTTATAGGCATCGTCCGAGATCGGGCGGTTGGTCTCATGCACTTCGAAGTAAGCGATGCTGGTGTTGAGACGGCCGTCGAAAAACTCGCCTTTCAGGCCCAACTCGTAGTTCTGTCCTTCGTCCGGTTCCAGCAGTTTTTCGTTGCGGTCCTTATAGGTGCTTTCCTGGGGTTGGAAAATATCGGTGTAGCTGGCGTATACCGAGAAGTTGTCGTTGAGGTCGTAGATCACGCCGGCGTAGGGAATAAAGCGACCCGTTTCCTTGTAGGAAGGATTGTTGCCGGTGACGTGATAGTTGGCCACGCGCCCACCCAGGATCACGTTCAGGTCGTCTATCACGTTAAAGCGTGCGGTCAGGTAGTAGCCGGTCTGGCGGATGGTGTCATCGATGTGCTGTTGGGCCGGGCCGTAGATCGGCTTGGCGATATGGCCGTTCCAGTTATAGAAGTCGACCTTGTTACCGCCTGGCCATTCCGGCGTCCAGTAGCCCTTGCCTTGCCAGCGCGAGGTGCCGATGGAGCCACCCACCACCAGTTCATGTTCGCGGCCAAACAGGCTGAACGGCCCGGTGGCGTAGAGGTCAGCCGAGGTGCTCTTGGTCTCTCCGGTGTATTTCTGGCCATTAATCTCGGCGGTGCCATCGGCTGCTGGCTGGACGAATTGAATCGAACCCAGGTCGGCATGGTAGCTGTTGATCTTGTGGTCTAGCTGGAATTTGGTGACCCAGCCGTCACCCATGTCATGTTCGAGCATGGCGAAGGCGGTACGGGTGTTCTGCTCCCAGGAACTCCAGGTGGTGCCGTTGTTATACGAGCGGGGCATCTTGTTGATGCTGCCGTTGGAGTTGACCAGCGGGAAGGACCCGGACCAGCTCGACCCCTGCGGAATGTTGTCCTGGTAATCGAAGCCCACCGTCAGCATGGTGTCCGGGGACAGGTCGAATTCGGTGATGCCGTAATAGGTTTCGGTCTTGCGCGAGTAGTGGTCCATGAAGGACTTTTTGTCCTGGTACGCCGCCACGGCACGCCCACGGACATTGCCGCTGTCGGTCAACGGGCCGCTGACATCCACTTCGCTGCGGTAGTTGTCCCAGGAGCCCGCGCCCAGTTGGACGTGGCCCTTGAAATCCGAGGTGGGTTTCTTGCGGATCAGGTTGATGGTAGCGCCCAATGAGCCCGCGCCATTGAGCAGGCCCGTGGCCCCCTTGAGGATTTCGACACGATCATAGATCGCCATGTCGCTGAGGGTGTTGCCCGCCGAATAACCAACGTTGCGCACGGTGGACGGGATACCGTCGTACTGGAAACTGTTGACCGAAAAACCACGAGAGTAGTAGTTGGTGCGGTCGGAGTCATAGGCTGACACGGTGATGCCCGGGGTGTGGCGCATCACGTCATCCATGTTGTTGAGGCCGAAGTCCTCGATGTGCTGGCGGGTGACCACGGTGATCGACTGCGGCGTTTGCCGCGGCGTCAGGGTCAGGCGCGTAGCCGTGGCAATGGTGCCCGGCGTGTAGGAACCGGAACCTTCGGTGATGTTGCCCAAGTAGTTGGCGGTCACCTCAGTGGGGCTCAGCTCCAGCCCGCCACCGCTGCTGGCGGCGGCAACGGTCAAGGTATTGCCATTGAGGCTATAGGTGGTCTGGCTGCCAGCCAGCAACGCGTCAATGGCCTGCTGCGGCTGCATCTTGCCCTTGACGGCGCGGCTGTTCTTGCCCTGTACATCGCCCGGGCTGTACAGCACTTGCACATTGGTCTGGCGGCCAAATTCCTGCAGTGCGCTCCCCAGCGACTGTGCAGGAATATTCAGCTCGATCTCCTGGGCTTGCACATAACCTGCAATTGGCATCGACACAGCCAGCGCCAGGGTACTCGGCAAGAGGTTGATGTTCAGGGCCCGGCGCATGGATAGCGCTTTGCTCAGGGGGCTGAGACCGAGTCGTGCTGGCATGGATGCTTTCTCTTCTGTGTTTTAAGTGGGCAATTATAAGTGTTTATTGAGGTTAGTTCTCATTACCACTAGTGAGACGTTCCTACTTCGCAAAACCGGAAAAAATATTCCGATGCATCATGCAGGCTCCATTTCATGCACCACCTGGCCGGCGCGCAGGCGCACCAATTGGTCGGCAATGTCGAAATAACGGTCGTCATGGCTGATCACGATGATGGTCTTGCCCAGGCGTTTGAGGTCCGGCAGTAGCTCGGTGTAGAAGATGCGGCGAAAGGCCGGGTCCTGGTCGGCAGCCCATTCGTCGAACACCAGTACCGGGCGCTCCTCCAGCCAGGCATTGACCAGGGCCAGGCGTTTGCGTTGGCCGGTGGACAGGTCGGTGGTGCTGAACACGCCATCCTTGACGCTGACCTTGTGCGCGATTTCCAGGCGTTCCAGGTATTTGGTCGCGCTGTCCAGGGACTGGGCGGCGCTGCCTTGTACCAAATCGTCGAACAGGTAGTAGTCAGAAAACACCGTAGTGAACAACTGCCGATAATCGTCGCGTTCAGGGTCGGTCACCGCTGTGCCGTTGAGCACAATCTCGCCAGCCTGAGGCGGATACAGGCCCAGCAGCAGCTTGATCAAGGTGGTCTTGCCGCTACCGTTTTCGCCGACGATAAATACGATATCGCCTTGCTTGATGCTGAGGTTGATCGGCCCCAGATGGAACGGCTGGCTGCCTTCTACCGCTGGTGGGCTGTAGCTGACGCCGCGCAGTTCAAGGCTGTTGACCAGCGGCTTTGGCGCTTCACTGTCGTCCATCAACAAGTGGGGCTCGGGCGAAGAAAAACGCTCCGACAATTCGCTGATGCGCCCAAAGGCAATCTTGGCCTTGCCCACGACCGGCAAGTAACCCAGCAGGTGCTCCAGCGGCCCCTTCATGTACAACAGCACCAGCACGAAGCCAGTAATCACCGTAGGGTCGGGGTTGGGGTTGTACGCCTGCATCGCCAAAGCCAGGCCGATGACCACGAAGAACAGCATCGAGCCGAAGGTCTTGGCCAGAATATAAATATTGACCGAGCGCACCTGGATGTCGCTGATGCGGTCAGCGGTTTCCTGGATGCGATGGGTGTTCATGCGAAACCGCCGCGGGCGGTGCATGCGCAATTCCTTCGCGCCGGAGGCAATCGCATTGTAATAGCGCTGCAATTCATCCTCGTGGCTGCGGGCCAGGTCGAAGCCCTGGATGCCTTTGCCGCCGGCAATGAACTGCACGGCGCTACCGACGATGATCGCGACCACCATCATCAGAAACATCGGCACCGACAGGTAAGCCAGGTAACCGAGGCAACCCAGGGTGACGGTGGCGGCGATGGCCAGGGGTGTGAAGGCAAAGGAAAAATCGCTGATGGTGTCCACGTCGTGGGTCAGCACCGGGATCAGGCGGTGGGAGCGATACTGCTCGATCTGCCCGATCGGAGCTGACAGCACCTTTTCACCCAGGTCCTTGCGCAGGGCGGCAATGATCCGTTGCCCGACATAGTTGGTGCCGATGTCGGAAATGATCGAACTGATAAGCGCCACCACGCACAAGGCGGCAAAGGTCAGGACCACACCCTGTGTCATGCCGCCCTCGGAATGCAGAGCATTGTTGATGGTTGCCAGCAGCAGGGTGATGGCCAGGCCGCCGACCATGCCGAGGGCGACGGAGACCGTCACAATGGTGCGAAAGGGCCGGAGCAATGCGAGCAAACCTTTGAAGGCGCCGCGCTTGGGGTCGGTCATAAATACTTCCCGGGAAATGAAAAAGAGGGGGCTGGGCACACAGACCCTTACCCATGACAAACGAAGCATCGGCGTGACTATTTAGCTCGGTGCGCCAGGCGGTGGCAGTGAGCGATAAATTGCCTGGGGCCTGGTTCGTTCTTGTTGTGTAGGCGCACGCGTATCGACGCTGTGCGTGGCCCTTTCAGCGAGAGCGAAACAAATGACGAAAAAGAACCTGGTGTATGTCTGGTCCCTGAGAAATGCCGCTGCCGACAAGGCCGGGCAGCCGGTGGCCTACAAGGACCACGAGCGCTACATGAAGTCGGTGCTGGAGTTTCTGGTGGGCTCGCTCAACGACACGCCGCTGGGCGAGGTCTACAACCTGGTGGGCGTGGTGTATGACGACGATGAGCAAAACCCGCGCGACCAGCAGTTGGTAGCGGACTATGGCTTCGCCTACAAGCCGGGCCGCCAGTGGTTGTACCCGGCGGATTTGCGCGTGCAGGGCAAGTTGGTCAATGACCTGCTGCTGAGCGTGCCATCCACCTATCGCCGGCTGCCACGGGGCAGCGCCGAACATATCACCGGCAAGCAGGATTTCGAGCGGCGCCTGCATGACACCCTGGTGGAGTTGAAGGCCGACATCGTGGTACTTGACGGTTTGCTGGTGATTCTTGATGAGTTGGTGCGTCCGGGCGCGCCGTTTGCGCGGCGCATCATGAACATTCATCCGGGCATCACCCGCATCGAATCGCCTTACGAGCGCCGTGGGGCGTATGCCACCTGGAATGCGTTGTACGGTGCGCGTGGGCAAGTGGTTGTAGATTGGGCGACCAGGCAGACCCAGCCGTGCGAGCCGCTGTACCTGACTGGGGCATCGTTCCATTACGTGGATAACGGTATCGACTCCGGTGAAGTGTTCCACGACGTGCTCAAGACAGAGATTTCGCCTGAGGACACTATCCTCGAACTGCGCTGGAACAACTTCAATAACAGCCTGTTCCCGGCGCTGCACGAGGGCTTGGAGCTGTTGGCCAAGCAAGGCTGAGCACAATCTTGCTGATGCATGGGAACTAAATGTGGGAGGGGGCTTGCTCCCGATGAGGGCATGTCAGTCAATGCATGGGGGACTGACACACCGCTATCGGGAGCAAGCCCCCTCCCACAATTTAGAGCTCGCGCACTACCCGAAACCCAATCCAGTCGCCGCGCGTCTGCGGATAGATGTTGTTGCGATTGCCCGAACGTGAAAACACCGGCGCCTCGCCCCAGTCATTGCCGCGAATCTGATAAGCCTCACAGTTCGGCTCCACCCACGCACTGCCATCAGTCGGTGCGCCGACGTAGTTCGGGTGCTCGCAATCGGCTACCCGCTCATACACATTGCCGTGCATGTCATACATCCCGAACGCATTCGGCGGGTAGCTGCCGACCGGCGACGAATAGCTATAGCCGTCCGCCGGGCCGTAGGTGTTGGCGTGCTTGGCGATGCTGTAGCCCTTGCCCTCGTCGAACGGAAAGGGGAACGGTCCGGTGGTACCGGCGCGCGCGGCGTATTCACGCTGGGCTTCGCTGACCATGTGGTACGTGTGTCCGGTCTTCTTCGACAACCAACTCACGTATTGCTTGATGTCGTCCATGTCCATGCACACTGCCGGCTGGCGTGGGCCCTGGGGGTAGCGCGGCTTGCTGGCGATACATTCGCGGCCGGGGCGGTCGTCGCCGTTGGCGATCTTCACGCCGGTCTGGCGCACGTAACTGTCCCATTCGCCGGCGGTGATGTGGAAACGGCTCATGGCGAACGGCTTGGCGAAGGTCACCTCATGCATCGGGCCTTCATCGGGCTCGCGCCCCACTTCATCTTCCGGGGTGCCCATGGTGAAGGTGCCGGCGGGCAGCACCACCATCTCGGGGCAGTCCTTGCAGTCCTTGAAGACCTTGCCCGGCTGCGGGGCGGCAGCCTGGGCCAGGTTGGGCAGCAGGGCGCTACACAGGGCGGTGAGCGCCAGGGCGGTCAGGGGTTTGAGTCGGGATGGAGTCATGTGGGCATCTCGTTCAAAGGGAAAAAGGTCATAACCGCTGGCTCAGCAAGGTCATGAAGCGCTGGATCTCGGCCGAGTTGTTGAGCAGGCCGGGCGAGGTACGAATGACCGGGCCGACGTCACGGTCTACCGCGTCCACCACCACGCGGTTTTTCATCAGGTGGGCCGCAACTGCATCGCTGTTTTGGCCCTTGACCCGAAAGAAGGTGAAGCCCGCCGACAGCTCGGGGCTGCGTGGTGTGACCAGTTCGATCTGCGAGTGAGCCAGCAACTGGTCTTTCAGTTCGGTATTGAGCGCATGGATGCGTGCCTGTACCGGCGCCTTGCCCAACTGCAGGTGCAACTTGAAGGCTTCGTCGGCGGCCCAGCGATGTTCGAAGGCGTGGTAGCCACCGGGTGTCATGGTCGTGGCGAAGTCCTTGTCTTCCGAGAAGGTCGGTATCATCGGTGTGACGTATTTGTTTTCGGTCTCGCGGGCGCACACCAGGCCGGTGCCGCGCGGGCCGAACATCCACTTGTGGGTGCCTGATATAAAGAAGTCGCAGTGCATGTCCGGGAAGTCGAGGTTCTCGACGCCGAAGCCGTGCACGCCGTCGACCACATAGAGAATGCGGTCCGGCTCGTCGCGGTTGCGGTTGTGTTCGTCCACCAGCTTGCCGATCTCGCCGATGGGCAATTTCACGCCGCTGCCCGACTGCACCCACGTCATGCCCAATACGCGTGTGTTGGGGCGGATATTGCGCTGGATATTGCTCAGCACCTCGTCGGCCGATACTCGATTGGCATTTTCGAACAGGCGTATTTTACGAACCTGGGTTTGCTCCTTGCGCACTCTGAAATCAAGGCTGAACTCGGTGGCATAGTGCTCGTGCACGGTGGTGAGGATTTCCTGGTCGGCGCGCACCTTGATCCCGCCGTAAATCATCGCCAGCCCGTCGGATGTGCTACCGGTGAGGGCGATCTGTGCGGGTTTGGCCTTCAAATAGCGGCCGGCCCACTCGCGCACCTGGCCTTCGCGCTTCCAGGTTTCCTGCAGGTCCCAGTCCATGGCCAGCCCGGGGTTGCGATCGATCTGCTGGCGGTAGCGTTCAATGGCTTCGCGCACCGGCTTGGGGTGCGAGGCCACCAGGAAGTTGGAAAAGTGCAGGTAGTCCGGGTCCTGGTTGAACAGCTGTTTGAGTCCCGTCCATGGGTCGTTTGTAGTGGCTGCCAGTGCCTCGGGCAGCAGTGCGGCGCCCAGTGGCAGGCTCGCGGCAAAGACGCCGGCCTGCTTGAGAAATGTACGGCGGTCGGTCATGGACTTACTTCGTGCTGGTTAGCGATTGGCCAATGGTTTGGCGGCTTTTTGTACCTGGTCCCACACCCGCAGGAAGTTGCCGCCCCACAGTTTGGCAATATCGGCTTCGGAGTAGCCGCGCTGGATCAATTCGGCGGTGACGTTGCGTACTTCGCCAACGTTCTCCCAGCCCTGCAAACCACCGCCGTCGTTGAAGTCCGAAGCGATGCCGACGTGATCAATGCCGATCTTGCGCACGGTGTAGTCGATGGCGTCTCCCAGGTCCTTGAGGGTGGCCTTGGGTTCTTCTTCAAGGATGGCGTACAGCGCGCCGGCATACTCGCCGAAGCGTTGCTCGGGCCAGGCGGCAATGATTGCATCGCCGGGCATCAAGGCCATGGCCAGGTTGGGCAGTGGTGGCAGGTCGAAGCGTGCGCGCAGGGTGTTGAGCTTGTCCTGGGTCGGCTGGCTCAAGGGGCGCAGGTACGCGGGGAAGCCCACCACCTGCACCACGCCGCCGCTGTTCTTGATCAGTTGCAGTTCTTTGTCGCTGAGGTTGCGCGGGATATCCACCGACGCCCGAGGCGCCGAGTGGGATGCCACTATCGGCGTGCGGCTCAACTGCGCGACTTGTTCCAGGGCCTTGGTCGACATCTGCGACACATCGATGATCACGCCCAGGTCATTCAGGCGATGCACCGCCTGCCGGCCGATCGGCGACAGGCCTTCAAGGGCGTCGGGCGAGTCATTGAAAAACGGCAGCGGGCGCGAAGAGTCGGACCAGGCGTTGTTGCCGATGTAGCTGAACCCGAACATGCGCATGCCGCGTGCAGCCCACAGGTCCAGCTGGTTGAGGTCGTTGCCCAGCGGGTAGGCGTTGAGCATGCTGATAAAGATCGCGAACTTGCCTTCGCCGTGCAGGCGCCGCATATCGTCCGGGGTGTAGGCGATGCCCACCTGGTTGGGAAAGTCGCGCACCATGCCGGAGATGATCTTGTAGCGCACCTCCTGCTCGTGGCGGGCCTCTTCGACAAAACCGTCGGTGGGCTTGTGCGGGGCGTTGTCGCCGTTCCAGATCTCCGGCCAGCCGAAGATCGTCAGTGCGGCACCCGACAATCGGCCCCGCGCCGCCTTGGCCAGGTCGAACTGGCCGCTGCCATCCTTGTCGGCTTCATTGCCTGCCGTACCGAAATCCAGGGGCAGGGTGATGTGGCTGTCGAACGACAACAGGCGATCCTGCATTTCATTGGCCTGCTTGATCACCTCCAGCGGGTATCCGGCGTTGCCCTTGAACCATTGGTCCCAGACCAGAAAGCCGGCCCCGGCGCCGATAGCCAGGGCCAACGGCAGGCCGATATACAACGCCTTTTTCGAACGTGATTTTGTCATTGCCATCTCAGTCAGTTGCGGCCTTTGCTATCAGGGAAGAACGAGCGCTGGCGGGGGAAATTTAGGCGGCGCTGGCGCGACGGTAAATTTCAGCGGGCTGCAAACGTTCTAGCTCTGATCAAGCCGTTTCCTAAGGTAGCCAATGACAATCTCTCGACGTGGGTTCATCGCAGGCCTGGCGCTGACCGGCGCGGCCGTGCCGGCGGCCTTTTATGCCCATCGCGAGCTGACGCGGGAAGAAGAATTCCCCATCACCCCCGGCGAAGCCACGGTGGACCTGGCCGACACCCAGGGCCAGCACCTGGCGAACACCCTGCGCGGCGTCTGGAGCCTGCGCCTGGCAGGGCGCGATGCCGGCCTTGCGGGTTTGCCGTTGCACGGCCTGGAGCTGCTGCTCGACATCGCCCCTCGTGGCCGGGGGCTGCGGGGTTACCTGGACACCGCCGAGAACCTGCGTGCCGACGGCGAGCCACGCTATCGAGTCTTGGGCGACCTGCTGACGGGCGAGGGAGCCGTGCTCTATTGGCGGTTGATCGACCGCGACTCAGTCGGCGGTGTGCCGACCTATGAGTTCAAGATGACCCTGGATGAAGTCTGGGCCGACTTCGGCAATGCCGGCAGCGCCACGCTCAGCGGGCAAATCCTCGACCTCGATCGCCCCCTGGCGTTGATCGAGCGCGACAATCGTTTCATCGCGCACAAACAGCTGTTCCCCGAGGCACGACAACGCATCGGTCTGAATCCCACGTTGCTGGCCTGGCTGGTTTCTCCCGAACATCGCCTGTTTCACCAACTGTGGCACGCCACGCGTGACCAGTGGCACAAGCTCTCCGAAGAAAAACGCGAGGCCCTGCGTGGCATCGGCTGGCAACCGGGGCCCCGTGGCCAGGAGCGCGATGCCCGCGGCAAACGCAAGGATCGCAATGGCTCGGGCATCGACTTCTTCTTCATGCACCGGCATATGCTCGGTACTGCGCGCTCCATGCAAGGCCTGCCGTCGTGGCCGCAATTCCCCGCGCCGCAACCGGCGCTGGAGCGTGATCGCCTGGGCTTTGTGCGCTACTTCGACAACCACGACGGCTTCGCGCTGCCGCCCTGTTGGTCGGCGCCGGACGACGCCGACTACACCCAGTGGGTCAGTGATATCAAGGCGGCCGAGACCTACCACAGCAACTTCCAGGTCTGGGAATCCCAATACCGCGACCCGCGCTACCTGGCCAAGTTGACACTGGGCCAGTTGGGCTCGGAGATGGAGCTGGGCCTGCACGACTGGCTGCACATGCGCTGGGCCTCGGTGCCCCGCGACCCGTCCAACGGCGCACCTGTGCCGTTCGCCCGTGACCCAGCAGACTTCTCGGCACGCTGGTATGCGCCGGAGAATGACTTTCTTGGCGATCCGTTTTCATCCCACGTCAATCCGGTGTTCTGGCACTTCCACGGCTGGATCGATGACCGTATCGAAGACTGGTTCCGCGCCCACGAGCGTTTCAACCCGGGCGAAGTGCGTCGCCTTGAAGTCAACGGTGTGGCCTGGTTTGCGCCGGGGCGTTGGGTTGAAGTGGGCGACCCCTGGCTGGGCCCGGACACCCACGGTTGCAGCACCACGCCGGGCTTGCAGCAGGGTCGCTCGATGGAAATGGACCCGGAAATCATGAAACTGGCCCTGCGTATTACCTTCGGCGCCGATGAGGACCTGCTCAAGGGGTTGTTCAAACGCGTACCGCGGCGGCCTTGGTATGCGCGGCATTTGAAGGTCAAGCGCGAGACATGACTGCGCGGTAGACCTTGACACCTTCAGGTCCGTACGCAACGATCAACTCAATTTTAATAAATTGAGTTTCGGCCATGGCTAAGATCCAGAAACCGGTTGATTTCGAGGTGTTATTAAAACGCCACGGCCTGGAAATTTTCGAGCTGGCTCGCACTTTCAAGGCGATCGACGACAAAGGTAGGTATTTGCACTGGGATGAGTTTCGCCGTTATCCCGCACCGGGCCTCAACAAAGAGGCAGCGTGGGCCGCTATCAAAATGTCCCGTGCGTGTGCGAGCAAAACCTTGGAGCTGCGCAGTGAATGCGGCAGGCCTTTTTTCCTGTACACCACTGATTTTTGCGACGCGGTGATTCATGCCGTGGAGTCAGTCACGTCCAGGCTAGGAGGGGCGACTGCTTCCTCTCCTCAATACCGCGACAACACTCAGTATCTGGTCGATTCATTGATGATGGAGGAGGCAATCTCCAGTGCCCAGTTGGAAGGCGCTGCTACCACTCGCAAGATCGCCAAGGACATGTTGGCCAAGGAGCGCACGCCGCAGAATGACGATGAGCGGATGATCCTGAACAACTATCATCTGATGAAGCGGGCCAAATACAGCAAGGATGCAAACCTCTCTATCGCGCTGATCTGCGAGTTTCACGGCATCGCTACGGCGGGGATTGAAGAGGGCGACGCTCATCCTGGGCAGCTTAGAATCGCTGACGATATTTTTGTGGGCGGGGCTGCGGGAGAAGTCGTTCACCAACCTCCTCAGGCAGCGCTGCTGCCGGACAGGCTCGAAGCGCTTTGCCGGTTTGCAAATGACCGACATGACGGCCAAGCCGGCAGGCATTTTATCCATCCCGTGGTGAAGGCGATCATCCTGCACTTCATGCTCGGTTATGAGCACCCATTCAGGGACGGCAACGGGCGCACTGCGCGGTGTTTATTTTACTGGTTCATGCTCAAAAGCGGTTACTGGCCCTTTGAGTACATCTCCATCAGCACACTGCTCAAGGAGGCACCCATGCAATATGGGCGCTCATATGTTCATACGGAAACCGACGCTTTTGATTTGACCTATTTCGTCATTTATCAATTAAGGGTTATCGAGCGCGCCATTAACGAATTCATGGCGTACTTTGAAAGCAAACGTAAAGAAGCCGTGGAACTGATGGGCTGGCTGGGTACGCTTGGATTGCAGGCTGAGCTGAATTACCGACAAGGGCATTTCTTGAAAAAAGTGCTCCACCACCCTGGGCGCATCTTTACGCCCAAGGAACTCACGCACGACTATGACATTTCGGAAAACACCGCACGCAAGGACCTGGAGAGGCTGGCCGGCATGAAGGTGCTGTTCAAAGTGCAGGAAGGCAAGAGTTTCTTGTACGTTGCCAGAGAGGATGGTCAAGCCAACTTGAAGAAGCTGAAGCCGAAAAGCTAGGGTTTTTCAATCTTGCTCCTCTGCCCGCAGTTGCGCACTCATCTGATCGCAACTGCGCGCCCAGTCGCTGAGCCATTGGGGCATAGGCGGCGAAGTCTCTTCCAGACCCAGTTCGCGCACGAAATCCGACGGCGGCACGTTGCCCTTGGCGCCGCGGAACACTCCACGGATCACCACCACGCCAATCACTCGGCCATGGCTGACGAAGCGGTGCTCCATCAGGCTCCACTTGTGGTCCCAGCCGAGCATTCGGGTGTGCACTTCAAATACCTCGAACAGCTTCAACTCGCGGCGAAACTTGCCCCAGGTATCGCCTACGATCGGCACTGCCTTGTGGCGCAGCGCTACGCGAAAGGCACCCGTGCGCAACACAAAATCCATGCGCGCCACATCTGCCAGGGTGAAATAACGACCATTGGTGACATGCCGGTTCAGATCCAGGTCCAACGGCCAAACCCTCATGCGCACCACCGTAATGGCCAGGCCGTGGACCGGTTTGCGCCAGGGGCGACGCAACAGCATGTGCAGTAATCGAAACCAGAGATTCATGAAAAGACGCCAGACAGTTGAACAATGACCGCACTGTAAAGGCGAGGAATCGGATAAGGTAGGTGCGCAAATGACTTATTTCATGCGAAAAGCGCAAACTGGTTTTTAAATGCACATTACCTTGCTTCTGGCTGACCGATGTTCCGCCGCCAATGCCACCCTTGCCATGGAAGTACTCAGTGCGGCCAACCTGTTTGCGGATAGCCCGTGCTTTGAGGTGGTGCTGGCTTCCCTGGATGGGCAGGCGGTGGTGACATGGGGCGGCCAGCGCCTGGAGGTGGATTGCAGCGTGGCGCAGGTGGCCCGGACCGACCTGGTATTGATCCCAGGCTTTCTGTTTACCCTCAAGGAAGTCTTGCCGACGTTTGCCGCTTACGGCGCTTGGTTGCGTGAGCAGCATGGTCGTGGCGCAGTGCTGGCCTCGATGTGCACGGCCGCGTTTCTCTTGGCCGAAACGGGCCTGTTGCAGGGCTTGCGCGCCACCACCCATTGGGCGTTTACCAAGTTCTTCCGTCGTCGCTATGCCCAGGTCTGTCTGGATGAGGGGCAGATCCTCTGCGAAGAAAACCGCTTGATTACCTGCGGTGGCGCCACGGCGGCGATGGATTTGATGCTGCACCTGATCCGCCGCTTCGGTTCTGCGGAACTGGCTTATACCTGCGGCAAATATTTGCTGATCGATACCGGGCGCACCGAACAGTCGGTGTATGCCATGTGGTCGTTGCCCAAAAGCCACGGGGATAGCGAGATTCTGCGCGTACAGCACTGGTTGGAGCAGCACTTTACCGAGTCATTGGTGATCGACGAGGTGGCCCGGCGCTTCGGCTTTGGCGTGCGTAATTTCAAGCGCCGCTTCAAGGACGCCACCGGTCATACGCCAATCGGCTACCTGCAAACCCTGCGTCTGGAACGGGCCAAGCAGATGCTTGAGTCAACGCGCATGACGCTCGACAGCATTACCTATGCCGTTGGCTATGAAGACAGCAATTCGTTTCGGCGCCTGTTTCAGCAGCGGGTGGGTATGTTGCCGGCGGCGTATCGCAAGAAATTCCTGATCGTCCAGGGCTGACTCAAATGTGGAAGGGGCGGTGCGACGATTCGACTTCCCCCGGAGGCGACCTGACAGCCGAGCAAATCGCAGACGAAAAAACCGGCTGATCAGGCCGGTTTGGGGTATCCCGCAAACAGCGCGGGGTTATACGTGGGAGCTCAGCAGACGCTCGGCACCACCTTCGGCCAAGCCACGTTCCTGCAAGCGGTCAGCACCACCTTCGGCCAGACCACGTTCCTGCAAGCGGTCAGCACTGCCTTCGGCCAGACCACGTTCCTGCAAGCGGTCAGCACCGCCTTCGGCCAGACCACGTTCCTGCAAGCGATCCGCGCCGCCTTCGGCAACACGAGTTTCCATCAGCCGGTCGGCACCGCCTTCAGCGACTACCGGGTGGGCAAAAGCGTTTGCAGCGAGTACCGAGAAAGCGAGGCTAAGCAGGATTTGGCGTTTCATGATGGTGTGCTCCGAGTGCTTTAGTTGGGTGCCGTTTGGCATGGGTTTGATGTTACGCGCTGCATGTTTTAAGAGAACTTCATTGCGCTGATGGTGACTATCGATGCCAGCGATGGTCCCGCTTACGGGGCCATCACCGTGACCGTCATGGCATCTGCGGCAGTTCGTTGGGGCGCAGGTCAAACACCAGCACTTCGGCGTCTTCGCCATGGCTCAGGCGGATCTGGCGCTCGTCCCGCACTCGCACACCGTCGCCTTCCTGCAAGCGCTGACCATTGAGTTCAACGCTGCCGCGTGCCACATGGACGTAGGCGTAGCGATCCGGTGCCAGCTCCAGGCGGGTACTTTCGTCAGCGTCGAACAGCCCGGCATACACCCGCGCGTCCTGACGCACTTTCAGCGAACCGTTGGCGCCGTCCGGCGAGATGATCAACTGCAAGCGCCCACGTTTTTGCGCTTCACTGAAGTGCTCCTGCTGATAGCGTGGCTTGGCGCCGGCTTCGTTGGGCACGATCCAGATTTGCAGGAAATGCACACCAAGGCGCTGGCTGTGGTTGAACTCGCTGTGGGCCACGCCGCTGCCGGCGCTCATCAGTTGCACATCGCCGGGGCGAATCACCGAACCAGTGCCCAGGGTGTCCTTGTGCTCCAGTGCGCCTTCAAGCACATAGGAGAAGATCTCCATGTCGCGGTGGGGGTGCTGGCCGAAGCCTTTACCCGCGGCGACACGGTCATCATTGATCACCAGCAGGTCGGAAAACCCCTGCTCCTTAGGGTTCCAGTAGTTGGCGAAAGAGAAGGTGTGGAACGACTTCAACCAACCGTGATTGGCGGCGCCGCGTTCGGAAGCTTTGCGAAGGGTCAGCATGGTCCAGTCCTCAAGTGAGCGCAGGCTGCGAGATGCAGGGCGCTTGCGTTGAGAAGAAGGTTAATGGTTAACAAAAGATTGATTAAGAAGGTGGAAATAGAATTACTGTCAACTTCAGGTTGACAGTAAAAGTCGTGCCATAATGCCCGTCGCACTCCTTCTCGATGGACATTTCCCGCTTATGAAAACCGTGGCCATGGCGCTGTTCCCGGACTTCCTGCTGCTTGACATGGCCGGGCCGCTTGAAGTGTTTTCGATTGCCAACCGCTACCTTCCGGCGGCCGATCACTACCAGATCCTGACCATTGGCACGGAGCCTGGTCCGTTGCGGGCATCCAATGGTGTGGTGGTCCAGACCGATCTACTGTTGGAACAGGCTCAGGCGGCTTATGACCTGCTGCTGGTGCCGGGTGGCCCAGGTGCCTATAACGAATGCCATCCCGCGTTGCTGCCTTGGCTGAAGGCCGCCGCGCCGCGTGCCCGGCGTTTCGGCTCGATCTGCACCGGGGCCTTTGTGCTCGGCCATGCAGGCCTGCTTGACGCGCGCCGCGTGACGACCCACTGGCACTACACAGAGCGCTTGATCAAGGCCTTTCCCAGCGCCATCGTCGAGACCGATCGCATTTACTTGCAGGACGGGCGCCTGATTACCTCCGGCGGCGTCACTGCGGGTATCGACCTGGCCCTGTCGGTGGTTGCCCAGGACCATGGCAAGCAAGTGGCGGTGGATGTGGCCAAAGTCTTGCTGGTGGTGATGAAGCGCCAGGGTGGCCAGGCCCAGTTCAGCCCCATGACGGCTGCGGTAGCGCCGCAGGAAACCGCGATCACCCGCGTGCAGAACCACGTGCTGGCGCATCTTGATCAGCCGTTTACCATCGAGTCCATGGCCGAACTGGCCGGCATGAGTGCACGCCATTTTGCGCGACTGTTCGCCAAGGACGTGCAGATGACGCCCATGGCGTTCTTGCAGGGCGCGCGCATCGACCGTGCCCGGCAACTGCTGGAAACCACCGACCTGCCGCTCAAGACCGTGGCGTTCCACGCAGGCTTTGGTAGCGTGCGGCATATGCGCTTTCTGTTCAGTGAAAAACTGGGCCTGAACCCGACCCAATACCGACAACAGTTCAGTTAACGACACAATGTCCGTCTGAGGCACTCGATTGTCCGTATCGCTCCCCGTGCCAGCATTGTCCTGTCATCGCTAGCTGGCAAGATAGGGCCGAGCCCATGGAAAAGGATGCGCAGGCACTCAAGCACGGGTGTTTCAGCGCAGTTACGGACATGCAAGATTCTGCGACGCTGAGCTTCGGCCCCTACACCTTTCATCGGCAACAGCGCCTAGTCAGCAAGTCTGGCTGGCCGGTGCCGTTGGGCGGGCGTGCGTTGGATATTCTTACGGTACTGCTGGAAGCGCCGGGGCAGTTCATCAGCAAGGCCACCTTGATCGAACGGGTCTGGCCCAACAGCGTCGTCGAAGACAATAACCTGCGCGTGCATATTGCCGCGTTGCGCCGGGCGCTGGACGGACAACGCCTGATCCTCAATCACCCCCAGCGTGGTTATTGCTTCATTGGCCCCGTGCAAGCCACTGTGCCGACGCTGCCGGCCGCGCATAACCTGGCTGCCCGGCTCAGCCCGGTGTTCGGTCGCGAAGAGCTGGTGAGCCTGCTGGCGCGGCGCTTGTCCGGGCAACGCTTGCTGACCCTCACCGGTGTGGCCGGCGTCGGCAAAAGTACGCTGGCCCTGGTCCTGGCCGAACGCGTGTTGTCGCGCTATCGCGACGGGGTGTGGTGGCTCGACCTGACCCAGATGCAAACCCTTGGCGAACTGCTTGCCAGCGTTGCCACGGTCATGCAGTTCAATCCCACTGACAGCCTCGATGAGGTGTCTCGCCAGTTGGCCTCGCGCCAACTGCTACTGGTGCTCGACGGTGCCGACCTGTTGCTCGGCGCCTGTCGAAAGCTGGTGCGCACACTGCGCGAAAGAGCGCCCGAGGTGAGTATCCTGATCAGCAGCCGCGAACCCTTGCTGGCGCCCGGCGAGTGGGTGTTGCGTGTACCTGCGCTGGCACTGCCTTCACTGTCGGTGTGCCGCAGTATCGAGCAGGCCATGGCGTGGCCCGCAGTGCAGCTGTTTGTCGCCCGCGCCCGCGCCAGCCAGCAGGATTTTGTGTTGCGGCCGCAGGACCTGGCGCCGTTGCGCGATATTTGTCGACGCCTGGACGGTATCCCATTGGCCCTCGAACTGGCGGCCGCCCAGGTCGATGCGCTGGGCATCGGCGCAGTGCAGCAGCAGTTGCGCAGCGGCCTGCAGGGGCTGACGCGCGGTCGCCGCACAGCGGTAGAGCACCATCGTTCAATCACCGCTGCCCTGGATTGGAGCTACGAGCGTCTGAGCCTGCCGCAGTGCTGGCTGTTCTTGCAGTTGGGCTTGTTCAAGATGGCGGTGAGCTTGCCCACGTTGAGTGAGATGGTACGCGGTACCGAGCTTGAGCACGCCGACCTGACTTATCTGTTGGCGCGTCTGGTCAATACCTCGCTGCTGGTCATCGAGCCTGGGTTTGGCCCGCGGCGCTACCGGTTGCTCAACTGCGTGCGCAGCTATGCTTTGGCACAATTGCGTGATCCGGACCAGGTGCAGCGGTTGCAGCAAGGTTATGGAGACTGCCTGGATGCGTTTTCAGGCCGGCCGTTTGTCTTGCAACTGGTCGAGCAGGCCGCGCACGCGCATTAAGTCCTGGGTAGCGAAGCCTTCGGTAAATTGCGCGTGGATCGGGCTCAGCAGGTTCCTGGCAGCCAGGCTGCGCCCTTGCTGTTGCCACAGTTGCGCCAGGGAGTGCGCACATCGCAGCTCCCAGGCGAGCGCGCCTTGCTGGCGCGCCAGGCCAAGGGCCTGGAGCAAGAGGGCTTCAGCGACGCGCATATCACCTTGACGCGCCAACTGTTCGGCGCGCACCCGCAGAATTTCCGCGGCGCACCAGCCGGCAGCGCCACTGTGTGCCCTTTCGATGGCGGCCGCGTCGGCTTCACGGGAGCCGAGTGTGATCAAGGTATCCTCGATCAGTCCCAGACCCTGCAAATGGTTGTCACCCAGGATGCCGGCGTAATGCCCGGCCCAGGTCTGGAACAGTTGCACTGAATGCTTGTGGGATTGCTCCAGCAGCAGCGTTTGCAACGCGTGTGCGTCGTCTTCGGCGCCGTTGTAGCGGGCGATTACCACGCTGGCCAACGCCAGGGTGTAGCAAATCGATGTGCCGTGATTGATCTGCAGCGCCAGCTCCAGCGCCTGGCTGGCGGTGCGCCAGGCGCGCTCGGGAAAGCCTTGTAGCCACAGAATTCTCGCCAAGATGGTCAGGGACGCGACGTTTTGGTCGTACTGCACGCCCACGCCATGGGCGAAGCGGTTCACGTGGCCACTGTGGGTCATGCGCTGCAGCACCTGCTCGGCATGGTGACGAGCAAGCGGCTGATTGCCCATGTAGTGCTGGCCCAGCGCGCGCAAGCGTTGGACGCTGAGGCCCAGCAGCGGTTCGGTGCGCGGGTCGAGGCGCTCGAACTGTACGCTTTGCTCCAGCGCCTCGGCATAGCGTCCGGCACACAGGTTCACGGCCATATGGCCTGAGACCGCACGCAACTGGCCGGCCAGGTCCTGATTCATTTCGGCCAGGCGTGCGGCACCCACGAAGGCTGCGACGGTCTGGGGCGCGGGGCCCAAGGCATGGTACGAAAGACTGCCCAAAGCCAACTGCAATTGCAGGGTCAATTGGGTGCAAGGGGCCTTGACCTGATCAATCAGCGCCAGCGCCTTGTGCACATAACCGCCGTGCTCGCGCAGTAACGACAGCTCCTGCCACAGCGGCATCGCACTGACCGTCAGGCGAATGGCCAACAGGTGCTCGTTTTCCTCGGTAAAGCTCCAGTCGAGTGCGGCGCGCACGTCCTCGCGCAGCGGTGCGTAACGGTCGAGCCAGGGCTGCGTGGCGATCAGTTCCCAGTCGCCTTGCGCCTGTTCCATCAGCGCCAGGCACCTGGCGGCGTGGCGTTCGCGAGTGGCGTGCAGCTCGCCGGCCTGGCTGAGCTTTTCCAGGGCATAGGTGCGGGTAATATCCAGCAGGCGATAAACCATCTCGTCATCGCTGGCTTCCACGTTCAACAGCGACTTGGCCACCAGTTGCGTGATGGAGCCCAGCACCTGGGAAGGGGCAATGTTTTCCCCGGCGATCACCGCCGCCGCGCTGACCAGGCTGAAACCACCGCGAAACACCGCGAGCCGGCGCAGGCAGATTTTTTCGCATTCGGTGAGCAGGTCAAAACTCCAGTCGAGCGTAGCTCGCAGGGTTTGCTGGCGGGGCAGGGCACTGCGTCGCCCGCGGGTCAGCAGACGGAAGTTGTCCTCCATCTGCACCAGCAGCCCCTGCAAGCCAAAGCGTTCGATCTGCGCGGCGACCAGTTCGATCGCCAGGGGAATGCCGTCCAGGCGCTGACAAATATCGATTGCCAACGGCAGTTCGGCTTCGCTGAGGGCAAAGCTGTCCTGATGAGACATCGCCCGCTCGATCAGCAACTGCATGGCCGGGTAACCCAGGGCCTGGGCACGGTTGCCGGTGGCGGGCGGGCAGGCCAGCGGTTCGAGGCGTTGTACATGTTCACCCTCGGCGCGCAGGGCTTCGCGGCTGGTGCTGAGAATGTGCAGGTGCGGCGCATGGCGCAACAGGGTTTCGCTGATCAGGGCAATGTCGTCGAGCAGGTGTTCGCAATTATCGATCACCAGCAGCATCTGGCGCGCCTGCAGGCTGCGGGCGAAGCTGACCAGTGGCGCATTTTCGCCGGGAGTGAGGCCGAGCAGGGCGGCGAGATTGGGCAGGATCATCGATGCGGCGCTCAGCGGCGCCAGGTCCAGCAGATGAATCCCATCGCGGTAATGCCCGATCAGCAATTCGGCGACACGCAGGGCCACGGTGGTCTTGCCGATGCCACCGGCGCCGGTCAGGGTGATGAAGCGTTGCTGCGGCAGTTGCTGCACCAGCGCGTCGATCAGGGCCTGGCGGCCGATCATTCGCGTGCGTCGCAGCGGCAGGTTATGGCGCGGGCGCTGGGGGGCGCCGTCAGTGGGTAGCGTCATCGGTTCGATGCTCAGTGGCGCAACAAAGCTGTAGCCGCGCTGGGCGACTGTGACGATATAGCGCTGCCCGGCCTGGCCGTCACCCAGCGCCTTGCGCAACGCCGCCATGTGTACCCGCAGGTTGCCGTCTTCCACCACGCTTGTGGGCCAGACCCGCGCGATCAGCTCCTGCTTGCTCACCACATTGCCGGCTTGCTCCAGCAGGATCAGCAGGATATCCACCGCCCGCCGCCCCAGGCGCAACGGGCGACCGGCCTCCAGCACCAGGCGCTGGCGCGGGTGGATGCAGTAGGGGCCGAAGTGCACGGCCTGGTCGCTCAGGTCTGTCATGGTTGCCCAGGTTATGGAGTAGGGGTTGGGCCAGCATATTCCAGCTGCGTCACGACCACTAGGCGGCGATCACGTCAGGTTTGGGACGCGAGTGGTGATTTCGCCAGGTCATCGGGTTCACACCTTCGCTGCGCGTGAACATATGGCAGAAGTGCGCCTGGTCGCAGAATCCGCATTCCAGGCTGATTTGCGTGAGGCTCAAGGACGAACCGGTGATCAATTCCTTGGCCCGCAGAATCCGCTGCTGGCGAATCCATTCCTGGGGCGACACCCCGGTGGTGCATTTGAAGGCGCGGGAGAAATGGCTGCGCGACAAGGCGCAGGCCTGGGCCAGGTCGGCGATGGCCAGGCTTTCGCCGAGATTGGCGAGGATCAATTGCTTGGCGATGCGCTCGCGCCGGGGGCACAGGCCACCGGTGGCGGACAAACGAGGGGCATATTGCTCAAGTCGGGCCATGACAAATATCCGCAGTCGATGGGAGCGTTCCCGTGAATGGATGCAGTGTAGACGCGGCTTATCTTGTTGCCGGGCCGCCTGGCTGACGAGTTAATCGTTGTTAATTTCGCCAGGTGCCGTCGCATAAAAGACAGCACGGCTATGCAATCGCAGGCGTGCGGGGCATGCTTTGCTTGCCCTCTGCAAATTGTCTGGATACCGCCATGAACCGCAACGACCTGCGTCGCGTCGATATGAACCTGCTGGTGATTTTCGAGGCCCTGATGTTCGAAAAAAACCTGACCCGGGTCGCCGAGAAGCTCTTCATGGGCCAACCGGCGGTCAGCGCGGCGCTGGGCCGTCTGCGCGATTTGTTCGACGACCCGTTGTTGCTGCGCAACGGTCGCGGCATGGAGCCCACGCCACGTGCGGTGGCAATACTCAAGGAGCTGCAACCGGCCATGGACACCATCTCCGGCGCCGTCAGCCGCGCCAAGGATTTCGACCCTTCCACCAGTTGCGCGGTGTTTCGCATTGGCCTGTCCGATGACGCCGAGTTCGGGCTGTTTCCCGCGTTGCTCAGCCAATTGCGCGAGGAGGCCCCGGGCATCATCGTGGTGGTGCGCCGGGCCAATTACCTGTTGATGTCATCGCTGCTGGCCAGCGGCGAAATTTCGGTCGGGGTGAGCTACACCACCGAACTGCCGGCCAATGCCAAGCGCAAGAAACTGCGGGATATTCCCTGCAAGGTGTTGCGCGGGGATGACGGTGAGGCGCCGCTGACTCTGGATGACTACTGCGCCAGGCCCCATGCAATGGTGTCGTTTTCAGGGGACTTGAGCGGCAATATCGATTTGGACCTGGCGCGCATCGGTCGCTCGCGGCGGGTGGTGCTGGCGGTGCCGCAGTTCAGCGGGTTGCGCGCGTTGCTGGCGGGTACACAGATCATCGCGACCGTGCCGGACTACGCAGCGTGCGCGTTGACCGAAGGCACCCGCTTGCGGGCCGAGGATCCGCCGTTTGCGATTGATGCGGCGGAGCTGTCGATGGTCTGGAGCGGGGTGCATGACAATGACCCGGCGGAGCGCTGGCTACGCGGGCGGATTGCCGAGCATATGGCGGCGAGCTGACTGCCAAGTGACTGTCGGTGATCTCCTCCCACAGAAACCCAGACAGCACATACATCCAATTCCCAGTACCCCCGGCCCGGCAAACTCCTCCCATCGCTCAATCCTGCGGGGGAGTCACCCAATCATGGACCCAACACCTAAAACCAGCTCTGACGAAGTCGTCACGCTGGTCGTCAAGCACCGGGTCAAGCCCGGCCGTGAAACCGAGTACGAAGCCTGGCTACGCCGCATCGTGCGTATCGCTGGCGAACGCCCCGGCCACCTGGGCGTCGACGTGGTGCGCAGCCAGCAAAACGGCACGGCCCTGTTCACCTGCGTATTGCGCTATAGCTCCACCGATGCCCTGGAACTGTGGCTCGACTCCCCGCAACGCCAGGCCCTGATCGACGAAGCCGCGCCGATGCTGGCTGACGGCGATCAGACTGAAATCGGCGGCGCCAATGAGTTCTGGTTCGCCCCTCAGGCCGACGGCGCCGCCAAGCCGCCGCGCTGGAAGCAGGCGGTGGTCAGCCTGCTTGTGATCCTGCCGCAAACCTTGCTGCTGCCCTTTATCTGGGGGCCGATCCTGCGGCTGCATCCGTTTTTGTCCAACTACGTGGTCTCGACCTTTTTGGTCACCCTCACCATCGTGCTGTTGGTGGTGTACCTGCTGATGCCGGCAGCCACCCGCCTGTTCGCTCCCTGGCTTGAAGCCTCTGTAAAGGAAACCCTATGAACGCCGATCTGATTCTGTTCAATGGCCAGTTCCACACTGTGGACCGGGAAAACCCACGCGCCAGCGCCGTCGCCATCCGCGACGGGCGCTTCGTCGCTGTCGGCACTGACGGTGAGGCCATGGCCCTGCGCGGCAACGGCACCCAGGTGATCGACCTCAAGGGACGCACCGTCATCCCCGGCCTAAACGACTCGCACCTGCACCTGATCCGTGGCGGGCTGAACTACAACCTCGAACTGCGCTGGGAGGGTGTGCCGTCCCTGGCCGATGCCTTGCGCATGCTCAAGGACCAGGCCGACCGTACCCCCACGCCGCAATGGGTGCGCGTGGTCGGCGGCTGGAACGAATTCCAGTTCGCCGAAAAACGCATGCCCACCCTGGAAGAACTCAACCAGGCCGCGCCGGATACGCCGGTGTTCGTGCTGCACCTGTACGACCGCGCCTTGCTCAACCGTGCGGCGCTGCGCGTGGCCGGCTACACCAAGGACACGCCGAACCCACCGGGCGGCGAGATCGTACGTGACAGCAACGGCAACCCCACCGGGATGCTGGTGGCGCGGCCCAACGCGATGATTTTGTATTCGACCTTGGCCAAAGGCCCGAAACTGCCGCTGGAATACCAGGTCAACTCCACCCGCCAATTCATGCGCGAACTCAATCGCCTGGGCCTGACCAGCGCTATCGATGCCGGCGGTGGTTTCCAGAACTACCCGGACGATTACGCGGTGATCGAGCAACTGGCCAAGGACCAGCAGTTGACGGTGCGCATCGCCTACAACCTGTTCACCCAAAAGCCCAAGGAAGAACTCAGCGACTTCAAGAACTGGACCGGCAGCGTCACCCTGCATCAGGGTGACGACTACCTGCGCCACAACGGTGCCGGGGAGATGCTGGTGTTCTCCGCTGCGGACTTCGAAGACTTCCTCGAACCACGTCCGGACCTGCCGCTGACCATGGAACAGGAGTTGGAACCGGTGGTGCGCCACCTGGTGGAACAGCGCTGGCCGTTCCGCCTGCACGCCACTTACGACGAATCCATCTCGCGTATGCTCGACGTGTTCGAGAAGGTCAACCGTGACATTCCGTTCAATGGCCTGCCGTGGTTCTTCGACCATGCCGAAACCATCACCCCGAAAAACATCGAACGGGTGCGCGCCCTCGGCGGTGGTATTGCGATCCAGGATCGCATGGCGTTCCAGGGTGAGTACTTTGTCGAGCGCTATGGCGCCAAGGCCGCCGAAGCCACGCCACCGATCAAACGCATGTTGGCCGAAGGCGTGCCGGTAGGGGCGGGCACCGATGCCACGCGGGTCTCCAGCTATAACCCCTGGACCTCGTTGTACTGGATGGTCAGCGGGCGCACGGTCGGCGGCCTGGAGCTGCATGCCGAGGGCTTGCCGCGCCTTACCGCGCTGGAGTTGTTTACCCACGGCAGCGCCTGGTTCTCGTCCGAGCAGGGCAAGAAAGGCCAGATCAAGGTCGGTCAGTTGGCCGATGTCGCAGCGCTGTCGGCGGACTTTTTCAGTGTCGATGAAGAGGCCATCAAGTGGATCGAGTCGGTACTCACCGTGGTCGGCGGCAAGGTCGTCTACGGCACTGGCGACTTCGAAGATTACGCACCGCCGCGCGTGCCGGTGCTGCCGGACTGGTCGCCGGTGGCCAAGGTGCCGGGGCACTGGCGCCCGACTTCGCCGATGCAGGCGCAGGTACATCAGTGCAGCGGCCCGTGCGGCGTACACGCCCACAGCCATGAAAAAGCCCGTCTTTCCAGCGTGCCGGTCAGCGACTTCCAGGGTTTCTGGGGCGCGTTCGGCTGCTCGTGCTTTGCCTTTTAATCAGCAAATCGAAGGAGTTAACCCATGACTTACAAGCGCTTGAACAAAGATGACGCCGTTGTCCTGCTGGTCGATCACCAAACCGGTCTGATCTCCCTGGTGCAGGATTTTTCCCCCAACGAGTTCAAGAACAACGTGTTGGCCCTGGCCGACGTAGCCAAGTTCTTCAACCTGCCGACCATCCTGACCACCAGCTTTGAAAGCGGCCCCAACGGCCCACTGGTTCCGGAACTCAAGGCATTGTTCCCGGACGCGCCGTACATCGCTCGCCCTGGCCAGATCAACGCCTGGGACAATGAAGAGTTCGTCAAGGCCGTCAAGGCCACCGGCCGTAAGCAGATCATCATTGCTGGTGTGGTGACGGATGTGTGCGTTGCCTTCCCGACCCTGTGCGCCCTGGCCGAAGGCTTCGAGGTGTTTGTGGTCACTGACGCCTCCGGCACCTTCAACGAGACCGTGCAACAAGCTGCCTGGGCACGTATGACCGCCGCGGGTGCGCAACTGGTGAACTGGTTCTCGGTGGCCTGCGAGCTGCAAGTAGACTGGCGCAACGACATGGAAGGCCTGGCCAACCTGCTGTCGCCGCGCATCCCCAACTACCGCAACCTGATGAACAGCTACTCGGCGTTTACTGCCAAATAACCGGTTCTCGAAACTTGTAGGTAATCCCTGTGGGAGGGGGCTTGCTCCCGATAGCGGTGAGTCAGATATGGATTAATTGACTGACCCACCGCTATCGGGAGCAAGCCCCCTCCCACATCAGGTTTGTGGTGTGCCTCTTAACCCGCTATAAAACAGCCCATCGTCCACCGAGTAGCGACAATGAACCCCTTCGAAGACATGCGCCTGTTCTGTCAGGTCATGGAGTCCGGCAGTTTCACCGCCGCCGCCGAGCAACTGGGCCTGTCCAAGCAATTTGTCAGCCGCCGCCTGATCCAGCTGGAAGAACGCCTGGGCGTGCGCCTGCTCAATCGCTCCACGCGGCGCCTGGATGTCACGCCACTGGGCCAGAGTTACTACGAATCCGCCTTGCGCCTGCTCAGTGATGTCGAGCAGGTGGAGCAGGGCATTGCCGGGCAGAACAGCGAACCGCGCGGCACGATTCGCCTCAGTGCGCCGCTTTCGTTTGCCATGGCGCACTTGGGTTTCCTGCTGCCGCTGTTCCTGCAGCGCTATCCCGACGTGTCGGTGGAGGTTGATCTCAGCGACCGCCCGGTAGACCTGATCGGCGAAGGCTACGACTTGGTGCTGCGGATCGGCACCCTGGAAGATTCCACCTTGATCGCCCGCCGTATCGCCAGCATCCCGAGGGTGTATTGCGCCAGCCCCGATTACCTGGCTTTGCGCGGCACGCCGCAAAAACCTGACGACCTTGCCGACCACGACTGCCTGCCTTACGGTCACGGCCGCCAGGTGCAATGGCGTTTCAAGGGCAAGCTGCAAGCGCTGAATGTGAGCGGGCGCATGCGGGTCAACAACGGCGATTTGCTGCGTGACACCGCCATTGCCGGGTTGGGGGTTACCTACCTGCCGACGTTCATAGTCGGCGAGGCATTGAAGGATGGTCGCCTGGTCAGCGTATTGGACGAGTTCGCGCCCGAAGCCCTGACGTTGTCGGCGGTGTACCCCCAGCACCGGCAGAGTTCACGGCCGGTACAGGCGTTGGTCGAGTTCCTGCGTGAACGCCTGGCTGGCGGTTGCTGATACGTGTGGGAGCAGGCCAGCCAGCTCCTGTAATTTGAATAGCGTCAGGCGTTTGCAACGTTGGTTAATTCAAGGCCCGCCACATACCGCTCCAGATTCGCCAGGAACGTATCCGCAATCTCCTCCTTGCTGTTGGTAGAGATCGCCGACGTATGCGGCGACAACCGCACCCTGGGATGGGTATACAGCGGATGCCCGTCCGGCAACGGCTCCGGCTCGGTCACGTCGAGCGATGCCAGCCCGATCTGCCCGTTATCCAGCGCCTCCAGCAGCGCCTCCTGATCCAGCAAGCCACCGCGTGCGATGTTGATCAGGTGCAGCCCCGGCTTGGCGCTGCCCAGCACGTCACGGTTGATAACGTGCCGCGTTGCCTCGGTCAGTGGTGCCGCCACCACCAGGTGGTCGGCGCGGGCGAACAGGTCGTGGATGTCAGTGGCGGCCTCCACGCCGGCGCTGAACGGAGCCTGGCTCTGACGCAGCGCGATCACCTTGAGGCCAAGGCCCAGGGCTTTTTGCGCCAGGCTTTCGCCAATCGCCCCAAAGCCCAAGATACCCAGGGTGGTACCTTTGAGCGGGCGCAGGGCGGTGAAATTCCACTGCGAGTCTTTCACCCAGATGTCCGGCAGATGTTTGGCGGCGGCAAAGATTGCTGCCAGGGCGAATTCGGCCAGGTTGTCGGCCGCGCTGCCCCTGGACGTGCTCACAGGCGGGCCGTTGAACAGCCACTGCGGGTAGAAGTCGATGCCCGATGACACCAGGTGCACCCATTGCGCGCCGTAGGGCCAGCCCGGTGGGGGCGTGTCGGGGGCGATATAGCCGCGCACATTGATCGGGCGCAACAGCAGGATATTGGCCTGGGGTGGCAGGTCGTTCGGCGCACCCACCGGCACACCGATCACCTGAGCTTGGGGGTGCAGCGGCGCCAGTCGTTCGCGAATGACCTGGTTGAAGTCTTCGTCCAACTGGCTGGCAATTATCACGTGGCTCATGGGCGCTCCTTCTGGTGTTGGGTAAACACGGCTCTGCCGACACCTTGCAGCACGGCGTCGTTTTGTGGGGTATGCACGCGGCTGCACAGCACATCGCGGTAATGCCGTTGCAGTGGGCTATGGCGTGACAAGCCTGGGTTGCCCGAGGCTTCGATGGCCAGCTCGACGGCGCGGATCGCGTTACCGGTCACCAGGTATTTCAATTGTGCGGCGTTGGCGGTCGGCGTGTGGCCTTGAGCGGCAGCCTCAAGCAGGCTGCGATTGGCGAACAGCAAGGTGTCGATATGGCCGACGGTTTCCTGAAAGCGCGGCAAAGTGGACAGCGCAGCACCCAGGTTGGATGGCTTGCGCTCTTGCAGCCAATTCACCAACCAGTCCCGCGCCGCCTGGGCCACCGCGTCGTAAACCGACGACAGCAGCACCGACATCCACAGCAAGCCTTCGCCATCCAGCTCCGGCTGCGGCGCGTTAAAGGGGCTGACGCTGACGGCGTGGTCCAGTGGCACCAGTACGTTGTCGAGCACCACCTCGTGGCTGCAAGTGGCGCGCATACCCAGGTGATCCCAGGTGTCGATGATGCTCACGCCGGGGCTGTCCCTGGCCACCAGCCAGGCGCCCACCAGCGGGTCTGCGTCGTCGCTGCGCGCCCATACGCTGAACCAGCTCAAACCATGGCTGCCGGTGGAGTAGAGTTTGCGCCCGCTGATACGCCAGCCGTCAACGGTGCGCACGGCGGTGGTGGCGGGTAAACCGCCACGGGCCGGTGTGCCCAGGTCCGGTTCGACGCGCAGGGCATTGATCAGCGCACCGTTGCGCACCGCGTCCTCGGCGACGCGTACGCGCAGGTGCCGGGGCCAGGTTTTGCTGTCTTGCAGGCGGGCGTGTTGCAGGTACTGCATCACCAGGATCAGCGCCGTGGAGGGCTCGCCCTTGGCGACGGCGCTGATGGCCTTGCGCGCCTGTGCCAGGCTGGCACCGCCGCCGCCGAGGGCGCTGGGGACGGTGAGGGCGACCAGGCCGTGTTGGTGCAACAGGTTGAAGTTGGCGTGGGGGAAGGCGCCGCTTTCGTCATAGACATGAGCGGTCCCGGCCAGTTCGGCGCTGAGGCGGGTGAGCGTGGTGTCGAAATCGACGACGTCTACAGCGCGTAGAGACGAGTGAGTCATCAGCATGTACTCGGTCAAGTGTGGGAGGGTGTCTAGCCTTGAGCGGGGCTCGCACTGCATCCCTCTTTAGCGCGAGGCCTGGTCGAGGGTGGCACGCTTGGCGTTAAAGCTTGGATCGAAGCCCTGGGAGACATCGATGCGGTTGGGCAGCAGCCCCTCTTTTACATACGTGTCGGCGGTGGCTTGCAGGCCGCTGATCACGGCGTCGTCAATCGCGACCGGCGACAGGTGAGTGTCCTTGGCTACTTCGATATGCACGGCCAGCGGCAAGCCGGTGATCCTGGCCTGGGCGGCGGCATACTCATCGGGGTGGGCGTTGGCCCAAGCGTAGGCGCGGTCAACCCGTGCGACAAAGTCGTCCAGTTGCGCGCGCTTGTCGGCAATGGCCTGGCCGGTCGCAGCGAAGTACAGGTGATTGCTCAGCACGTGTTTACCGCTGACCAGCACGCGAGCGTTGCTCTGTGAGGTGACCACGGTGGTGTACGGGTCCCAGGTGGCCCAGGCGTCTGCAGTGCCGTTGTCCAGCACCAGCCGCGATTCGGCAGGCAGCAGGAATATGAACTGCACATCCTGAGTGCTCAGGCCCGCATCGTTCAGGGCCCTGATCGCCAGGTAATGCCCGATGGAGCCGCGCCCGGTGACGATTTTTTTGCCTTTGAGATCGGCCGCGGTCTTGATCGGCGAGTCCTTGGGCACCAGCAGCGCGGTGGTGTTACGCCCTTGTGCATGGATGATGCTGATCACTTTGAGCGATGCGCCGGCGCCCAGGGCGAACACATAAGGAGCGTCACCGAGGGCGCCGACATCAACGGCGCCGGCATTCAGCGCTTCGCCCAAGGGCGAGGCCGAGGGGAATTCCGACCACTTGATTTCGTAGGGCACGTTGCGGGTTTCGCCAGAGGCTTGCAGCAGCGCCTTGATCGTGGATTTCTGGTTGGCCACGCGCAGCGGTTGCAGGTCGGCAGCCTGTACGCTGGACAGCAGGCCGAGGGCCAGGGCGGCGCCCAGTAGCAGGTGTTTGAAAGGGATGGCGTACAGCATGGGACACACTCCAGGCGTTGGATAAGGGGGATACCTCCACCTGGAGAAGGGGTCGGATAGGCGAAAACGATGCAGCAGCAGGTCAGATCACGTAGAAACCATGGGTGCCGTCGCGGGCCAGTTGCTCGACCAGGCCGAACTCCCAATCCAGGTAAGCCTGCATGGCTTCCCGTGGGTTGTCGGTGCCTTCGTAGGGGCGACGGTAGCGGTCGATACGCGGTGAGGCGAGGTGGGTTTCGCCTTCCTCCAGTGGCAGTTGCGCGGCGATCCAGGCGGCAGTGCCGTCCTGCAACACGAACACCTGCTGGCCGGTCAGCGCTTGCACCTCGGCCACCGCCAGGCGTGCCAATTGGCTGCTGCCGCAGGTCAATACGTAGCGCTGGGCACGCGGCACCTTGGCCAGGGCCTGGGGCAGTTGCGCACGCAGCACCCACCAGGCACCGGGGATATGGCGTTTGACGTAGTTGGCGCTCGCGGTGAAGTCCAGCACCACGGTGTCACCATGGCCCAGCCAGTCGGCGAGGGTGTGCGGGCTGATCAGTTCGGCCTGGGGTGGCGCAGGCACTGGCGCGACCCACCCGCCGCGTTCGCTGAAGTGCTCGGCTTGCAGGTCATCCAGCACATGCACTTGCCAACCCAACTGAGCCAGCCAGGAGGCGGACATATTGGCACGCACGCCGTCATCATCGACCAGCACCAGGCGCGCACCGCGTACGCTGGCGACGTGGTCGGTTTCCTGCACCAGTTGCCCGCCGGGTGTGGCGCGTGCCCCGGGCAGGTGCCCGGCTTCGAATTCTTCCGGGGTGCGCACATCGAACAGGTAGGTGGTGCGCGTCGTGTCCTGCTGCCAGTGGTGTAGATCGCCAAGGGTGGCGCGGCCGACACGGGCCTTGTCGGCAACGCGGCGTGCAGCCTCGGCGGCGGGTTGGCGATGTTCCTCTGGCGTTGGCGCGAAGCGGCGGGCTTGGCTGTGGGCAAGTGTTTGCCCGGCCAGGGTCCAGCCGATGGTGCCGTTGCGTAGCGCCGCGACCGGGTTGGGAAGGCCGGCATTGATCAACGACTGGGTACCAATAATGCTGCGGGTGCGCCCGGCGCAGTTGACGATAATGCGCGTGGCCGGGTCTGGCGCCAGTTCGCGGGCGCGCAAGACCAGCTCGGCACCCGGCACGCTGATACCGGTTGGAATACTCATGGTCTGGTATTCGTCGAAACGGCGGGCATCGAGCACCACCACATCGGCCTGGCTGTCGAGCAGGGCCTGGACTTCTTCGGCGGCCAGGGATGGCGTGTGGCGCTGGCTTTCCACCAGCTCGCCAAAGGCTTTGCTCGGCACGTTGACGTCGATAAACAGCTCGCCACCCGCGCGGCGCCACCCGTCCAGTCCCCCCTCAAGCAGGCTGACCTGGGTGTAGCCCAGCTCAAGTAGACGTTCGGCAGCGCGGCTGGCCAGCCCTTCACCGTTGTCATACAGGGTGACCTGGGTATCGCGGCGTGGAATGCGTGCGTACACCTCCAGTTCCAGCTTGGACAGCGGGATATTGGCGGCGAACAACGGGTGGGACTCGGCAAACGGCGCTTCTTCACGCACGTCGATCAACGCCAGCTCCTCACGGTCCAACAGGGCCTGACGAATCTGGGCAAAGCTGCGGGTCGATACGGTGGTCATAGGGCAGGGCTCTTTTCTTTGGACAGGTCCCAGATGTTCGGGAGCGTGGCGTTGGAATAACCGGAGATAAACAATTTTTCGCTGCCGTCGGGCTGGTACACCGCACGGCGTACCGCACCGATATTAGCGCCGTATACATGGATGCTGATGGACACCTGATCGCGGTGGGCATTGCTGACCTGATGGATATCGCCGATCTTGGGCGATACCGCCTCGACCTGGCCCGGCAGCAGCTGGACGGGTGAGCCTTGCGCCACCAGGCTGCCGTCGGGCGCACGAGCAAAGCCCTGGGAAAACTCAGCGCCCCGCAACATGCCGATCAGCCCCCACACCCGATGGTCATGAATCGGCGTGCTTTGCCCTGGCCCCCACACAAAACTGACCAGGCTGAAACGCTGGCGCGAATCGGCATGCAGCAAAAATTGCTGATAGCGCTTGGGATCGGGCTGGGCGAACTCGTCGGGGAGCCAGTCATCATGGCTGACCAGTTGCGCCAGCAGTTTGCCGCCGCGGTGCAGCAGGTCGCCTTCACGTGGGTTGGCGTCGATCAATTCCGCCAGGGCGCCTATGAAGGCTCTGAGTCTCTCGGGGTGTCGGGCCTGGGGCATGACCATTCCATCGTGCTGTTGTGATGGGTTTATATAAGCATAATGTTTATAGTTAATATGCTATTTTTTAATGATTAGCTTATAGCCACAGGTAATTTAGAACCGCCGTGAATAGCGTTAGACGTTATCGATCCCAAGGTGGGCTATCCAGAGCGGTGCGCGACAACTATGCTTCACGCACATCTTAATGACTGATCTCTATGTGCGGCCCAAATGAAAATTGACGATATCGATGCCTTTGTCGAAGTGATTCGTTGCCAGTCCATCAGCCATGCCGCCGAGTCGTTGCAACTGACCCAGCCGGCTATTACCCGCCGTGTGCAGAACTTTGAGCAGGCGCTGGGGGTGGAGCTGTTCGACCGCAACACCAAACCCCTCAAGCCGACGCTGATCGGCACCCGCGTCTATGAACAATGCCGGCTGATCTTGCGTGAGATGGATGCCCTGCGCGAACTGGTGGCCACCGATGCACCGCCCACCGGCGTGTTACGCCTGGGCGTCCCGCAAACCATTGGCGATGTGGTGTTGCTGGATGCGCTCAAGCACCTGCGCACTGAATACGCCGACCTGCGCGCCCAGGTTGCCACCGGCTGGGGCAGCCAATTGGTCGGCAAGATCGAACGCGGCGAACTGGATGCGGCGGTGGCGTTGTTCCCGGCGGGCAAGATTTTCCCGGACAACGTTGTCGGCGAGTCCATCGGCAAGATGGAACTGGTAGTGGTCTGTGCCAAGGCGCAGCTGCCGAAGAAGCCTTGCAAGCTGGCGGACGTGTACCAGAACGGCTGGATCCTCAACCCGGATGGTTGCGGCTTCCGTGCCGGGTTGCAGCGCACCTTGTCGGACCAGGGCCTGGCGTTGCGGGTCAACCTGGAAACCTTCGGCACCGAGTTGCAACTGGGTCTGGTGGCGGATGGGCTGGGCCTTGGCCTGGTGCCACGTCCGTTGCTGGAACGCAGCGCTCAGCGCGAGCACCTGGCAGTGATGCCGCTCAAGGATTTCAAACCGGTGATGGATTTGTGGCTGATCTATCCGCACTTTCTCGGCAACCTGCAAGGGCCGGTGGATGCGTTCGGGCAATGGGTGGCGGCTTCTTTGCATAAGGTTCGGGAAGTGGCGTGATATGAAAAAAAATAATAATTAGCTTAGATTAAAATGTGATTTTTATTATTTTTTTGCTTCCCCTAGGCTGGCCTGACGTCCTTAAGGCCATCCAGGAAGTTTTGTCATGAGCAGCGTCACCTCGCTATCGAGTGTTTCCAATACTGTCCGCCAACGTGTTACGCCAGAGGAATGGGAGGTGCGTGTCAAACTGGCCGCCGCCTATCGCCTGGCGGCCCTGTACAAGTGGACCGACCATATCTATACCCATTTCTCGGCCCGTGTGCCGGGGCCCGATGAGCATTTCCTGATTAACGCCTTTGGGCTGTTGTTCGATGAAATCACTGCGTCCAACCTGGTTAAGGTCGATCTGGACGGCACTCTCGTCGATGACCCTACGGGCCTTGGCATCAACTACGCCGGTTATGTGATCCACAGTGCCATTCACGGCGCGCGCCACGATTTGCAAGCGGTGCTGCACACCCATACCCGCGACGGCATTGCCGTGTCGGCGCAGAAGGGCGGCTTGCTGCCGATCTCCCAGCACGCCATTGCGTTCTCAGGGCGCGTGGCCTACCACGGCTATGAAGGCGTGGCCCTGGACCTGGACGAGCGCGAGCGGCTGGTCGCGGATTTGGGCGACAAGAGCGTGATGATCCTGCGTAACCATGGCTTGTTGACGGCGGGTGTCAGCGTTGAGCACGCCTTTCAGCAACTGCAAGGCCTGGAGCGCGCGTGCAATATCCAGATTGCTGCGCAGGCGGCGGGGAATGCCGAGTTGGTTTTCCCGCCCGCAGAGGTGGTAGCCAAGGTCGAGCAGCAGGCCAAGGTGTTCAGCAATGGGGAAGGGCCGGGCGTGGCACGGCATTGGAATGCGCTGGTACGCCAGTTGGAGCGCACTGATACCGACTACAAGAACTGATCCTGATTGCGCAGCAAATCAAATGTGGGAGGGAGCAAGCCCCCTCCCACATTGTTCTTAAGCCACTTGCTGGGCCTGTTCCCTCTCTGCGACCAACTGGCGGGTGAGGGGAATCAACTTCTTGCCATAGTCGATCGCATCATTGAGCGGATCAAACCCGCGAATCAGGAAAGTGGTAATCCCCAGGTCGTAGTAATCCAACAGTGCCTCTGCAACTTGTTCTGCGGTGCCCACCAACGAAGTGGAGTTGCCCTGCGCCCCGAGCAACCCGGCGATCCCGGTCCACAAACGCTTATCCAGCCGCGACCCCTGTGCCGCCGCCGCCAGCAACCGCCGCGAGCCTTCATTCGGCGGTTCACGGCGCACAAAGCCATGCTGCTCGGCCAGTGCTGTGGCCTGCTGCAGAATCTGCTCGGCACGTTGCCACGCCAGTTCCTCGGTCTCGGCGAGGATCGGCCGTAGAGACAAACTGAAGCGAATCGTACGCCCATGCCTGGCGGCTTCGGCCCGCACCTGGCTCACCACGTCGCGCACCTGCTCATAGGTTTCACCCCACAGCGCATACACATCCGCATGCTTGCCGGCCACGGCAATCGCCGCCGCTGAAGAGCCGCCGAAATACAGCGGGATATGCGGCTGTTGTGGCGACTTCACCGTGGAGTGCGCGCCTTGCACTTGGTAGTACGTACCGGTGAAGTCGAAGGGATGCTCGCTGGTCCATTCCTGGCGCACCACGCTCAGGTACTCGTCGGTGCGCGCATAGCGTTCATCCTTGCCGATATGGCTGCCATCGGCACGCAGTTCGTTGTCATCGCCACCGGTGATGATGTGCACGGCGGTACGCCCTCCGTTGAACACATCCAGCGTGGCGAACTGGCGGGCAGCCAGGGTGGGCTGGGCAAAGCCCGGGCGGTGGGCGATAAGAAATTGCAGTCGGGTGGTGACGCTGGCCGCATGGGCCGCGATCAACGTGCTGTCCGGGCTGTTGGAATGGAATGCCACCAGGGCGCGGTCGAACCCCGCCGTTTCGTGGGCACGGGCGACGCTTTCAACGTAGTCCGGTTGCAGAGTCGGGCCGCTGCGCGGGTGGATTTCCGAGGCGTGATGGCCGCCGATATAGCCGATGAATTCGATGCTCATGGTCAGGTCCTTGTCGAGGTCGGTAAACAAGCCTCCACCGGGCAGGGGGTCGGTCCGTCGCATGAAAGTAGGGCTCACGGGCGAATCTGTAAAATGCCGATTGGTTCTAACCTAATTATAAAATTAAAGAATAATTATGATTGATTATTATAGAAGCTGTTTTTTGGCTTCGATCTCAAATGGAGAGCGTTTATAGATAAGGCCTCTAAAAAACTGTTCTCGGACGTGGCGCATTTCTAATGCCTCGCCTTGGCTCGACAGCGCCTGCAAATGAACTACCTTGAGTGACGAGCCCTCCCAATCGGTACTCAAGTATGCGCACGTTATGGACGCGATATCTGGCGTTGCTGGACAACGACCTGAGCACACAGATCTTCGACAACGTAAAGAACCTGCTGGTGTGCGCGCTGTTGTTCGCAGCGGGGACCAATACGCTGGTGGGGCAACAGGAGTTGTTTATCGGGGTGTTCGCCTCCAACGTCGCCGGTTGGGGGTTGATTATCCTGTCGACGCTGTTGATGTTGCTGAACGTCAGTGACGGCATTCGAAGGCTGGCCAAGTTGCGCTATCACCTGGCGCTACAACTGTTGTTGATCCTGGTGTACGTGGTGGTTGCCGAGCGGGTGGTAGAGATTGTGTGGGGCTTCCGCGCCCATTGACGTATCCTGCGCGCCTGGTTTTTCACTGATTCAAACAAAGATGACAGGACAAGATATGCAGGCGCTGCTCGAGTCGATTCTCGACGAAGTGCGCCCCCTGATCGGCCTCGGCAAAGTGGCCGACTACATCCCTGCGCTGGCCGACGTGCCCGCCGACCAACTGGGCATTGCGGTCTACGGCAACGATGGCACGGCTTACAGCGCCGGTGATGCCGACACACTGTTCTCGGTGCAGAGCATCTCCAAGGTCTTCAGCCTGGTGCAGGCCATCGATCACGGCGGCGAAAGCATCTGGGAACGCCTGGGCCATGAGCCCTCAGGGCAACCGTTCAACTCCATGGTGCAACTGGAATTCGAACGCGGCCGCCCGCGCAATCCGTTTATCAATGCCGGCGCTCTGGTGATCTGCGACATCAACCAATCGCGCTTTGCGGTGCCGATTTTGTCAATGCGCGACTTTGTACGGCGCCTGTCGGGCAACCCGCAGATCCTGGTCAATAGCGTGGTCGCCGAATCCGAAGCCCAGCACGGTGCGCGCAATGCGGCCATGGCCTACCTGATGAAATCCTTCGGCAACTTCCATAACGATGTGGACGCGGTGCTGCACAGCTACTTCAACTATTGCGCGCTGCAGATGAGCTGCCTGGACTTGGCCCGGGCCTTCAGTTTCTTGGCCAATGAAGGCGTGAGTGCCCACAGTGGCGAGCAGATTTTGACAGCGCGCCAGACCAAGCAGGTCAACTCGATCATGGCCACCAGCGGGCTGTATGACGAGGCGGGCAATTTTGCCTATCGCGTTGGGTTGCCGGGCAAGAGCGGGGTAGGCGGGGGGATCGTCGCGGTGGTACCGGGGCAGTTTACGGTGTGCGTGTGGTCGCCGGAGTTGAACGCGGCAGGGAACTCGCTGGCGGGGATGAAGGCGTTGGAATTGTTGAGTGAGCGGATTGGGTGGTCGGTGTTCTAGGGGCGAGTGGAACGCTGATCAACAGGCGCTATAAAAACACAATGTGGGAGGGGGCTTGCTCCCGATAGCCGTGTGTCAGATATAAATTAATTGACTGACGCACCGCTATCGGGAGCAAGCCCCCTCCCACATTTGCATCTTCAGTGTTCTGGGGAGTGGTGTACGGCCTGGCTTTATGCGGCGGGGCAGGCTTCACCAAGACTTTGTCTACCAGCAACTGCGCGCCTTCAGCATCCGGCAGATGCCCTGCGTTCATCCAGGCTGCCTGCGTCATCCTTGACGATCTTCGCGAGCAAACTCGCTCCTGCAGGAATCTAGCGACGTGGCTTTTTGAGGCGCGGCACAATCATGCCCACCTCACGCCTGTAGCGTCGATACCGCTCACCAAACAGCTGCACCAGATCCCTTTCTTCGAAACGGGCACCCACGAACAAATAAACCGACATCCCCAGCGCAAACAACAGATGGCCTGCCGTCATATGCGGGGTTGCCCAGAAAGCGATCAAAAATCCCAGGTACATCGGGTGACGCACGACACGGTAGAACAGCGGCGTTTTAAATATCGCCGCCTTTTGTGGGGTGTTTCGCCAATGATCAACGGCCTGTTTTAACCCGAACAGCTCGAAGTGACTGATCAGGAAGGTTGCCAGCAACACCATGCCCCAGCCCAGCCAGAACACACCTGACAACAGTGCCTTGGCCCAAGCCGCTTCAACCTCCCAGACGGTGTATGGAATGGGTTGCCACAGCCAGAACATCAACCCAAGCACCAGGCTGCTGAGCAGCACATAGGTGGAACGTTCAGCCACGGGGGGAATGAGTGTGGTCATTGTGTTCTTGAAGCTTCTACGTGCCATGAGGCTATGCTGGGCACCGAACAGAATCATCAGCAGGCCGTTACTCAGCGCTGCGAGCTGCCAGTTGACAGGTTGCCCATCGTTAATGGCTTTGGGCACCAGCACGCTACCAGTGAAGCCTATAAGGTATAAAAACGCGGTCAGGAAAATCAGATAGCAGGCAATGCTGTAGAGCAGCCAGGCCAGATGTACCGTGAGGTCGTTGGTTTGTTTTTGCGGACTCATGACGATTCCTTTCGCACATGGTGAGGGGATAAGTGAGTCAGACTAGTGGAATTTGTGCGGCCCTTAACCTGTGAGAATTGACAGTTGCTTAGATGGATTGGCGATTATCTTGCGTGGATTGTGGTGTGCTTGCCCAAACAAAAAATGCGCCCCTGGGGGCGCATTTTTTGTCAGTCAGCAATCACCTATTCAGGCAATCGCATCCCAAGCCCGATCACCGTTCTCGTCCTTGATCCGAGTCGGTAAGCCCATCACGTCCAGCGCTTTCAGGAACGGCTCAGCCGGCAGTTCCTCGACGTTGGCCATGTGCTTCACATCCCATTCACCACGCGCAACCAGCAGCGCTGCGGCTACCGGTGGTACGCCTGCGGTGTAGGAGATGCCCTGGCTGTCGGTCTCGGCAAAGGCTTCTTCATGGCAGGCCACGTTGTAGATGAACATCTCGCGTGGTTGGCCGCCTTTGGTGCCTTTGACCAGGTCGCCGATGCATGTCTTGCCGGTGTAGCCCGGGGCAAGCGATGACGGGTCGGGCAGCACGGCCTTGACCACTTTCAACGGCACCACTTCCAGGCCTTCGGCGGTCTTGACCGGTTTTTCCGAGAGCAGGCCGAGGTTTTTCAGCACGGTGAACACGTTGATGTAGTGCTCGCCAAAGCTCATCCAGAACCGCACGTTGGGCACGTCGAGGTTTTTCGACAGCGAGTGCACTTCATCGTGGCCGGTGAGGTAGAGGTTTTGCGAGCCGACTACCGGCAGGTCGTCGGTACGTTTGACTTCGAACATGGTGTTGCTGGTCCACTGGCTGTTCTGCCAGCTCCACACCTGCCCGGTGAATTCGCGGAAGTTGATTTCCGGATCGAAATTGGTGGCGAAGTATTTGCCATGGGAGCCGGCATTGACGTCGAGAATGTCGATCGAATCAATGCGGTCGAAATGCTGTTGCTGCGCCAGCGCGGCGTACGCGTTGACGACACCCGGGTCGAAGCCCACGCCAAGGATGGCGGTGATGTTCTTCTGTTTGCATTCTTCCAGGTGATTCCATTCGTAGTTGCCGTACCACGGCGGGGTCTCGCAGACCTTGCCCGGCTCTTCGTGGATGGCGGTGTCGAGGTAGGCAACGCCCGTGTCGATGCAGGCACGCAGCACCGACATGTTGAGGAACGCGGAACCTACGTTGATGACGATCTGCGACTCGGTCTCGCGGATCAGGGCCTTGGTCGCTTGCACGTCCAGGGCGTTCAGCGCAAAGGCCTGGATATCGGCGGGTACCTTGAGGCTACCCTTGGCCTTGACGCTGTCGATGATGGCCTGGCATTTGGAGATGTTGCGCGACGCGATAGCAATACGACCGAGTTCGTCGTTGTGCTGCGCGCACTTGTGGGCCACCACCTTGGCGACACCTCCTGCACCAATGATAAGAACGTTCTTTTTCAATTGCTTTATTTCTCCTATATCCGCCAGCTTAGGAAAGGCTGGACAGGTAGTCGTCGTAACCAAATTCACGAACCACCTCGACTGTACCGTCGAGTTGTTTCACTACGATGGACGGCATTTTCAGGCCGTTGAACCAATTTTTCTTGACCATGGTGTAGCCCGCGGTGTCGATGAACGACAGCCGATCGCCGATGGCCAGCGGACGATCAAATTGATACTCGCCGAAGATGTCCCCGGCCAGGCAGGATTTGCCGCACACCATGTAGGTATGTTCGCCCTCGCTCGGCGCCAGCTTGGCGTTGAGGCGATAGATCAGCAGGTCCAGCAGGTGGGCTTCGATGGAGCTGTCTACCACGGCGAGGTTCTTGCCGTTGTAGAGGGTGTCGAGCACGGTGACTTCCAGGGAGGCGCTATTAGTGATCGCTGCTTCGCCGGGTTCCAGGTACACCTGCACGCCGTACTTCTCGGAAAACGCCTTCAAGCGCGCGCAGAACGCGTCCAGCGCATAGCCTTCACCGGTGAAATGGATGCCGCCGCCGAGGCTGACCCATTTGACCTTGTGCAGCAGCTCACCGAAGCGTTCCTCGATGGTGCCGAGCATCTTGTCGAACAGGCTGAAGTCGCCGTTCTCGCAGTTGTTGTGGAACATGAAGCCGGAGATCTGATCGATCACGGCATCGATCTTCACCGGGTCCCACTCGCCCAGGCGGCTGAACGGGCGCGCAGGGTCGGCCAGCAGGTAATCGGAGCTGCTCACCTGCGGGTTTACGCGCAGGCCACGGGTCTTGCCTTCGCTGCGCTCGGCAAAGCGCTGCAGCTGGCTGATGGAGTTGAAGATGATCTTGTCGCAGTTCTCGAGCATCTCTTCGATTTCATCGTCGGCCCAGGCCACGCTGTAGGCGTGCGCTTCACCTTCGAACTTCTGGCGACCGAGCTTCAACTCGTACAGCGACGACGAGGTGGTGCCGTCCATGTATTGCTGCATCAAGTCGAACACCGACCAAGTGGCAAAACACTTGAGCGCCAGCAGAGCCTTGGCGCCGGACTGCTCGCGCACGTAGGCAATCTTCTGCATGTTGACCAGAAGCTTCTGTTTATCGATGAGGTAGTACGGCGTTTTGATCATTTTTGAGAGCCTGCGGCGGTGCCTGCCAAAAAAGGACACGCATTGTGCCCGCACTTGGGGCAGATCGAAAGGTTAGCGGGCGGAAATTGCGCGCTTGCGTTTAAGCATACGGAACGAGTGTGACCGTTCGTTAGGATGACGGTAATAACTGCCAGTGCGGTTATGGGCAATGCGCAGTCGTACGAACATGAATGGATCTTGTGATGATCTAGAATTAAATGAGTTTGTCTCACTATTGCCGACTGCCGACAATGAGCGCCATAAACATCGACATTGGAGCTTTACGTCATGGCAGTCGCTCATTCCCTCGGATTTCCGCGCATTGGACGCGATCGTGAACTGAAAAAAGCGCAGGAAGCGTTCTGGAAGGGCGAGCTCGACGAAGCCGGCCTGCGCGCCGTTGGCCGTGACCTGCGCAAGACCCATTGGGCGCTGCAAAAACAGGCTGGTATTGAACTGCTGCCCGCTGGTGATTTCGCCTGGTACGACCAGGTGCTGACTCACTCGCTGATGTTTGGCGTGATCCCCGAGCGTTTCCGCCCGGCCGATGGCCACGCCACGTTGCACACCTTGTTCGCCATGGCTCGCGGCGTCAGTGACAACTGCTGCGGCGGTGCTCACGCCCAGGAGATGACCAAGTGGTTTGATACCAACTATCACTATTTGGTGCCGGAGTTCAGCGCCGATCAGCAGTTCCACCTGGGTTGGGATCAACTGTTCGAAGAGGTCAAGGAAGCCCGTGACCTGGGCCACACCGTCAAGCCTGTCGTCATTGGCCCACTGACCTACCTGTGGCTGGGCAAGGCCAAGGGCGACGCTTTTGACAAGCTTGATCTGCTTGAGCGCTTGCTGCCGCTGTACGGGCAGATCTTCCAGCGCCTGGCGGACCTGGGCGTTGAGTGGGTGCAGATTGATGAGCCGATCCTGGTGCTCGACTTGCCGCAGGACTGGAAGAACGCGTTTGAGCGTGCCTATAACCTGATCCAGCGGGACCCGCTGAAAAAACTGGTGGCTACCTACTTCGGTGGCCTGGAAGAAAATCTCGGCCTGGCGGCCAACTTGCCGGTGGATGGTCTGCACATCGATCTGGTGAGAGCACCGGAACAGTACCCGACCATCCTGGATCGCTTACCGGCCTATAAGGTGTTGTCCCTGGGCGTGGTCAATGGCCGCAACGTGTGGCGTTGCGACCTGGAAAAGGCCCTGGCCACGTTGCAGCATGCCCATGAGAAGCTCGGCGATCGCCTGTGGGTCGCGGCGTCCTGCTCGTTACTGCACAGCCCGGTCGACCTGGGCCGTGAAGACAAGTTGGATCCCGAGTTGAAAAGCTGGCTGGCCTTTGCCGTGCAAAAGTGCGAAGAAGTGGCGCTGCTGGCCCAGGCTGTCGACCAGCCCGAGGCACCCGCTGTACTTGCCGCCCTGGCTGAAAACCGTGCCGTACAGGCTGCTCGCCAGGCATCGACACGGATCCACAAGCCTGCCGTACAAGCCCGCGTTGCCGCTATCACCGAGCAGGACAGCCAGCGCCAGTCGCCATTTGCCCAGCGTATCGAGAAGCAGCGCGTCGGCCTGAACCTGCCACTGTTGCCGACCACCACCATCGGTTCGTTCCCGCAGACCGCGTCGATCCGCCTGGCGCGCCAGTCGTACAAGGCTGGCAAGTTGAGCGAAGCCGAATACGTCGAAGCCATGCACAGCGAGATCAAGCACGCTGTCCAGGTGCAGGAAAACCTCGGCCTGGATGTGCTGGTGCACGGTGAGGCCGAGCGTAACGACATGGTCGAGTACTTCGCCGAACAACTGGATGGCTACGCGTTCACTCGTTTCGGCTGGGTGCAGAGCTACGGTTCTCGTTGCGTGAAGCCGGCAGTGATCTTCGGTGACCTGAGCCGCCCGAAAGCCATGACCGTGGAGTGGATCCGCTACGCCCAGGGGCTGACCGACAAGGTATTGAAGGGCATGTTGACCGGCCCGGTAACGATGCTGATGTGGTCGTTCCCGCGGGAAGATGTGAGCCGCGAAGTGCAGGCCCGGCAACTGGCCCTGGCGATTCGTGACGAAGTGGTGGACCTGGAAGCCGCCGGCATCAAGATCGTGCAGATTGACGAAGCCGCGTTCCGCGAAGGGTTGCCGTTACGCCAGGCGCAGTGGCAACACTACCTGGACTGGGCTACTGAAGTGTTCCGCCTGTGCGCCTGCGGTGTGCGCGATGAAACCCAGATCCACACTCACATGTGCTACAGCGAGTTCAACGATGTGATCGAGTCGATCGCGGCGATGGATGCCGACGTGATTACCATCGAAACGTCGCGTTCGGACATGGAGTTGCTTGATGCCTTTGAAGCCTTTGACTACCCGAACGACATCGGCCCCGGTGTGTATGACATCCACTCGCCACGGGTGCCGGATGTATCGCAGATGGCTAACTTGCTGCGCAAGGCCGCCAAGCGGATTCCGGCAGAGCGTTTGTGGGTCAACCCCGATTGCGGCTTGAAGACCCGCGGTTGGCCGGAGACGGAGGCGGCGCTCATTCACATGGTCACCGCCGCCCGCCAACTGCGCGCCGAATTGGCCTGATATTGTCTGCAAGTGTGGGAGGGGGCTTGCTCCCGATGGCGGCGTGACAGCCGACACAGTTATACCGAGTACATATCCATTCCTGCGGTAACGGCTGATATTGGTTCCGCTTTTACAGCGGCTCACTTTTGAAAAGCGCAAAAGCAAAAACGCTCTTGCCCCACCACTCGGCACCTCGCTTAGGCTCGGTGTGCCCGTAATCCGACACTGATTTGGGGGGGCGCCTAAGATCAAGATCAAAAGCAGATCAAGAGCGGCTCGCTTCGCATCGTGGTTACGGTCGGCAGCTACAAAGTTGTGTAGATACCTATGCCCCGATAGCGGTAGTTCAGCCAAGGAATTGGATACTGATCCACCGCTATCGGGAGCAAGCCTCCTCCCACATTTTGAGCCGCGTCAGGTCAGAGGTACTTGAGCCAGGCGATATCGCGCCGGCGCGCTTTGAGCCCGGCAAACCAACGTACCGGCGGGTATAGCACCAGCGGCAACACCAAAGCTGTCAGCCACACCGCACCGATGCTGTCGAAGCCGAAATAGTTGCCGTGGTTGAGCCCAAGCCACGCCACACAGGCGACATACAGCACCTTCAACACATACAGATGCAGTAGATAAAAGAACATCGGCGCTGCGCCAAACACCGCCAGCACGCCAATCCAGCGCTTATGCCCAGCGCGTTCGAATGCCAGCAACAGCAACAACCCAACCCCCAACGTCAACGCCAGGAACAACAGCGACGGCGGGTACTTGGTGATGTTGAAGAAGCTCATCAGGGTCTGCACGCCATTGTCATACACGTACCAAGGCTGCTCGCCGTAGCCATTGACTGCCCGCAGCAGCACAAAACCCATTAATGCCGCCACGCCCGCGATCAGCAAATGACGCTGACGCACAGCCGGTAATGCGGTAGCGGCAAACCATGGCCCGAATCCATAACCCAGGGTGATCACACCGATCCACGGCAGCACCGGATAAGTCACGCGCAGACGCAGGTTTTCCGACGCCTCGATCCAGCTGCGCTCATGCAGGATTGACCAGCCACTCTGCAACGCCGAATCCTGGGCAAAGTGCACTCCGTCGAGCAGGTTATGCCCGGCGATGATCATCAGCGCCAAGCTGATCAGCAGCGGGCGCGGCAACCACACCAGTGCTGCGAGGGCGATCATGCTCACGCCGATGGCCCAGATCACTTGCATATAGATCACACTGGGCGGCAACTGGAAGGTCCACGCGAAGTTGACCAAGGTGAATTCCAGCACCACCAGAAACAGCCCACGTTTGAACAAAAAGGCCGACACATCGCGTCGCCCCTGATACTTCTGGCCGTACAGCCACGCCGACAATCCAGTGAGCAACACAAATACCGGCGCGCAGAGATGGGCGAGGGTGCGGCTGACAAACAGCGCAGGCTCGGTGCTGTCGATGCTCATGGGGTCGCTGACCTGGCGATGCAACAGGAAGGTTTCACGCACGTGGTCCAGTAGCATGAACAGGATCACCAGGCCGCGCAGGGCGTCGATGGACTGCAGGCGTTGGCGTAAGGTAGTAGCGTCAGTCATAAGTGGGAATCACAAGCGGGCAAATAATTGACGTTATCCTATAACATTTATTGAGGCACATGATGATCAGCATGAAGACGCAATCAGCCGAGGCCGTGATCGAATTCTGGAAACAGGCGGGACCCAAGCGTTGGTTCGCCAAGGACGATGGCTTCGATACAGCCTTTCGCGACACCTTCCACGCCACCCATATGCAAGCCGCGCGGCGCGAGCTGGACGGTTGGCTGGCCACGGCCGACGGCGCACTGGCGTTATTGATCCTGCTGGACCAATACCCGCGCAACGCCTTTCGCGGCACTGCGCATATGTTCGCCACCGACCCGCTGGCGCGTCTGTATGCGCAGCAGATGGTGGACGCCGGATTGGATCAACAGATCGATCCCCAGTTACGCGCGTTTTGTTATTTACCGTTTGAGCATTCGGAAGACCCGCAAGACCAGCAGCGCTCGTTGGTGCTTAACCAGCAGTTGGACGCCAGCACCTATCACTGGGCCAGGGAACATGCCGATATTATCCAGCGGTTTGGGCGCTTTCCCCATCGCAATGCGGTGTTGGGCAGGGTCACCACCGAGCAGGAGCACCTGTTCCTCAAAGCGGGTGGTTTCGCTGGTTGATGCTATTCCCATCAGGAATGCCCCCATAAAAACCCTGCATTGTCCTTATCGACCTGAATCTCGTAGCGTGGCGTTTCATCTTCGGAGATAGCCCATGAGCCAACCCCCGCTGCGCCTCTACGTTGATTCGCTGTTCACCAGCCCCTACGCCATGTCGGTGTTCGTTGCCCTGCGGGAAAAAGGCCTGACGTTCGACACGGTCCCCCTGGACCTGGATGCTGGGCAAAACCAGTCGGCAGATTACGCCCAGCGCTCCCTGACCCAACGGGTACCGACTCTGGAGCACGGTGATTTTACGCTGTCGGAATCTTCGGCAATCACTGAGTACCTGGACCAGGCGTACCCCCAGATCAGCGTTTACCCGGCTGATCTGCAGCAGCGGGCGAGGGCGCGGCAGGTTCAGGCATGGTTGCGCAGCGACTTGCTGCCGATTCGCCAGGAACGCTCGACGCTGGTGGTGTTCTGCGGGCAGAAGATGCCGCCTCTATCGCCGGTGGCTCAGGCTGCTGCGCGTAAGTTGATCGGCGCGGCGCAGGTTCTCCTGGCAGGCAACCCTGAGCATTTGTTTGGCGAGTGGTCGATCGTCGATGTAGACCTGGCGGTGATGCTCAATCGCCTGATCCTCAACGGCGACCCCGTGCCGGCCGAGCTGGTGATGTACGCGCAACGCCAGTGGCAACGGCCGTCAGTGCGGGAGTGGGTCAACCTGCGACGGCCTGTGCTCTAGCTGCCACTCTTCCTCGACACGTCGGTCCAGGTCCTCCCAGTGGGCCATGCCCAGCACCCGCATGGTGTTCAAGCCCCGCAGGTAACCACGCAGTTGCTGGGCGCTGGCCGAGCGTTGTTTGGCGTCGGCACTTGGGTCCAGCAACACTTCTTCATACTCGACCAGGTAATCGGCGACCCGCTCGCGAAATTCCGGCAGTACGGCATCGCGGATACGGTCGAAGGTTTTCTGGTAGGGCTTCATGGCGGGGTCCTTATAGGTTTTATGGGCTGCCTGACACTATCGGTTCAAATGATAGTCACCATCAAGGATCACAAGTTCTGTTTTTTCGCCAAGCGCGCAGAATCTGCTCATCCAGACGCAGCTCAAGGAAATGCGCGATGAGGACGATTATCCAGCTTACTTTAATGGCCCTGATGTTGGGCACCACCCTCATGACCACCCCGGCGATTGCCGATGAGCTGCGTACAGGCCATTTGCTGCCGCTGGCCGCTAGCGTAGAATCCTTGCAACGCACCCAGAGGGTAGGGGTGTTGTTCAGCGAAAATACCCGCGACAACCTCATCTACCTTGAGCGCTACCATGCCATGGCACTTAACGGCGCCAAGGATGCTCTGGATGGGCGGATTCGCCAGGCGTTCGTCAACAGCTCCGATCCCGAGCTGGCCATCGACTGGTTGATGAACTCGCTGCAGGGCGCTTTTTTCTCGGTGACGGTCTACAGCAGCCTGGATGACATGGTGCAGGCGCATCCGGATGTGGTGGTGGTGCTCGATACCCATAACCAATTGCTGACCCAGCGTAACGACCGGGTCGAGGCACGCTTTGCAGCACGCTTCTATGACGCGAACCTGCAATACATCGCCAAGGCCGAAGGTTCGGTGGACAGGCAAGTGCCGTCAGTGTGGGTGCACGGCAAGGCGGCGCCGGAGATTGCCGCGCTGATCGAGCAGCAGCGCGATGTACAGCAAGATGCCCTGAAGCAGTTCGATGTGTCGCTCAAGGCCCTGGTTCGCGCAGGTTGATTCGCGAGTGGATGTGAACCCTATTGGTTATTTTCAGGAATCTGTATGCGCTCTTTTTTCGCTCCGGCCCTGGCTTTTGCAGCCTCGTTGCTGACCGGTTGTATCACGGCTCCCAATGCCCCATCGCTGACCCTGCAAACCGACAAGACCCCAGAAGGCTATGTGCAATGCGTATTGCCCAAGCTGGAAAAACACGGCATCACCTCGACCGTGACGCAGAATTCGCGTCACGCCAAGGTGCTGTTGACCAGCAAGATTGCTGCTGATGATGTGCTGGAAGCCTATAAGTCCCAGGACGGCACCAAGGTGTTCCTGTATGAGCGCAAACCGCTGGCCTCGGCGATCAAACCGTCGCGGCTTGAGCAGGCGGCCCAGGACTGCAAGTAAGCCCGCTCTGAAAGGTAATGCATTTCAAAATGTGGGAGGGGGCTTGCTCCCGATGGCGGTGCGTCAGCTACAGGTGAGCTGACTGACACACTGCTATCGGGAGCAAGCCCCCTCCCACATTTGGACCAACACTCGGATCAGGGTTTGGCTTCGTTGCTGAAACTGCTCACGGTCTTGATCAGCCCCAGCGCCGCCAACGCCACCAACTCACCGCCTTTCTCCACCGTCGCCAGCGCCGGGTCCGAACCCATGCGGCCATCGGGGAAGCGCGCGCGAAAGTCCAGCGCCTCGCGGATCGGCCCGGTGTTGGCAATTTGCGGTGAGTAATCGGCAGACTTGATCGACTGCGGGTAAGCCCACTGCGTCACCGCAATCTCCGACGGCGTGGCGTGGCTGCCGTGGCCGACCGGGAATTGGCGCTGGGCCAGGTCGGTGACGCCTTCCAGGTCCCACCAGTTCACCAGCTTCAGCGCAAACCCGGCCGGGCGGCGGGCGAAGCTGGCTTCGGCGTACAGTTCGGAAAACGCCGCTTCGATCGTGGCGATATTGCCGCCGTGGCCGTTCAGGAACAGGATTTTCTCGAAGCCATGCCCGGCCAGCGAACGCACCCAATCGCCAATCGCGGCGATAAAGGTGGAAGGGCGCAGCGAGATGGTGCCGGGAAACCCCAGGTGGTGCTGGGCCATGCCGATATTGAAAGTAGGGCCGATCAGAATGTCGGCGTTTTTTTGCGCCTCATGGGCGATGATCTCCGGGCACATCCAGTCGGTGCCCAGCAGGCCCGTGGGGCCGTGTTGTTCGTTGGAGCCGATGGGGATCACGACCGTGCGGCTGCGTTCCAGGAACTGCCCGATTTCGATCCAGGTGCTGGTGTGTAGAAGCATGCGAGGCTCTCTTTTATCTGTGGGGACAGGCTATCCGCCACGGATTGTACGACTACTCGCTACTTGTTGGGGCTTGCAATTGAGGTACGTCGAGGACTTCAACCAGCGCTGGTCGGGGTACCAGGAAAACATGAACTGCCCATCCTTGAGCTTGTCTACCACTTGACGGGCGACCTGCGGGCGTACTGCCGGGCAGCCCTGGCTGCGGCCGATGCGGCCTTCGCGCTTGCTCCACAACGGGCTGACGTAGTCGGCGGCATGGATCACGATGGCGCGGTCGCGCGCCAGGTCATTGAAGCCGGGCTCCAGGCCATCCATGCGCAGCGAGTAGCCATGAGCGCCGAGGTAGCTTTCCTGGGTGCGGAACAAGCCCAGGCTGGATTGATGGCTGCCTTCGAGATTGGAGAACTGGGTGGCGAAGTTTTCCCCGGACTTGGCGCCATGCGCCACCAGGTCACGCAGCAGCAGGGTCTGTTTGCGCAAATCGAAGATCCACAGCCGACGGGCGGTCGAGGGCTGGGAGTAGTCAATAACCGCTAGGCGATCGGAACGTTCTTCGCCGTTATTGACAGCGCACTGCACCGCGCTCAGGGCGCTTTTGAGTACAGTGGGATTGAGTTCTGGAGCCGAGCGCGCCAGGCTGCTATACAAGGAAGGTGGGGTGCCAGTGGCCGCGAGCGCAAAATTGCTCAGTAAAGCCAGGCCCCCGGTGATCAAGCCGAGGTGGCGCATAAAAGTCAGCATCTACAGTCGATTCCCCCGCTGTGGAGTGGAGCTAAGTCAATTGTTCAAAAAACACGCATGTTACTTGAGCATTTGCCTGCTCGTTGCACCATTGGTCGCGACAGCCGATGCGCTGGCGCCTGAGCCGCTACCTGTGACCACGCCTGCGCCCGTCGACCTGGCGCCGGTACAGCAGGCGCTGGCGCAACTGCCCAGCGTCTGCCCCCACCTGGTCTCGCGGGTCGATGCCACCGCCCAAGTGCGCCTGCAAGCCTTTTACCAGCAGCAAGGCAATGCACCGTTATGGTCGGCCGACGAGTCCCGGCAAGCCTTGCAAACCCAGTTACTGATGCTGGCCGACGACGGCCTGGACCCCACCCACTATAGCTTGCCTGCGGTAGATGCCACGGCCAACGTGCTGTGCAGCGATATCGCGACCAGCCAGCAATACCTGCAAGCCCTGCACGATTTGCATTACGGGCGCCTGCTGCAATCGCGCTATGAACCGCTCTGGCATTCGCAACCGCCTGCGACGGACCCGAACACCGTAGTATTGGCATTTGCCGCCACTGGCTTGCAGGACATGGCCAAAGCGTTTGACCAGGCACGCCCAAGTGCAGACTTGTACCGCAGCCTGCGCAACGTCTATTCCAGCCTGCGCCAGCAGCCTTTACCGCACTGGGACGTGGTGGGTAGTGGCCCGTTGTTACGCCCCGGCATGGAAGACCCGCGTGTGCCGGAGTTGGCGCGACGCCTGCACAGTGGCGGCTATCTGGCCAAGTTGCCCAACGGCAAGCAATATCAGGGCGACCTGGTCAAGGCGGCGAAGGCGTTCCAGCTCAGCCACTCGTTGCAAGCCGATGGCGTGATCGGCGCCGGCACCGTGGCCGAACTCAATATCAGCCCGGCGGTACGCCGCGAGCAACTGCGCATCAACCTGGAGCGTTTCCGCTGGCTGGCCCAGGACCTTGAGCCTGAAGGCGTAGTGGTCAATGTGGCCGCCGCGCAATTGAGCGTGTACCAGAGCGGCATCCCTGTGTGGCAAACCCGCTTGCAAGTGGGCCGCGCCGAACGCCAGACACCGCTGCTCAAGTCGCGCATCACGCGGCTGACCCTCAACCCCACCTGGACCATCCCGCCGACCATCATGCGCGAGGACAAGCTCCCGGCTATCCGCCTCAACCCCGAGTACCTGCGCCAGCAAAACCTGCAAGTACTCGACGCCGAAGGTCATCCGCTGACCCCCGAGCAGGTCGATTGGGCGCGCCCTGGTAATATCCTGCTGCGCCAACAGGCTGGCCCGCGCAACCCGCTGGGCAAGATCGTGATGCGCTTCCCCAACCCGTTCTCGGTGTACCTGCACGACACACCCAGCCAGCCGCTGTTTACCAAGGGGCCAAGGGCGTTCAGTTCGGGGTGTGTGAGGGTCGAGCAACCGCTGCTGCTGCGTGACCTGCTGGTGACCCCGGCCGAACGCACCCGTACCGATGAACTGTTGGCCACCGGCTTGACCCATGAATTCAGGCTGGCCACCCCGGTGCCGGTGCTGTTGGGGTATTGGACGGTGGAAGTGGATCGCCAGGGGAGCCTGGTCTATGCGCCGGATATCTATGCGCTTGATCCGGTGTTGATCAAAGCCATGGGAAGTGTGCTCTAGGCACAATGTGGCAGGGGTCTTCATGACCCCATCTGACCTATTCAGGTATCAACTGCTGGCGACATTCCAGCACCAGTCGGGCGCCGCCCAGCTCACTGGTACCGACGTCGAGCTTGAAGCCATGCAGGTTGATGATCGCTGCCACAATCGACAGCCCCAGACCAAAGCCACCTTGCTGATCGTTTTCATCCACCCGATAAAAGCGCTGGAACACCGACGCGCGTTCAGCCGCCGGAATTCCGGGCCCCGAGTCGAGCACTTCAATGCGCGTACTGCCCATATCATTGACCGCTCGCAGGATGACCTTGCCATTGGGCGGAGTGAACTTGATCGAATTGCTCAACAGGTTGGCCAAGGCTTCAAACAACAGGGCGCGGTCGCCCGTTACCCACGGCAGTGATTCGGGAGCCTGCAATACCAACTCCATTTCACCTTCCTCCGCCAGGGGCAGATAAAAGTCATGCAATTCGCGCAGCAACGGCAGCGGGTCCAGCACCAGGAAGCCTGACCTGCGCTGGTGATCTTCCAGTTCGGAAATGCGCAGCAGCCCGCGAAAGCGCGCCATCAGCGTGTCGGTTTCGGCAATGGCGTCATCGAGTTTCACTGCGTGGGCGGAGTCTTCCTCGGCTTGCTGCTTGATGCGGTAAAGCTGTGCGCGCAGGCGGGTGAGGGGGGTTCGCAGGTCATGGGCGATGGCGTCGCACACGCCCTTGACCTCGTTCATCAGTTTCTCGATGCGTTCGAGCATGGCGTTGACGATGGCCGCGAGCATGTCCAGTTCGTCGCGCCGATTGGACAGCGGCAAGCGGTGCGTCAGGTCGCCGGCGACGATGGCTTCGGCGCTGGCCTGGATCCCGCGGATGCGCCGCAACGGACGCCGGCGCAGCAGGTGCCAGCCCGCAGCGCCGGGGATGATGGTCAACGACAGCGCCCACAGCAGGGCATGCCAGATGATCCGCGTCACACCGAACAACGACCCGTTGGCGCGCACCAGCACAAGCCAGCGCCCGTCGTCGGTGTGGGTGGCCACGGCATCGCAGCTGTCCTTGGGCAGCTTGGGGTCATCGGATTCGACGCAATTGGCCAGGGTGTGGATCTTGCCATCCAGGGGCAGGTCCGCCGGTACCGTGCGGATTGGCCCGCTCAAGGGCCGAAACTGCTCATCGAACAAGCCATAAGCATCCACGCCCTTCATGTCGAAGGTCATGCTGGTGGTCAGCGCTTCCACCAGGGCTTCGCCGTCGAAGCGCTGGAACAAGTGCTGGCGTTGCAGAAGAGAATGGCGCGAGAGGTCGCTGAGGTAGCCCGACACCTCGTAATACAGCACCCCCATGAGGATGCAACTCCACGCCACGAACAACGAGCTGTACAGCGCCAGCAGGCGGCTGCTGGAAGAGCGCCAGCCCTTAGAGGGGTTCAGCAATGACATACCCGGAACCTCGTACCGTGCGGATCAGCGGCGTGAGGCCCGGGGGATCGATTTTCTTGCGCAGGCGACCGATGTGCACATCGATCAGGTTGGTGCCCGGGTCAAAGTGATAACCCCAGACTTCCTCGAAAATCATCATCCGCGACAGGATCTGCCCGGTGTTGCGCATCAGGAATTCCAGCAGTTTGTATTCGGTGGGCAACAGGGTCAGCGGCTGCTCGGCCCGGCTGGCTTCGCGGCTGATCAGGTTCAATTCCAGATCCGCCACGCGCAGGGCGGTTTCGAACTCCTTGACCGTGCTTTTGCGCCGCAGCAGCACTTCGACACGGGCGGCCATTTCGTCGGAGGCGAACGGCTTGGTCAGATAGTCATCACCGCCGGCACGCAGGCCACGTACACGCTCGTCGACATCGGAGAGGGCGCTGATCATCAGGATCGGCGTCGATACGCCAATCGTGCGCAAGGTGGTAACGATGGCCAGGCCATCCAGTTCGGGCAACATGCGGTCGAGGGTGATCAGGTCGTAATCGCCGCTTACGGCGCGGACCAGGCCCTCGCGGCCGTTGTCTACCCAGTCTACGTCCAGTCCATGGCTACTCAGCTCGGCGACGATCTCGCGGGCCGTTACGGCGTCATCCTCGATGGTCAAAATGCGGGTCATAGGATTACCTGGTGAGCGTTCACACTAGAAGTGGACGTCATTTTGCCAAGAAGTTGCTGAATGTTTCCTAAATAAAACTTCATCTTGGCAAAACTGCCACCTGTTCATGACTGGCACGAATCGATGTGGGAGGGGGCTTGCTCCCGATAGCGGTGTCTCAGGCAAGAGTTTGTTGACTGACACAGTGCTATCGGGAGCAAGCCCCCTCCCACATGAATGCATATCGCCCGCCCTTAACGGCCGTTTCTTGCAACTTGCATGACTTAAGTAAGTTCAATTTAATTAACTTATTGAAATACAAGGAATTTAAATTATTTGCCGACTGGCATGGTGCCTGCACTGTCCCTTTTGAGACTTGTAACACTATTTTTCATGCCTGGAGCAAAACAACAATGATCACATCCTCATCCGCGCTGCAAGAGTCAAGCACGCTCTCCGGGGTTTCCTGGGGGGCGATCTTCGCCGGGGCCGCTGCGGCGGCTGCGCTGTCACTGATTCTGGTGCTGCTGGGCTTCGGCCTGGGCTTTTCGGCGGTGTCGCCGTGGGCCGATAGCGGTATCAGTGCCAAGGGCCTTGGCATTTCCACGATTGTCTGGCTGGCCTTTACCCAGATCGTCGCTTCGGGCCTGGGTGGCTACATCGCCGGCCGCTTGCGGGTGAAGTGGGCCAACATGCATGGCGATGAAGTGTACTTTCGCGATACCGCCCATGGTTTCCTGGCGTGGGCCGTGGCCACATTGATCACGGCAATGCTGGTGGTCGGTTCGGTCAGCAGTGTCGTCAGTGGTGGTGTGAAAGCCGGTGCCAGCGTTGCGTCGGGCGCCGCCAGTGGCTTGACCCAAGCAGCCGGCAGCGCAGCCAAAGGTGCCGACAGCGGCGACTTCGGCTACTACGTCGACAGCCTGTTCCGCGATGACCGCCCAGCCGCGGTCAGCGACGATGCGGCCCATGCCGTGGTCGGCCGTATCTTCGCCCGGACCCTGAGCAATGACGGTCAACTGGCCGCCGAAGACCGTGCCTACCTGGCCCAGTTGATCACCCAGCGTACCAACCTCAGCCAGGCGGATGCCGAAGCGCGTATCGATAAAGTGTACGGCGATGCCCGTAAAGCCATCGAAGACGCCAAGCTCAAAGTCAAGCAGGCCGCCGAGACCGCCGCGAAAGTGGCTGCCTATACCTCGCTGTGGACCTTCGTGGCGCTGTTGATCGGTGCATTCTTCGCCAGCTTCGCTGCCACCTTCGGCGGTCGCCGCCGGGATGCCGTGGTGTACGTCGAAACCGAAAACTACGTTCGTTAATTCAAGGCCCATTCATTTAAGGAAAGCATCATGCGCTCATTACTGCTGTGGTTCCTCGGCGTGCCGATTCCGGTGATCATTCTGATCGCGATCTTCATGCACTAAACCCGGGCCTGGCTCGGTAAAGGGTGGGAAGGGCTTTGCTCCTTCCCACTTTTCGTTTTGCGCAACGTCAGCCAACTGATGACCAGCAAGGTGCTGGCCAGCGATGTCATGATTACCAACGGTTGTGCAGTGCCATCCGATAGCAGCCCGGTGGCCCAACTGCTCACAGCCGTCACAAACATCTGAATAAAAAAGAACAACCCCGACGCCGTACCGGCAATCGCGCCGTAGGGCTGCAACACCGACAACTGGCAGGCGGGCATCGTCAGCCCCACCGACACCATGATCACCACCATCGGCAACACAATCGCCAGCCAATCCTGCGCCAGCAGTGTCGTGGCCGTCGCAAGCAGTACGCTGCCCAGCACATTCAGGCCGATGGCGAAGCTGATCAAGCGGTCTGCCTCGAACCGCGCTACCAGGCGGCGGAACAGGTTGGCGCCGAACATATAGCCACTGATCGTTGCGGCAAATACCAGGGCGTAGGCGCTCGGCGATAAATCAAAGCCGCGTTGCAGCAACGCCGAAGACTCGCTGATAAACGGAAAATAGGTGCTGTACACGCAGCCGATCGCCAAGGCATAACGCAGGAAATAGCGGTCGCGCAGCAGTTGGCCGTAGATGCTCAGCAAGTGGGTGGGTGGCGCGGCGGCCACTTGTGGCGGACGGGTTTCCGGCAGGCGGCGCTGGACCACCAGGCACAACAGGCTGCCAATCACCGCCAGCAAAACAAACAAACCCCGCCAACCCAAGAGGGGCAACAGCACGCTGCCAAGCACCGGCGCGGCCATGGGCGAGACCGCCATTGCCATGGAGATCAACCCCAGCAAGCGCGCCTGCTCCTGTGGGGCAAAATAGTCGCGCACGATCACCCGGCCTATTACCGTGGTGCAACACCCGCCAAGGGCCTGGAACAGCCGCGCAATGATCAATACCCTCAGGCTGTCGGCCAGTGCGCAGGTGAGGGTTGCCAGTACATACGTCGTCAACCCGGCCAGCAACACCGGACGCCGGCCGAAGCGGTCGGTAAGCGGGCCGCTGACCAGCAAGGAAATCGCCGATCCGAGGGTGTAGAGCGTCAGTACCAGCTGCAGTTGGCTATCGGAGGTCTGGAAGTAGTCGGCCATAGCGGGCAGGGCGGGCAAGTGCAGGTCCAGGGTGAGGCGCGGCAAGCCCACCAGGACCGTCAGCAGCGTTAGCCAGAACCAGGGAGCGAGAATGCGTTGCGTCATGGGCGGTTACTTCGCGAGGGGTAGAGCCCGGACTCTAGCGGCGTTGTGGTTTAATCCGCAGAACCACTTGTGCATGGAAGGATTGGACCACTATGAGCCGAGGAAAAGCCGCCTCCAATCTTGACTTGCCGCGCCCGGACAACTTGGGCGAGGGTAAACAGCAGGGCGCCTATGAGGCTTTGCGGGGGGCGATCCTGACTCGGCAGTTGCCGGCCGACAGCCGTTTGCCATCGACCCGCAGCCTGGCCGAGCGCTGGCAGGTTTCGCGCGGCACCCTTGAGGTCGTGTTCGACCGCTTGCACAGCGAAGGCTATGTGCAGCGCGTGGCGGGCTCTGGCACGCGGGTGCGCGCGGTGATTCCCGAGCAATTCATTGCGGCCCCGGCGTCAAAACAAATGCTGCGCCGCCCGGTTGACCCCGACCCACCCCACGCCGGGGTACAGAGCCATGTGCCCTTTGTCGCACGGCGCCCGGATGCCGGCCTGTTCGACCTGAAAGCCTGGGCGCGTTGCGTCGCCCGTGGGTTGTTGGCCGCAGGCCCTGGTGTACTGGAGGCCGCGCATCCTGGTGGGCTGCCGGCCCTGCGTGAGCACATTGCGGATTACTTGCGCAGTTATCGCGGCATGCACTGCGAGGCGGATGAAGTGATTGTCACCACGGGTATTCGTCATGGCCTTGACCTGATCGCCCGCACGCTGCTCCAACCGGGTGACCTGGCCTGCGTCGAGGACCCCGGCTACACCCCGGCGCGGCGTCTGTTCAAGCTGGCCGGCGCACAGGTGCAGTCGATCCCGGTCACCGCCGAAGGGCTCGATACCGCTCAGTTGCCTGCCCACGCACGACTGGTGTATGTCACCCCCGCGCACCAGGCCCCGCTGGGCGTGACCCTGTCGGTGTCGCACCGTCTGGCGCTGCTGGACTGGGCAAGTCGAGCCGATGCCTGGGTGGTCGAAGACGACTACGACAGCGAGTACAACTACAACAGCGCACCTTTGGCCGCGCTCAAGTCCCTGGATGCGAACGACCGCGTGCTCTACTGCGGCAGCTTCAACAAGAACCTGTTTCCAGGGTTGCGAGTCGGTTTCATGGTGGTGCCCAAAACCCTGCGTCCGTCACTGCTGCGCACCTTGCAACTGACCGGGCATTCGGTGGGCGCCAGCGATCAGTCGGGCCTGGTGGACTTTCTTGGCAGCGGTGCGTTTGTGCGGCATTTGCGCGCTTCGCGTCAGGCCTATCAGGCGCGGCGTGATGCCTTGCTCGCTTGCCTCCCGCCGGACGTCACGGTCACTGGCGAGCAGGCCGGGCTGCATTTTGTGCTGTGGTTACCGGCAGGGGTGCCAGAGGCGGATTTCTGCGCCCGCGCCGCCGACGCCGGGCTGAGTTTGCAGCCACTGGGCAAGTTTTGTGTCGATGTAACGTTGCCGCCCGCCGTGATTGTCGGCTACACCGCATTGACCCTCGCGCAGATCCGCTTCCACGGCCGGGCTCTGGCGCAATTGCTGTAGGAGCGCGTCAGTCGTCGAACCCGACCTGCTCATGAATTTCATCCACCTTCAATTCCAACCGATAGGCCACCGCAATAAACAACGCCTGGCACAGGCACAAGGTGGCGCTCAGCGAGCGAAAGGCAAACGATGAGCCTTCATTGACCAACAGCACCGCATTCGCGCGCTTGGCCAGCGGCGACAGGTTGCTGTCGGTGATGATCAAGGTCTTGGCCTGGTGATGCTGGGCAATGCGCAGGCAGTGCTGGGTCTCTTTGCCGTAGGGCGTAAAACTGATGGCAATCACCAGGTCATTGGCGCGCACGCTGCGCATCTGCTCGCGATAACTGCCGCCTAGCCCCGAGATCAGGTGGATGCGCTTGTTGGTGTGCTGCAGGTTGTAGACCAGGTAGTCGGCCACGGCAAAGGAACGGCGCACACCGACCACGTAGATGTTGTCGGCATTGACCACCAGGTCCACGGCTTTCTCGAAGGCCGCATCGTCCAGTTCCAGGCCCAGGCGTTCGATCCCGGACAGGGTGGCGTTGACACACTCACGCGCCAGGTCGCCGCCGCTGGCTTTCTGCGACTTGTTGGCGATCATGCTGCGGATGCGCTGCTGGTAGTTCTGCACCGGTGTGGTCTTGTGGGTATAGGCCTCGCGAAACAGCGCCTGCATTTCACTGAAACCGCTGAAGCCGAAACGCTGGGAAAACCGCACGATGGCCGAGGGGTGCACTTCGCATTCACGGGCGATGTCACTGATGCGATCGACCATGATCCGGTCGCTCTGCTGGCTCATGTAACTGGCGATGCGCTTGAGCTGGCGCGGCAGGCTTTCGTATTCGTCGGTGATCAGCTGCAACAGGCGTTCGGCATTGATCGGAGGGCTGGCGACAGTTGCTTCCAGGGTGGTCTCGGGATCGGTGCGGGACATGGGCAATCCTTCTGGCGTGTTCGTCTGATGCGCTGATGGGTGGTGCAAGTCTACAGGGTAGGCGCAAAAAAATACCTCGGCATCACGGCCCGCGTGGCCTGCTGAAACGATGCACGGGCGCTGGCGTGCCGCTATGCTGACGTATTGGAAAATATATTCCACTAAAAATAATTATGGAATAAATATTGATTGCCGCCGTCGGACGTTCTAGTCTGCTCCCACCAAGAGCGTTTGCCGCCACTACGGCGGCACAACGCAGGCTGATAAAAATAACAGGAGCCAGCATGGGCCAGACTCGTTTTGCCAGTGGGCGTCAATTGGATCTGATTTGCCTGGGGCGCCTGGGCGTCGACCTCTACGCGCAGCAAGTGGGTGCGCGGCTTGAGGATGTGTCCAGCTTTGCCAAATACCTCGGCGGTTCCTCCGCCAACATCGCCTTCGGCACTGCCCGGCTGGGGCTCAAGTCGGCGATGCTGAGCCGGGTGGGCGACGACCATATGGGCCGTTTTCTGATCGAATCCCTGGCCCGCGAAGGTTGCGATGTCAGCGGCATCAAGGTCGACCCCGAACGCCTCACCGCCCTGGTGCTGCTGGGTCTCAAAGACCGTGAAACCTTTCCCCTGGTGTTCTACCGCGAAAACTGCGCCGACATGGCCCTGCGCGCCGAAGACATCAGCGAAGCCTTTGTTGCATCGAGCAAGGCGCTGCTGATCACCGGCACGCATTTCTCCACCGACGGTGTGTACAAGGCCAGCATTCAGGCGCTGGATTACGCAGCCAAACACAACGTCAAACGGGTGCTGGATATCGACTACCGCCCTGTGCTGTGGGGCTTGGCGGGCAAGGCCGATGGCGAAACCCGTTTTGTTGCCGACCAGAATGTCAGCCAGCATGTGCAGAAAATCCTGGCGCGTTTCGACCTGATCGTCGGCACTGAAGAAGAATTCCTCATCGCCGGTGGTAGTGAAGACCTGCTCACCGCCCTGCGCACGGTGCGCGAACTGACGGCCGCCACCCTGGTGGTCAAGCTCGGCCCGCAAGGCTGCACGGTGATCCACGGCGAGATCCCTGCGCGGTTGGAGGATGGGGCGATCTATCCCGGTGTGCGCGTTGAAGTGCTTAATGTGCTGGGTGCTGGCGATGCCTTCATGTCAGGCTTTCTCAGTGGCTGGCTCAACGACGCCAGCGACGAGCGTTGCAGCCAGTTGGCCAATGCCTGTGGCGGCCTGGTGGTCTCGCGGCACGCCTGTGCGCCGGCCATGCCCACGCCCGCCGAACTCGATTACCTGTTCAACAGCCCGGTGCCGATCACCCGTCCCGATCAGGATGCGACCCTGCAGCGCCTGCACCGCGTCACGGTGCCGCGCAAGGCTTGGAAGCAACTGTTCGTGTTTGCCTTCGATCACCGCTGGCAGCTGGTGGACCTGGCGCAAAAAGGCGGCCAGGACTTGACGCGAATCAGCGCCATCAAGCAGCTGTTTATCCAGGCCATCGAACGTGTGGAGACCAAGCTCGCCGAGCAGGGCATCGAGGCCGACGTGGGCCTGCTAGCCGATCAGCGTTTTGGCCAGGATGCCCTCAATGCCGCCAGCGGCCGAGGCTGGTGGATTGCCCGCCCGGTCGAAGTGCAGAACTCACGGCCTCTGGCGTTCGAACACGGTCGCTCGGTGGGCAGCAACCTGATTGCCTGGCCCCAGGAACAGATCATCAAATGCCTGGTGCAATTTCACCCCGATGACGAACCTATGCTGCGCCTGGAACAGGAGGCGCAGCTCAAGGCGGTGTATGAGGCGTCCATCGTCAGCGGCCATGAACTGCTGCTGGAAGTCATCCCGCCCAAGGATCACCCCTCCACTTATCCCGACGTTTTGTATCGCAGCCTCAAGCGCCTGTACAACTTGGGTATCTACCCGGCCTGGTGGAAGATCGAAGCGCAGTCGGCCGCCGACTGGAAAAAGCTCGACGAACTGATCCAGGAGCGCGACCCGTACTGCCGTGGCGTGGTGTTGCTTGGCCTGAACGCGTCGGCTGAATGTCTTGCCGACGGTTTTCAACAAGCCCGCCTGAGCACCACCTGCCGCGGATTTGCCGTCGGCCGCACGATCTTCCAGGAGCCGAGCCGGGCGTGGATGGCGGGGGAGATCGATGATGAGACCTTGATCCAGCAGGTACAGGCTACCTTCGAACAACTCATCAACGCCTGGCGCAGTGCTCGAATTTAGTCACACATTCCAAATGTGCAATGCAATCCAATGTGGGAGGGAGCAAGCCCCCTCCCACATAAAGCAGATCTCAGTGATCTCTAGAGAAAACAATAAAAGGTGCAGCCATGCCCGCAATCCGAATTGGCATCAACCCGATCTCCTGGAGCAATGACGACCTCCCGGCCCTTGGCGGTGAAACCCCGCTGAGCACGGCCCTGAGTGAAGGCAAGGACATCGGCTACGAAGGTTTTGAACTCAATGGCAAGTTTCCCAAGGATGCCAAGGGCGTCGGCGACGTGCTGCGTCCCTATGATCTGGCGCTGGTCTCGGGCTGGTACTCCAGCCGCCTGGCCCGTCGTTCGGTGGCCGAGGAGATCGAGGCCATTGCCGGCCATGTCGAACTGCTCAAACAAAACGGCGCCAACGTACTGGTATACGGCGAAGTCGCCGATTCGATCCAGGGTTCACGCATTCGCCTGATAGAACGTCCGCGTTTTCATAGCGAACAGGCCTGGCAGGCGTACGCCGACAAGCTCACCGAGCTGGCGCGTTTCACCTTGTCTCAAGGCGTGCGCCTGGCCTACCACCACCATATGGGCGCCTACGTCGAGTCTCCCGAAGACATTGACCAGTTGATAAAACGCACGGGGCCGGAAGTCGGCCTGCTGTTCGATTCGGGCCACTGCTACATGGGCGGCGGCGAACCCATCGAGGTGTTGCGCAAGCACATCGACCGCGTTTGCCATGTGCATTTCAAGGACGTGCGCAAACCCGTGGTGCAATTGGCGCGCAATCAGATGTGGAGTTTTCCCGATTGCATCGTCAACGGCACTTTCACCGTGCCAGGGGACGGCGATATCGACTTTGCGTCGTTACTGGACGTGCTGCTCGCTGCGAACTACGCAGGCTGGCTGGTGGTGGAAGCCGAGCAGGACCCGGCCGTGGCGCCCAGTTATATCTACGCGAAAAAGGGCTATGACACCTTGCGTGCGCTTCTCAACGAGAGGGTTTGAGTGATGAGCTTGTTGGTCAAAAGCAGCAAACGCGGGCAAACCATGGTTGCCCTGGAGGCGGGGCGCCTGGAGTACGTAGGCTTCGCCGCTTACCGCTTGAGCCTGGGCGAAACCTTGCCGGTCAGCGCGGGCGATCAGGAGCTGTGCCTGGTGCTGCTCAGCGGTCGGGTGAATATCGAAGGCGAAGGCTTCAATTGGCAGAACCTGGGTGATCGCCAGTCGGTGTTCGAAGACAAATCACCGTTCGCCGCCTATTTGCCGCCGGGCACCGACGCCCAGGTCACGGCCCTGAGCGATGTACAGATCGCCGTGTGTGCGGCGCCGGGTGCGGCGGGTTTTGCCCCGCGCCTGATCCGCCCCGAGCAGTGCAAACGCAGTGTGCGCGGCAAAGGCGCCAACACCCGCTACGTCTGCGACATCCTGCCCGACAGCGAGCCGGCCCATTCGCTGCTGGTGGTGGAAGTGCGCACACCGTCGGGGCATTCCTCAAGTTACCCGCCGCACAAACACGATACCGATGACCTGCCGCACCAGAGCTTTCTGGAAGAAACCTACTACCACCAGGTCAATCCACCCCAGGGCTTTGTGTTCCAGCGCGTGTACACCGACGACCGCAGCATCGACCAGGCCATGGCCGTGGAAAACAGCGACCTGGTGGTGGTGCCCAAGGGATATCACCCGGTCAGCGTGCCGTATGGCTACGAGTCTTATTACCTCAATGTCATGGCCGGCCCCAAGCGCGCCTGGCATTTCCATAACGACCCGCAGCACAGTTGGCTGCTGGACCTTTAAACGGTTTTGGACGGAGAACAACAACAATGAAGTCGCCGCTACGTTTTGCCCTTAACCGTATGGTCGCGCCTGACTTGCCCCTGGCGGATTTTATCCAGCTGGCCAAAGCCCTCCAGTGCGATGCCATCGAGATTCGCAACGACCTCAAAAACCGCGAAATCGAATACGGCATGTCCGCCGCCCGCGTGCGTGAGTTGTGCGCGGCGCAGGGCATCAAGGTACTGTCGATCAACGCGCTGTACCCTTTTGATGTGTGGAACGACGAACGCCGCGCTCAGGCAATCGAACTGGCCACCTACGCCCGTGAGTGCGGGGCCCAGGGCCTGGTGATGTGCCCGTTCAATCAGCCTGGCGATACGCGTAACGACGCGCAGCGCGCCGCTGGTTTGCGCACCGCGTTGAGCGAACTGGCATTGATCCTGCGTGAGTACGGGATTCTCGGTTTCATCGAACCCCTGGGCTTCGCAGTATCCGCCCTGCGCCGCAAGCGCGTGGCAGTGGATGCAATCAAGGCCATCGGTGGCCTGGATGTGTTTCGTGTGGTGCATGACACCTTTCACCATCATTTGGCCGGCGAGCATGAGTTCTTCCCGGAGCTGACCGGGCTGGTGCATATCTCCGGGGTGGAAGACCACGAGGCGCCGCTTGACTCAATCCGCGACGGCCACCGCGTGCTGGTGGGCGAGGACGATATTCTCGGGAATGCGGCGCAGATCGACACCTTGCTGAGCACCGGCTACAGCGGCTATCTGTCGTTCGAGCCGTTTGCCGAAAGCGTGCATGGGTTGGCGGATATCCGGCAGGCGTTGGGGGCAAGCATCGCCCACCTGCAAAAACGATAAGGGGCGTGACATGAGCACCACACGATTGACCATGGCCCAGGCCCTGGTGAAGTTTCTGGATAACCAATACATCGAAGTCGACGGCGTACAGAGCAAGTTCGTTGCCGGGGTGTTCACTATTTTCGGGCATGGCAATGTGTTGGGCCTTGGCCAGGCGCTTGAGCAGGACAGCGGCGACCTGGTGGTGCACCAGGGCCGCAACGAACAAGGCATGGCCCATGCCGCCATCGGGTTTGCCAAGCAGCACCTGCGCCGCAAGATCTATGCGTGCACGGCCTCGGTGGGGCCTGGCGCTGCGAATATGCTCACTGCCGCAGCCACCGCCACGGCCAACCGCATACCGCTGCTGCTGTTGCCCGGCGATGTCTACGCCAGCCGCCAGCCCGACCCGGTGCTGCAGCAGATCGAGCAGTTCCACGACCTGAGCATCAGCACCAACGACGCGTTCCGCGCCGTGAGCAAATACTGGGACCGCATCAACCGCCCCGAACAGTTGATGACGGCGGCGATCCACGCCATGCGCGTGCTCACCGACCCTGCCGAAACCGGCGCGGTGACATTGGCCTTGCCCCAGGATGTGCAGGCCGAGGCCTGGGACTATCCCGACTACTTCCTGCAAAAGCGCGTGCACCGTATCGACCGGCGCCCGGCCACCGCCGCGATGATCGGCGATGCGCTGGCGGCGTTTCGCGGCAAGCGCAAACCGCTGATCATTTGTGGCGGCGGGGTGAAGTACTCCGGCGCCAATGCGGCGCTGCAAGCCTTTGCCGAGCGCTTTGAGATTCCCTTTGCCGAAACCCAGGCAGGCAAGAGCGCGGTTGTCTCCAGCCATGCACTGAACGTCGGCGGCATCGGCGAAACCGGCTGCCTGGCGGCGAACCTGCTGGCCCCCGAGGCGGACCTGATCATCGGCATCGGCACGCGGTATACCGACTTCACGACCTCGTCGAAATCGCTGTTCAAGCACCCCGAGGTGACTTTTCTCAACCTCAATGTCAGCGCCTGCGACGCGTTGAAGCTGGACGGTGTGCAAGTGGTGGCGGATGCCAGAGTCGCGCTTGAAGCGCTGGCCGATGCCCTCGGCGATTACCGTTCCGGCTGGGGCGAGCAGATCGCTGACGCCAAGGCGCAACTGAATGCCGAAGTGGATCGCGTGTACCAGGTGCAATACTCAGACGATGATTTCGTGCCGGAAGTTGACGACCTTCTGGACCGCGCCGTACTGCGCGAGTTTATCGAGCTGACCGGCTCCTGCCTGACCCAAAGCCGCGTACTGGGCGTGCTCAACCAGGCGCTGGCCGACGATGCGATCATCGTCGCCGCCGCCGGCAGCCTGCCCGGGGACTTGCAGCGCGCCTGGCGCAGCAAGGGCGTCAATACCTATCACGTCGAATACGGGTATTCGTGCATGGGCTACGAGATCAATGCCGCCCTGGGCGTGAAGCTCGCCGAGCCGACCAAAGAGGTCTACGCCCTGGTCGGTGACGGCTCCTACATGATGCTGCACTCGGAGCTGGCCACTTCGATCCAGGAACGGCGCAAGATCAACGTGGTGCTGCTCGACAACATGGCCTTCGGTTGCATCAACAACCTGCAAATCGGCAATGGCATGGACAGCTTCGGCACCGAGTTTCGCTTCCGCAACCCCGAGAGCGGCAAGCTCGACGGCGGCCTGGTGCCGGTGGATTTCGCCATGAGTGCGGCGGCCTATGGTTGCAAGACCTACAAGGTCAGCACGCTAGAGCAGCTGGAAGCGGCCCTTGCCGATGCGCGCACGCAAACCGTCTCGACGCTGATCGATATCAAAGTGCTGCCCAAGACCATGGTCCACGGCTACCTGTCGTGGTGGCGGGTAGGTGTGGCGCAGGTGTCCACCAGTGAACGCACGAATGCAGCGGCAAAAAAACTCAATGAGCACCTGGCCAAGGCCCGGCAGTACTAATAACAAGAGGAGTGTTTACATGTCTTTGAAGCTTGGAGTGATTGGTACGGGCGCCATTGGCCGGGACCATATCCGTCGTTGCAGCCAGACCTTGCTCAACAGCCAGGTGGTGGCGGTCACCGATATCAACCTTGCGCAGGCCGCGCAGGTGGTGGCGGACTTGAAGCTGGACGCCGAGGTGTACCCTGACGGCCATGCGCTGATCAACTCGCCAGAGGTCGAAGCGATCCTTGTGACCTCATGGGGCCCGAGCCACGAAGAATTCGTGCTGGCCGCCATCGCCGCCGGCAAACCGGTGTTCTGTGAAAAACCCCTGGCGGTCACCGCGCAAGGCTGCCGCAAGATCGTCGAGGCCGAAGTGGCCTGCGGTAAGCGCCTGGTGCAGGTGGGCTTCATGCGTCCGTATGACGAAGGCTATCGGGCCTTGAAAACCGTGATCGACAGCGGCCAGATCGGCGAGCCGTTGATGCTGCATTGCGCGCACCGTAACCCGACGGTGGGCGAGAATTACAACACCGACATGGCGATCACCGACACCCTGATCCACGAACTGGACGTGCTGCGTTGGTTGCTCAATGACGACTATGTGTCCGTGCAGGTGGTCTTCCCGCGCAAGACCAGCAAGGCCCTGGCCCACCTGCGCGACCCGCAGATCGTGCTGCTGGAAACCGCCAAGGGCACGCGTATCGACGTGGAGGTATTTGTGAACTGCCAATACGGCTACGACATCCAGTGCGAAGTGGTGGGGGAGACCGGCATCGCCAAGTTGCCGGAGCCGTCCCAGGTGCAACTGCGCAGCGGTGCGAAGCTGTCCAATGCGATCCTGATGGATTGGAAAGATCGCTTTATCGGTGCCTATGACGTGGAGTTGCAGGCGTTTATCGACAGCGTGCGGGCTGGGCAGGTCGGCGGGCCGTCGGCGTGGGATGGGTATGCGGCGGCAGTGGCGGCGGATGCGTGTATTGAAGCCCAGGGCAGTGGGCAGATTGTGCCGGTGAGCTTGCCGGATCGCCCACACTTCTACGGCTGATCCCAATCTCACAGGTGGAACCTGGTCAATGTGGGAGGGGGCAAGCCCCCTCCCACATTTGAACAGTGTTTGCACTTCAAAGCAGGAGTGAATCATGCGAATTGGACTAGTCGGCTATGGCCACGGAGGGCGCTTCTTTCATGCGCCGCTGATTGCGACGTTGCCTGGTGCGACGTTTGTGGGCGTTGTCACACGCTCGCCGGAGCGTCGCCAGCAATTAAGTACCGATCTACCAGGCGTGAAGGCCTTCGACTCCATCGGCCAGATCGTCGAAGCCGGCGTCGACGCCCTGGTGATTTCCACCACCCTCAAAGGTCGCCCAGCGTTGGTACTGGAAGCCATCGAACACGGCGTGGCGGTGGTCAGCGACAAACCCTTTGCGGCCAACGCCGAACAAGCCCAAGCCCTGATCACTGCCGCCGAGCGCCAGGGCTCGCTGCTCAGCGTCTACCAGAATCGGCGCTGGGATTCGGATTACCTGACTCTGCGCAAACTCATCGATGCCGGTGCCCTGGGCACCATCACCCGCTTTGAATCTCGTGTAGAACGCTACAGCCCACAAGCCGTGGGCAATGCCAGCGGCGGCGGGTGGCTGCGTGACCTGGGCAGCCACTTGGTCGATCAGGCGCTGCAACTGTTCGGCCCGGTGGGCCGAGTGTTCGCCCAACTGCACTACACCCCTGAACACCCCAGCGTGGATCACGGCTTTTTTGTTTCCCTGAGCCACGCCAACGGCGTGATTTCACACCTGTGGGGCAACGCCTTGCAGAACAGCCAGGCGCCGCGCTTTCGTGTCAGTGGCACCTTGGGTTGCTACACCGTCGAAGGGTTGGATGGCCAGGAAGAAGCGCTGATCGCCGGTAAATCGCCGAAGACCGAAGGCGAGCACTGGGGCGCGGAGGAGCATCGACGCTGGGGCTGGTTCGAACAAGGCTCGGAGCGTGAGCGGGTGCCGTCGGAAAAGGGCTGCTGGACGCAGTTCTATCGCCAGTTGCAGTTGGCCGTGCAAGGGCAGGGACCGCTGCCGGTGAGCGCCTATGACGCGCTGGAAACCACCCGTATATTGGACGCCGCACGCCTGAGCGCCGAGCGCCAGCAAGTGGTTTCGACAAAAATAGAATAAAATTCTAAAACAGGTTGATATGGAAATTATTTTCTAATACAGTCGTTTCCAGGTTGCATAAAGTACGTCCCGGACCCAGCGGGCGACTCAACAAAAACAAGATCAAAAACAACCAGGTACCGTCAGATGAAAATCTTCAACGCTGTACTTCGAGTTTTACGCCCCGCCCAAGCGCCACGCGGACTGCCCCGCGCCCGGCCGTTCTACTTCTCCTTCCTTAACGTGCTGTGCGTCGAAAACCAGGGCGCGCTGGTGTGCTGCATTCCAGGGGCGCCAGTGGTGCGACTGACAGCCGAGTCCTGATAAACGCAACGTCGAAAAAAACCAACAAGAAAGTGGAGACAGACCGTTCATGAAGACCCCGATCCGTTTTACCGCGCTGGCCCTGTCCATGCTGCTGGCCAGTGGCGTTGCCGGCGCCGCCGATCTGAAGGTGGGCGTCACGATGTCTGCGTTCGATGACACCTTCCTCACCTACCTGCGCGAAGACATGGATAAGCAAGCCAAGTCCTACCCCAAGGGCGATGGCGTGCAATTGCAGTTTGAAGACGCGCGGGCCGATGTGGTCAAGCAATTGAGCCAGGTCGAGAACTTTATCAGCCAGAAAGTCGACGCCATTATCGTCAACCCGGTCGATACCGCTTCGACCAAGAACATCATTGCGGCTGCGACCAAGGCGGGCATTCCGCTGGTGTTCGTCAACCGCCGCCCGGACCAGAAAGACTTGCCCAAGGACGTGGTGGCAGTGACCTCCGATGACGTCGAGGCCGGGCGCCTGCAAATGCAATACATCGCCGAAAAACTCGGCGGCAAGGGCAAGATCGTGATCCTGCTGGGTGACCTGGCGAACAACTCCACCACCAACCGCACCAAGGGTGTCAAGGAAGTGCTGGCCAAGTACCCGGACATCAAGATCGAGCAGGAGCAGACCGGCGCCTGGCTGCGTGACCGGGGCATGACCCTGGTCAACGACTGGTTGACCCAGGGGCGTGATTTCAATGCGGTGCTGGCCAACAACGATGAGATGGCGATCGGGGCGTCCATGGCCCTGCGATCGGCCGGCAAGGAAAAAGGCAGCGTGCTGATTGCCGGTGTTGACGGTACGCCGGATGGCTTGAACGCGATCACCAAGGGTGACATGGCCGCCTCGGCGTTCCAGGACGCCAAGGGCCAAGCGGTGGGTTCCGTGGAAGCGGCGCGCAAGATGGCCAAAAAAGAGCCGGTGGAGCAGAACGTGGTGATCCCGTTCCAGTTGATCACCCCGGACAACGTCAAAGACTTCAAGTAGCCCTGACACAACAACAATAAGCCGGCAGGGCGGTCACGGCCGCCCTGCAGATGGAGTGCCTCCCTATGCTTGCTCAAGCCGCTGCCTCGCAGCCCCCGGGCATCCAGCCGTTGCCGCTGGACGAACCCTACCTGCTGGAAATTCTCAACATCAGCAAAGGCTTTCCCGGTGTTGTCGCCCTGGACGATGTGCAACTGCGGGTGCGCCCCGGCACGGTGCTGGCATTGATGGGCGAGAACGGCGCGGGTAAATCGACGCTGATGAAGATCATCGCCGGCATCTACCAGCCCGACGCCGGGGAAATCCGCCTGCGTGGCAAGCCTATTACCTTCGAAACGCCGCTGGCGGCGCAAAAGGCCGGGATCGCCATGATCCATCAGGAGCTCAACCTGATGCCCCATATGAGCATCGCCGAGAACATCTGGATCGGCCGCGAGCAGCTCAACAGCCTGCACATGGTCAACCACCGCGAAATGCATCGCTGCACCGCCGAGTTGCTGGCGCGCCTGCGCATCAACCTCGACCCTGAAGAGCAGGTGGGCAACCTGAGCATCGCCGAACGGCAGATGGTCGAGATTGCCAAGGCGGTCTCGTACGACTCCGACATCCTGATCATGGATGAACCCACCTCGGCCATTACCGACAAGGAAGTGGCCCACCTGTTTTCGATCATTGCCGACCTCAAGGCCCAGGGCAAAGGCATCGTTTACATCACGCACAAAATGAACGAAGTGTTCGCCATCGCCGATGAAGTGGCGGTGTTCCGCGACGGCCAGTACATAGGCCTGCAACGTGCCGACAGCATGAACAGCGACAGCCTGATCTCGATGATGGTGGGGCGTGAGCTGAGCCAGTTGTTTCCGGTGCGCGAGACGCCGATAGGTGAGTTGCTGCTGTCGGTGCGCGACCTGAGCCTGGACGGCGTGTTCAAGGACGTCTCGTTCGACCTGCACGCCGGGGAGATTCTCGGTATCGCCGGCCTGATGGGCTCTGGGCGTACCAATGTGGCGGAAACCATTTTTGGCATTACCCCAAGCACCGGTGGGCAAATCACCCTGGACGGCAAGGCGGTGCGCATTACCGACCCGCACATGGCCATCGAGAAAGGCTTTGCGCTATTGACCGAAGATCGCAAGCTCAGCGGCCTGTTCCCGTGCCTGTCGGTGCTGGAAAACATGGAGATGGCGGTGTTGCCGCACTATTCGGGCAGCGGCTTTATCCAGCAGAAGGCCCTGCGCGGCCTGTGCGAAGAGATGTGCAAGAAGCTGCGAGTAAAAACTCCGTCCCTGGAGCAATGCATCGACACCTTGTCGGGCGGTAACCAGCAAAAGGCACTGCTGGCACGCTGGCTGATGACCAACCCAAGGCTGCTGATCCTGGATGAACCGACCCGCGGTATCGATGTGGGCGCCAAGGCCGAGATCTATCGCTTGATCGCCTTTCTTGCCAGCGAAGGCATGGCGGTGATCATGATTTCCTCGGAACTGCCCGAAGTGCTTGGCATGAGCGACCGGGTGATGGTGATGCACGAAGGCGAACTGATGGGCACCCTGGATCGTGCCGAGGCCACCCAGGAAAAAGTCATGCAGTTGGCCTCCGGCATGTCTGCGGTCCACTGATCTACAGAATAAGAAGGTGATGGGCTATGAACGCAATAACAGACAACAAGCCGGCGACGGCACCGGTGAAGAATCGTCGACGCATGCCCACCGAGCTGAGCATCTTTTTGGTGCTGATCGGTATCGGCCTGGTGTTTGAACTGTTCGGCTGGATCGTGCGCGACCAGAGCTTCTTGATGAACTCCCAGCGCCTGGTGCTGATGATTCTGCAAGTCTCGATCATCGGCCTGCTGGCCATCGGCGTGACCCAGGTGATCATCACCACGGGGATCGACTTGTCGTCAGGCTCGGTGCTGGCCTTGTCGGCGATGATCGCTGCCAGCCTGGCGCAGACCTCGGATTTTTCCCGGGCGGTGTTTCCGTCCCTGACCGACTTGCCGGTGTGGATCCCGGTGGCGATGGGCCTGGGCGTGGGGCTGCTGGCAGGGGCGATCAATGGCAGCATTATCGCGGTGACCGGCATCCCGCCGTTTATCGCGACCCTGGGCATGATGGTCTCGGCCCGTGGCCTGGCGCGTTACTACACCGAAGGCCAGCCGGTGAGCATGCTCTCGGATTCCTACACGGCCATCGGCCATGGTGCCATGCCGGTGATCATCTTCCTGGTGGTGGCGGTGATCTTCCATATTGCCCTGCGTTATACCAAGTACGGCAAGTACACCTACGCCATCGGCGGCAATATGCAGGCGGCGCGCACCTCGGGCATCAACGTCAAGCGCCACTTGATCATCGTCTATAGCATCGCCGGGCTGCTGGCGGGCCTGGCCGGCGTGGTGGCCTCGGCACGTGCCGCGACAGGGCAGGCGGGCATGGGCATGTCCTACGAGCTGGATGCGATTGCCGCCGCGGTGATCGGCGGCACCAGCCTGGCGGGCGGGGTAGGGCGCATCACCGGCACCGTGATCGGCGCGCTGATCCTCGGCGTGATGGCCAGCGGGTTTACCTTCGTGGGGGTGGATGCGTATATCCAGGACATCATCAAGGGCCTGATCATCGTGGTAGCGGTGGTGATCGACCAGTACCGCAACAAGCGCAAGCTCAAGCGCTGAGTGAATCCAAGGGCCGACTCAGATCAAATGTGGGAGGGAGCAAGCCCCCTCCCACATTTAGCCCGGGATCAGCCACTTTCAACCGTTTGTCTTCTATATAGCTCCACAAACTTGAATTTCTTGCTATAAACGCACTCCGATGACCGTTCGCCAAGCCCGTCCTGGTGCCTTTGGGGGTTAATTGGGAAAAAATGCCTGTCTTTTCAGTTGCTGCGCTCTCAAGTCGGCCTTAGACTGCCGCCCCTCGTAAATTGAGTGCCGGGTGGCGCTTGAAATGGACGGCGCCCTTCCGAGACCTGCACAGGCCTTGCGGAACGCTCCCTTATTCGCCTTAATGCACGTATTTTTTATAGAGAAATCAATGACAAAGGAAAAGTTGCTGGCCATGCCGGCGGATGACTACATGAATGCCGAACAGCACGCTTTTTTCGAGAAGTTGCTGCAAGACATGAAGGTGGAACACCACGAGCGCATTGAACAGAACCGCATCGCCATTGAAAGCCTGGACACCCCGGCGGACCCGGCTGACGCGGCTTCCGTCGAAGAAGAGCGCACCTGGCTGGTAAATGCCATTGACCGCGACCAGCGTATGCTGCCGCAACTTGAACGCGCCCTGGAGCGCATCAAGGAAGATTCTTTTGGCTGGTGTGATGACAGCGGCGAGCCGATCGGCCTCAAGCGCCTGCTGATCAGCCCGACCACCAAATACTGCATCGAAGCCCAAGAGCGCCACGAGCAGATCGACAAGCATCAGCGTCAAGCCTGATGTGCTGAATGGGGGGCCTGCCAGTGAGCTGGCTGCCCCGTCTGCAACAACCTCCCGAGATCATCCGGCCCGCGTCTGGCGCGATGGATTGTTGCTGTTTATGCAATGAAGCTATTCCCAGGATAGCTTTTTCCAACTGGAATAAAACCGTAGCATGGCCAACATTGTTAGGCAGCTAACTAATGCTACGGAGAACTTCCATGCAAAACAAAGTCGATGTGGCCGTGATGATCGGCAGCGGTGTACCTGAGACCCTGCGTGCCTTGGGTCAGAAAGCCTGCTGGGTAGTGTTGCTCAATGGTGAACAGCGCGGCACCGCTTTTGCCAGTCGCGATGAGGCGCAGGAGTGTCAGGCTGCCTGGCAAGCGCTGTTGCGCATGGAACAGTCAGACAGCCTGCATTGAGACCGTGCTAGTGAGATTGATGCAGGCGCTGATTCAACTCATCCACCGGGATGGCCCACTCAGCGTCTTCACGCAGTTCTTCCTTAAGAAACTGCACCTGTTGGGGCGTCCAGAACGGCGCATCGATCAACTTCACGCCTTCCGGCAACGGATGCGCGACGATGAAGGCATCAATGGCCTCAGGGGTTGAGTCCAGGCCCAGTTGTTCAAACAGGGTTTCGAGCGTGGGGATTGGCGCGTCCATTGGGTACTCCATACAAAGTGAGGATCGTTGTGTATGGGAGGCTTGAGGCGCGTTAGAGTTCTATCGAGGTGTCAGGAATTGAGAGCACCCGAATCCACGGCGGTTTTCAGGGCTTTTGCGGCTTCTTTTGCTGCAAAGGCAGCGGCGTCTACAGTCTTGAACCAACGGTCTTTTTCTACTTGGTGCGCGGTCACAGTGGTCAGCGGTGGTTTGGCCCGCATGATAATGACTGCTTGAAACTCTCCGTCTACTTCCCTGGCATCGCCGTGGATAAAAAATTCGCCAATATCAAATTCCGTCACGTATAGCCTTCCCTTCAAGGTAACTGCACTGATGAAACCTGACCCGCACGGGGCAAACTTCAATGGACGGGCCAGTATGGCAGTTGTTGAGGGGCGCAGGCGCAGTAAAGTCACCCAGGTGACGAAACGAGTCCCCCGCAAAGGGCATGCAGCCTGGCTTCAAGCATTTTGGCCAATTCACAGGCTTTATTGTGGTCGCTGCGAAACCCCTTGATCCTGCCACTGGGCACTTCAAGAATGTGGAAAAAGTTCTTTCCGGCCGGCACCACTTGGTAAAGAACCGAATGGGAGTACCCATCAAGGTTATGCAAGCAGTAGTATTGGCGTTCGTCTGGACATGATGAACGAGTGTGGAAGGACGTAGCATTGTGTTGACGTCGTTGCATGCTCAGCTCCTGTCGATCGATCTTGTTAGCCTGTGTTTGGCGTTTCGGGTGGTTTTGACCCGGCTTGCTGTTTTAGTATTGTCGTCGGTAGTTCGCAACTGGTTCCATGCCCGTGTATTTTTTGTTTCGGGTGTCGGAAAGTGCACTTTTGACTGGGTTATTCTCTGAAGTTGGTCGACTCGTATTCTCGGGTCGTTGAACCTGTGATTTGCTGTGCCACCGGCTGACCTTGCTTTAGGTCCACCGCGGCTGGGTGTACGAGTCCTGCGGGTTATCTTCAGGTTTTTGACGAATGTGTGATCGTGCCGTAACGGCCGTTTTTTTGTGCTGCCCGCTTCGGCGGCCAGCGCTTTCTTGATGTGGGGGCGTTTCCTTGGCAGTCAGTAATCTGGATATGCACGCGTTATTCGTGCTGGGTGATTTGCGCGCAAAGTTGGTCAAACAGTTTCAATCCCGGTTTGTCTACGTCACTGAACAGACGCCGGAAGGCATCTACATCGCCGAGATCGATACCGAAGCGGCACTGGTCGTGGATGACAAGCCACGCCTGGAACTCAAGGTGGGCGACCATTTCCGTGCGGCTGTTTTACCCAGCCGCGAAGGTGGAAAGTTCGAACTCAAGTTTCGCGATATCAAGTTGACCGTTTACGGCCTCGGCGACTACGCCTTTGTATCGTCGAACGAAGGCCAGGGCATTGTGTTCAAGGAAGGCCATAGCGTGATGCTGGTATTTGCCGCCCATGAACAATTGCAGGAAGGGTTGACCAAAACTCTCAAGGCCGTGACGGGCAAGGCCGCCAAGTGGCGCAAGGGTGAACTGGTGACGTTCAAGGCCAGCGAATAACCGATAAATACGCTGTGCACCTTTGTCTTTCGGAACCTCTACTACAGTTGAGTTGACTTAACTATTCAGAGGCTTCGCGCATTAGCGGCAAAGCCGTTTGCCATGACTGAGAGAACGCGAGGTGCAAAGGCATGAGAGGATTGAAGTCACTGGTGGCAGCGTCACTGACGGCCCTGAGTCTGTCACTGCCGGTATCGGCTGCTCAGGCACCGGTGCATTTTGCCGACCTCAACTGGGAAAGCGGCAGCCTGATCACCGAAGTACTGCGCTTTATCGTCGAAAAGGGTTATGACTTGCCCACCGACACCTTGCCTGGCACCACCATCACCCTGGAAACCGCCCTGGCCAAGAACGACATCCAGGTGATCGGCGAAGAGTGGGCGGGCCGCAGCCCTGTTTGGGTCAAGGCTGAAGCCGAAGGCAAAGTGGTAGGGCTTGGAGACACAGTCAAAGGCGCCACTGAAGGCTGGTGGGTGCCGGAATACGTGGTCAAGGGCGACCCGTCCAGAAACCTCAAGGCCCTGGCGCCGGACCTGAAGAGCGTACAGGACCTGGCGCGCTACAAGGATGTATTCAAAGACCCGGAATCCCCGGGCAAGGGGCGCTTTCTCAACAGCCCCATCGGCTGGACGTCCGAAGTGGTCAACAAACAGAAGCTCAAGGCCTATGGCCTGGACGACACTTATGTGAACTTCCGCAGCGGCTCGGGCGCAGCGCTGGATGCCGAGATTGCCTCGTCGATCCGCCGGGGCAAGCCGGTGCTGTTCTATTACTGGTCACCCACCCCGTTGATGGGGCGCTATAAATTGATCCAGCTGGAAGAACCGCCGTTTGATGCCGATGCATGGAAGACCCTGACCGACGCGGACAACACTGACCCCAAGCCTACGCGCTCGCTGGCATCCAAATTGAGCATTGGCGTATCGACGCCGTTCCAGCAGCAATATCCGCAGATCACCCAGTTCTTCGAAAAAGTCGAGTTCCCCATCGAGCCGCTTAACAAGGCCCTGGCGAAGATGAGCGAAAACCACACCGCGCCACGGGACGTGGCCCAGACGTTCCTCAAGGAGCACCCTGAGGTGTGGAAGGCATGGTTGACGCCGGATGTAGCCCAGAAGGTTGAGGCGAGTCTCAAGTAACCGATAGTCTTAATGTGGGAGGGGGCTTGCTCCCGATAGCGGTGTATCAGCTTGCATATGCATTGACTGAACCACCACTATCGGGAGCAAGCCCCCTCCCACAGTTGACTGCATTTCAGGCTCAGAACTTGGTTTGCACCGCTACCTCAAACGTTCTCGGCGAACCCAGGTAATACGCCGGCGACACATGCGCAAACTCGGCATACACCTCATTGGTCAAGTTACGCACCCGCCCGGTCACCGAGGTACGGGCGTCCAGCTTGTAGCGCAGGAACGTACCGAACAGCGTGTAAGCCGGCACTGTCTGGGTGTTGGCATAATCGGCATACACCTGGTCGACATAGCGCGCATCCACCCCCCCTTGCCAATCCTCTGAGAAGTCGTAGGTCAACCACAGGTTGCCCACGCGCTTGGGCACATTGGTCGGCGTATTGCCTTTGCGCGATACCACGGCGCCGCTGGCAACTTTGTCATTGAATTCATCGTACTCGGCATCCACCCAGGCAAAGTTGCCTTCGGCCAGCAGCCTTGGCGTGATGCGCAGTGAGCTGGCCAGTTCGATACCCTTGGACGACTGCGCGCCCACCGGGATGCTGTTGGTGGGGTCCTGTGGGTCGGTGACGGCAAAGTCTTCGCGTTCGATCTTGTAGACGGCGACCGTTGCCGAGCCGCGACCGTCCAGGTAATCGAACTTGCTGCCGATCTCCCACTGCTTGCCGGTGGATACGTCGAACACCTGGGTGGTGGTATTGGGCTGTTCGACGGCGGTGCTGTATTGCACATAGACGTTGGCCGACGGAACAAACTGATAGGTAAGCCCCACACGGCCGGTTACTGGCTCCCAACTGCGCTTGAAGTGCCGAGGGTTGGTAGCGGTGATTGTGCGGTGGTTGGTCACGTCCAGGTCGATGGCGTCATAACGCAGGCCGGTCAGCAGTGACAGCTTGTCCGTGAGCCCCAGGCGGTTTTCCACGAACAGTGCCTTGGTGGTGACCTGGTTGGTCTTGTCCTTGATGAAGCCCGGTCGGGTGCCGGGGATGTCATAGAAGTGTCCCGGGTTGTAGTTGTTCGGGTCGACGGTACTTTGACCCGATACGTTCAAGGGGCTGTTGGTGGTGCTGTTGATCTTGTACTCAAAACCGCCAGACCAAGTGGTGGAGAGGCCGAACACGCTGGTGTCATGACGCAGTTCAAACTGGTTGCCGTTCTGTTCGCCCTGATGCCGCACCTGATAGGCCGTGGAGCGGTTAACGGCGCTGTTGTCGGCGTTGTACTGGTAGGTCTCCAGGTTGCGGTAATCGCGCTGGCTGTCGAGGTGGTAGAGGGTATTTTTCAGCGTGGTGCTGTCGTTGATCCGATAGTCGATGATCGAGCGGGCCCAGATTGTACGCTGCTCATAACGTCCGTCGGCGACGTTGTAATTGTTGAAGCGGTTGTGCTTGTCGATCTTCAGTTCGCCGGCCTTGGGGTTGAGTACCGGTGTGCCCCAATACGGGCTGTCTTCATGCTCATCCTGATATTCCAGGGCCAGGGTGTGGGAAAGGTTGGGCGTGAGGTCGCTGAGCAGGGAAAACGCCACGCTCCAGGCATCCCGTTGAGCGCGGTCGATGTGGCTGTGGTTGGTGTTGCGGCTCACATCCAGTCGCGCGTAATGCTGCACATCGGCGCCGGGCTCGGTCAGCGCGTGATTAAGGCCGAAGGCCATACCGGCGGTGTCGTAGCTGCCGTAGGTCAGTTGGCCTTCTGCGGCCTGTTCTTCACGGGTGGCCAACTTGCTCACGTAATTGAGCGAGCCGCCCACGGAGCCGGCGCCGTTGATCAGGGAGGAGGGGCCGCCGACCAGTTCCACACGGTCGTAGATCCACGCATCCACCGGCCGCGCCAGGCCTGTGGCGACATTGATGCCGTTGAACATCTGGGTAATCTGGCTGCTGGTAAACCCGCGGTACGAGACAAAACCACCAAACCCGGGCGGCGCGCTGGCGTTGACGCCGGGCAGGGTATTGGCCGCCTCGCGAAAGGTCCTGGCGCCACGGCGCTCGATATCGTTGCGGTTGGCAATGGCCACCGAGGCCGGGGTTTCCCGCACGCTCAGGCCCAGGCGCGAGGCCATGCCGCTGGATTGATCCAGAGCCAGGCCGGGCTCAATGTTTTGATCACCTTCAATGGTGGTCGGCGCCAACTCAAGGGCGCAGGCGCAAACGGGCAGGCAGCCGAACAGGCCCGCCAACAGGGGTAGATGTTTCATGGTTGAATCCTGAAAACTTGGCTTGAAAACAACGCACAGCCACCGGTCCTTCCTCTCGGAAACGGTCGGCAATGCAGATCAGAAAGCGCAGGGATCAGGCGTAGGCAGGTGGCGCACGCGGGTTAGCCGTGGGCCAGGTGAAACGGGCAGGAATATCAGCGGCAAGCACCTCCGCAGCAGGTGGCGCATGGGGTTGTGGCAGTACCGCCACATTCAGATGGGAGTTGAGCGCAGGCCCCATGCCGCCGGTAGAACACAGCGGGCAACCAAAGGCCTTCGACAGGGTTGGCAGACTTTCATCCGTGGAGTTGCTGGGCAGGGGCGCCTGGGTGCGCGGGTCCACCGTACAGAACTGGCCGCTGATGCCGTTGAGCTGCATCCCCACCATCTGCCCATGACCAATGCTGCAGGCGAATACATTGAACAGGACGCAGCAGTAGAGCATCCAGGCAATGAGCGAGCGGTCGGCACGGGCGAGTTTCATGGGGCGGCACTTTAACATCAGCCGCCGACGAAATGCCTGCAAAAAATCTCAGGGCGACTATCCTGATTCCCACATTTTTCGGGAGCGTCCGCCATGAGTTTTGTCATTGCGCGATGGATTGTCGGGGTTTTTACCTTTATCAGCATGGTGCATCTTTACTGGGCGGCTGGCGGCAAATTCGGCAGCCTGGCGGCGATTCCGCAACTGCCTGGCGAATTTGCCAGCGGGCCGCGACCGGCGTTCAAGCCGTCGGCGCTGGGCACCTTTCTGGTCGCGATGGGGCTGGTAGCGATTGCCTTGCTGGTTTGCCTGCGCGCCGGGCTGTATTTCTCGCCGGTGTCCCATGGCGCGTTGCAGTGGGGCATCAGTGCGATTGCGGTGCTGATGTTTGCCCGGGCGATTGGCGATTCGGAGCTGGTAGGTTTTTTCAAGAAGGTCGGCAACTCTCGGTTTGCACGCCTGGATACGTACCTGTACTCGCCGTTGTGCCTGGTGTTGGGTGCCGGGTTGTTGGTGGTGGCGTGGACCTGATGGTCTCGGCGCCATACCTGTGGCTAGGGAGCTTGCTCTCGTGACGGTCGGACAGCCAGCACATATCTACCTGACAAATCGAGATCCAAATGTGGGAGGGGGCTTGCTCCCGATGGCGGCCTCAGGGCCGACCAGGATGCTGGATCAGACCGAGTACATATCCGTTATTCAGGTAACGGCTGCTATTGGTTCCGCCCTTACGGCGGCTCACTTTTGAAAAGCGCAAAAGTAAGCAAAACGCTCTTGCCCCACCACTCGGCACCTCGCCTGGGCTCGGTGTGCCCGTAATCCGACAGGTATTTGGGGGGCCGCCGCCACGCGCCATCCATGGCGCGGGGCGGCTAAACCGGCATCCCTGCCGGTTTACCCCCCAAATCCCTGTCGAATTCCGGCCAGCGTGGTTTGACGGGGCGCTTAAGATCAAGATCAAAAGCAGATCAAGATCAAGAGCGGCTCGCTTCGCATCGTGGTTACCGTCGGCTGCTATAAAGCGCGCTTGACCTGCGCATCCAATCCCCACTCAAAACACCCTCCAGACAAAAACACACCCTCCCGGTTTTATAGCGCTTGACCTTCCCAATGTGGCAAGCCCGATAAAAACCTCCAGTGTCGATTTGTCTTGAAAATTCCAAGGAGGGTGAACGATGTACGCCAAACCAATAAGCCTGATCACCGGGGCAATGGCCGTGGTGTTGACGCTGGGCGGATGCACAGACAACGCGCCGCCGGCCGCTGCCGCCAAGCCGCCCAGCGTGCCGGTGGCCGAAGTGGTGGCGCGAGCGGTGACGCCGTTTGTCGAGTACACCGGTTCGTTGACCGCCATTGAGCAGGTCGAACTGCGCCCGCGTGTCAGTGGTTATCTGCAAAGTGTCAGCGTGCCCGAAGGCCAGTTCGTCACCAAGGGCAGCCCGTTGTTTGTGATTGACCCGCGGGGATTTCAGGCCGCGTTGAACGCTGCCAAGGCGCGTTTGCGCGAGGCCGAGGCCAATGCGTTGCTGGCCCAGGCCGAGCATGGCCGAGCCGAGCAACTGTTCGCCAAGAAGGTGGTGGCGCGTGATCGCCTCGACACCGCCATTGCCTCCTTGAATGCCGGCAGGGCCCAGGTCGAGGCAGCGAAGGCGGCATTGGATACGGCACAGCTGGACCTGAGCTACACACGCGTCACCGCGCCCATCAGCGGCCGCATCGATCGTGCCCTCGTCACCGAAGGCAACTATGTCACCCGAGGGGAGACGCCGTTGACGACGATCGTTTCGGTCGATCCGTTGCATGTGTACTTCGATGTCGACGAGCGCACCTATCTGCACTCGTTGGCAGCGACCCGTGAACACGCCGGATCGAAGGGGGACAAAGCTGCCAAGGTAATGGTGGCGATGCTCAATGATGCGACCTATGCGCGGGCCGGGCGGGTGGACTTTCTGGCCAACGCAGCCGACCGCAAGACCGGCACCGTGCGCGTGCGTGCGGTGGTCGAAAACCCGGACGGGCGCCTGACCCCCGGGCTGTTCGCCAAGGTCAAGCTGGACACCGGCGCGGCACAAACGCGGGTGTTGATTGCCGACCATTCCATCGGCACCGACCAGGGCCGGCGCTATGTGCTGGTGGTCGGTGACGGCGACAAGACCCAATACCGCCCGGTCGAATTGGGCCCGATGGCTGACGGCCTGCGGGTGATTGAACAGGGCCTGCAACCGGGCGAGCGCATTGTTGTCAAAGGGCTGGTGCGCCCGGGCATGACGGTGACGCCGCTGGCCTCCAGCATCGAGGGCAAGCCGCTTGAGGCACCGCTGACTGTGGGAGGCGTGCAATGAGCTTTCCACGGTTCTTTATTGATCGGCCCATCTTCGCCATCGTCCTGTCGGTGTTGATGATGATCGGCGGCCTTGTCGCCTTCTTCCACCTGCCGCTGAGCGAATACCCCGCGGTTACGCCACCCACTGTGCAAGTCACCGCGAATTATCCTGGGGCCAACCCGCAAGTGATTGCCGAGACGGTGGCGGCGCCACTGGAACAGGTGATCACTGGTGTTGAGGGCATGCTCTATATGACCTCGCAGTCTGCCACCGATGGCCGCATGATCCTGACGGCGACCTTCGCCCAGGGCACCAATGCCGACATGGCGCAGATCCAGGTGCAAAACCGCGTCTCGCGTGCGTTGCCGCGTTTGCCCGAAGAGGTGCAGCGTCTCGGTGTGGTCACGCAGAAGACCTCGCCGGACATCCTCATGGTGGTCCACCTGCTGTCTCCCGACCAACGTTATGACCCGCTGTACATCTCCAACTACGCCTACTTGCAGGTGCGCGATGAGCTGTCGCGCATACCGGGGATCAACGACGTGCTGGTGTGGGGCGCCGGTGAATACAGCATGAGGCTGTGGCTCGACCCGGACCTGATCGCTGCCCGTGGCTTGACCGCCGGTGATGTGATCGGCGCCGTACGCGAGCAGAACGTGCAAGTGGCAGCCGGCTCGGTCGGCCAGTCACCTGATTCCAATGCGGCTTTCCAAGTCACGGTCAACACTCTCGGGCGCCTGACGGACGAAGCGCAGTTCGGCGACATCATCATCCGCACCGGCGATAACGGCCAGGTCACGCGCCTGCGCGATGTGGCCCGTATCGAGATGGGCGCCGATGCCTATGCGCTGCGCAGCCTGTTGGATGGCGAGCCGGCCGTGGCTTTGCAGATCATCCAGAGCCCAGGGGCCAATGCGCTCGATGTAGCGCAGGCGGTGCGTGACACCATGCAGCGCCTGCAGGCCAACTTCCCCGAAGGGCTGGTGTCGCGGATAGCCTACGACCCGACCGTGTTTGTGCGCGCTTCGCTGGAGTCAGTCGCCATCACGCTGATGGAAGCGATCCTGCTGGTGGTCATCGTGGTGGTGGTGTTCCTGCGTAACTGGCGCGCATCGCTGATCCCGTTGATGGCTGTGCCGGTGTCGATCATTGGCACCTTCGCGGTCATGCATCTGATGGGGTTTTCCCTCAATACCTTGTCGTTGTTCGGGCTGGTGTTGTCGATCGGCATCGTGGTCGACGATGCCATCGTGGTGGTCGAGAACGTCGAGCGGCATATCGAGAACGGCGAGAAGCCCACCGAGGCAGCGCGCAAGGCAATGGGGGAGGTCACCGGCCCGATCATCGCCATTACCTCGGTGCTGGCGGCGGTGTTTATTCCCACAGCGTTTCTCAGTGGTCTGCAGGGTGAGTTCTACCGGCAATTTGCGCTGACCATCGCGATTTCCACGATCCTCTCGGCGGTCAACTCGTTGACCCTGAGTCCGGCGCTGGCCGGCCTGTTGCTGCGCCCGCGCAGCGCCGCCGTGGCGCACGACCCGCGCAGCCTGCGCGGTCGTGCTGCGCATTGGGTGCAGGTGCTGAGCCGACCGTTTCAGCGGGCGCCGCAGGCGTATGGCAACTCGGTGCGCAAGGTCGTCGGCCGCCGCGGGGTGGCGCTGGTCGCCTACAGCGCATTACTGGCGCTGACCTGGTTCGGCTTCAACGCTGTACCGGCGGGCTTTGTGCCGATGCAAGACAAGTACTATCTGGTGGGTATCGCCCAATTGCCCAATTCGGCCTCGCTGGACCGTACCGATGCGGTGGTGCGGCAGATGTCGAAGATCGCCCTGGATGAACCGGGCGTCGAAAGCGTCGTGGCGTTCCCGGGGTTATCGGTCAACGGCTTCGTCAATGTGCCGAATGCTGCGGTGATGTTCGTCATGCTCGATCCATTCAAGGAACGAACCTCGCCCGATATGACCGCGGTTGCCATCGCCGGGCGCCTGCAAGCCAAGTTCGCGAGCATCCCTGACGGATTCCTCGGCGTATTCCCGCCGCCGCCGGTGCCCGGCCTTGGGGTGACCGGTGGCTTTAAGTTACAGGTCGAGGACCGTGGCGGGGTTGGGCTTGAGGCATTGGTGCAGCAGACCCAGGTATTGATGACCAAAGCCACTGAGTCGGGCCAGGTCGCCGGATTGATGACCAGCCTGGACGTCAACGCACCGCAGTTGAACGTCGACATCGATCGCACCCAGGTCAAGAGCCAGGGCGTGCGTCTGGCGGATGTGTTCGAGTCTTTGCAGGTCTATCTCGGGTCGCTGTATGTCAACGACTTCAACCGTTTCGGCCGGACCTACAAGGTGACCGCCCAGGCTGATGCCGACCATCGTATGCAGGCCGAAGCCATCGGCCGCCTGCAAGTGCGCAATGCGGCCGGGAACATGTTGCCATTGTCGGCGTTTGTCACCGTCACACCGGGTTCCGGCCCGGACCGGGTGATTCACTACAACGGCTACCCTTCGGCGGATATCTCCGGTGGGGCGATGCCTGGGGTCAGCTCGGGGCAAGCTGTTGCGCTGATGGAGCGGCTGGCGCAGGAGGTACTGCCCGAAGGCGTGACCTATGAATGGACGGATTTGACCTACCAGCAAAAACTCGCCGGGTCATCGGCGCTGTTTATTTTCCCGCTGTGTGTGTTGCTGGCGTACCTGATCCTCGCCGCGCAGTACAACAGTTGGCTGTTGCCTCTGGCGGTCTTGCTGATCGTGCCCATGTGCTTGCTCAGCGCGATCATCGGCGTGTGGCTGGTGGACGGTGACAACAACGTGTTCGTGCAGATCGGGTTGGTGGTGTTGGTGGGGCTTGCGGCGAAGAACGCCATTCTGATCGTCGAGTTTGCCCGCAGCCTCGAAGCCGAAGGTGCGAGCCCGTTGGAGGCGGTTGTCCACGCGTGCCAACTGCGCTTGCGGCCGATCCTGATGACGTCGCTTGCATTCATCGCCGGCGTGGTACCGCTGGTATTGGCCAGTGGCGCCGGGGCCGAAATGCGTCATGCCATGGGGGTTGCAGTGTTTGCCGGGATGTTGGGCGTGACGCTGTTCGGCCTGTTCCTCACGCCGGTGTTCTACGTGGTGATGCGCAGCCTGGCGCTGCGCTTGCAGCGTCAGGGTTCGAGTCCGAAGTTGCAGCTGGAGGAGCGCGCATCATGAAACGGTCTTTTCCACTCTTTATGTTGCCGTTGCTGCTGGTGGCCGGCTGCGCTGCGGTAGGGCCTGACTATTCCGCGCCGGTGCTGCCCGCCCCGCACAGGCCGGCAAGCTTCGGTGCGCCCGTTGCAGGTCTGGGCAGCGGTGAGGTCGAGGTGCAGTGGTGGCAAGTGTTCGACGAGCCGGCACTCAGCCAATTGATCCAGCAGGCGCTGGCGGCCAACCACGACATCGGCATCGCCGCCGTACGCCTGGATGAAGCCAAGGCGATGCTGCGCGAGAGCCGCCAAGGGTTTCTGCCCAGTGGCGGTGCCGCCCTCGGTTATGAGCACCGACGGCGCAGTGAAGTCGAGACGCCGCTGGGCCAGGAACGCTCAATCGAAACCACCCGCGCGGCGCTGGATGCGGCCTGGGAAATCGACCTGTTTGGGCGCGTCCGCCGCTCGGTAGAGGCAGCGCAAGCGCAGGCGGGGTCGCGCCAGGCATTGCTGCGCAGTGTGCAGGCGAGCGTCGCCGCCACCGTCGCGGCCACCTGGTTCGAACTGCAAGGGATCGAAGCTGAACAGGCGGTGGTCGCGGATATCAGCCAGAGCCAGCGCGACAGCCTGGGCCTGGTGGAACATCTGGTCAGCGTCGGCGCCGCCACCGAGTTCGACCGGCTGCGCGCCGAGGCCTTGCTGCGCAATGTCGAGGCGGTAGCGCCCGACCTTGAACGGCGACGCGCAACCTCCAACAACGCGTTGGCGGTGCTGCTGGGGCAGGCACCACAAGGGTTCAAGCCACCGCTGGCCAGGCCCGGTCGTGAGACTTTGAGCCTGCGCACCCTGCAAGTGGGTGATCCGGCCGGCTTGTTAGCCCGGCGCGCTGATATTGCCGCGGCCGAACGCACCCTGGCGGCTGAGACTGCGCAAATAGGCGTGGAAACCGCCGGCCTGTATCCGGATATCCAGGTGCAGGGCTCCATCGGACTACTGGCCGGAAGCCTCGGCTCCCTGGGTGATGCAGGCATGCAGTCGAACGTTATCGCCCCGGTGATTCGCTGGTCGCTGCTGGACACCGGGCGTGTACGCGCACGGATCGCCGCCAGCGAGGCGCGTACCCAAGCGGCCTTGATCGCCTATGACCAGACCGTATTGCGTGCCCTGCAGGAAACCGACGATGCGTTCCAGGCCAACAGTGCCGCGGGCAGCACCTTGGGCCTGCGGCTGCTGGAGGCGGCGGCCAATCGCGAGGCGGCCAGGTTTGCGCGCACGCGATTTGCCGAAGGCGAGGGCATGTATCTGGATGTGCTTGAGGCCGAACGTGCCGACTTCACCAGCCGCCGTGCGTTAACGGCGGCGCGCACCCAGCAGCGCTTGGCGGTGGTGGGGATCTACAAGGCGCTGGGCGGTGGCTGGCAGATTTGTGAACAGGCGGGGCAGGCTTGCAGTGGGGCTGCGGCGCTGCGTTAGCCACAGCCGAGCAAAAACACAGCACGGCAGTGCAAATGTGGGAGGGGGCTTGCTCCCGATGGCGGCGGGTCAGTCAGTACATCTGGCACTGACCCACTGCCATCGGGAGCAAGCCCCCTCCCACATTTTGCTCTCCACACGCCAGGTAAATGTCCATTGGGAAAAGAAATTTCCTACAGGTATTGACCTTGCCACTAGAGGAACCTTTAGCCTTTTCTTCGAGTACGCCAAATCACAAAAACAAGAATCGAGGGGTTATCAATGGATACTGCTGCCCTGTTACAACGCTCGGATTCCGACCTGTTCACCACGGCCTCGACACTGATGGCCAGTGCCCTGGAACCCGGCGCCCACTACGCCCAGGTCACCCGCGCGCTGGAAGCACTGCTCGCGCTGACCCGGCAAGGCTTGTCGGGGGATGCCGATGCCTACGCCCACTACCAGGCAGCCCTGCTGCAACTGCACATTCCGGGCGATCCACGCACTGAGCCGACCCGCCGTTGGATGGCCAGTGAGGTCTACCGCGCCGAAGATGAGTTCGCCGTTGACCTGCCGGGCTTCACCGCGTTGCCGGTGGATGAGTTCCGACAACTGGTCGACGCTGAAATCGCCGCTCGCAGCCGGGTCAACCACCCCATGTCGGTGCACCTGTTCCAGGGTACGCCGCCTGTGCAAGATGTGCGGTTCTTCCTGGAGCATCACTGGACCCGCTCCTACAACTTTTACAGCCTGCTGGCCGAACTGGCCTTTCGCTTTGAAGCGATCGAAGACGCCTCGGTGTTCTACCGCAACCTTTACGGTGAAGCGGGTGCCGAGACGCCGGAGCGTTCGCACCCGGCGATGCTGGCCCATCTGATGGAATATTTCGATATAGCGCTGGCGATCGATTTTCCTGCGCTGCATCCGTTGGAAAAGGCCTACCTCAATAATCGCATTCGCTGCGTGCGCCACACCGATGTCGCCTGGGGCCTTGCACTGCTCTATGCGGTGGAGTCAGTCAGTTGCGTCAACCATCGGCGCATCTACGAGCTGTTGCAACGTCTGGATGTTCCACAGCAACCCAGTGAATTCCATCGCCTGCATGGCACCCAGGATGAGATCGATACCGAGGAGATGTGGGCACTGATTGCCAAGTTCGCCGGCGATGAAGGCTTCCAGCGCACGTTCATGCGTGCGTTGAAACGTCACTTCGAAATCAACAAGGCCTACTTCGACAGTTTGTGGCAGCAGATGCAGGCACTGCGCCTGTCTGCCTGAGCCCTGTGATCGCAGAACAACAATAATGGAGCACATGATGAGCCCACGTAATTTCTCGCAGCCGCAGTTGCAGAATATCCACACCGCCGAAGCCCGCTTGTTGGCCGAAGCGCTGAAGCCCGAGGCAACGTTCAATCGCATCGAAATTGCCGCCAATATGCTGAGCGGCCTGTGCGAGTCGGGCTTGCAGGGCGACGCCGCAAACGCGGCGCAGTGCCAGCAATTGCTGTATATCCTTTCGCTCAGCGATGACGTTGCCAGCGCCTCGACCCGTCGCTGGCTGGCCAATGCCATCTATCGCGTGCAAGAGCGCTTCATGCCGTCGGTGGATCTGGCATCGCCCTTGTCCGAAACCGGCTTCCAGCAACGCCTGGAAGAACAAATTGCCGCGCAATCGCGAGAGCATCACCCGATGTCGCAGTATGTGTTTGAGGGCAAGGCTTCCCGCGAACAACTGCAGGTATTTCTGCGCCATCAATGGTTCCGCACCTACCGCCTGTACCGTGATGCCGCCGACCTGTTGGTCAACCTGACCGACGTCGACGAGGCCGCCGCACTCGGCCGTTATCTGTACGGCGAGTTGGGTGAAGAGGACGAGCAGCGCTCCCACCCTCGGTTGTTGGCCAAGCTCCTCGCCGCCATTGGCCTGACCGCCGATTTCGAAGCCATCTCGACCATGCCCGAAGAAATCGCCTACCTGAACAACCGCGCGCGGTGTTTCCGTAACCCCGATGTCGGCTGGGGCCTGGCGGTGTTCTATATCACCGAGCTGGTGGTGCCCGGCAATCACGGCAAGCTGTACAACGCTTTGCGTAACGCGGGCTTGAGCCAGGACGACGCGCAGTACTACGAAGTGCATATCAGCCTGGTGCCGCCACGGGCCAAGCGTGAATGGGCGCTGATTTCACGTCGTATTCCGGACCTCGGGTTCCAGAACGCGTTTCTGACGTCGCTGGCCGAGCACTTCCGGCTGGAGCGGGCTTATTACGATGCGGTCTGGGAAGAAATGCAGCGCGTGAAATAGCCCTCCCTGGACAACGCGAGTACCCCGACATGCCAAGTCATATAACTGAATCCCGTATCCACGGGGGCGCTTACTCGTCCCCGGAATTTGCCGCGATCTTCTCTGATGCCAATCAGGTGCAGAAGTGGCTCGATGTTGAAACAGCACTGGCGGCGACCCAGGCGCAGATGGGCATCATCCCCCCTGAGGCCGCGCGGGAAATCGCCCGGGTCGCCAGTGTGGAACTGCTGGACCTTGATGCCCTGGGACGCCAAAGCATGGAAACCGGGCATATCCTGGTGCCGACCCTTCGCGCACTGGAGGCCCTGTGCGCCGATGGCCTGGGTGAATACGTGCACTACGGCGTGACCACCCAGGACATCCTCGACACCGGCCTTATGTTGCAGGTCCGCGATGCCTGGGGCCTGGTGTTGCAGCGTTTGCGCGCTATCCGTGGGCATTTGCTCAAGCTTGCGCTGCGACACAAACACACGGCGATGGTCGCCAGGACCCACGGGCAACAAGCGCTGCCCACCACGTTCGGCTACAAGGTGGCAGTGTGGGTCGATGAGATTGATCGACACCTTGAGCGTTTTGACGAAGCCTATGCCCGGGTCATGGTGGGCAATCTCACCGGCGCCGTGGGCACCCTGGCCGGTCTTGGCCCGCAGGGCCTGGAGGTGCAGCGCCGGACTCTGGAAAGCCTCGGCCTGGCGGCACCGTTGAGCAGTTGGCACAGCGCCCGCGACCGCATTCTGGAGGCGGCGTGGTTGCTGGTGCAGGCATCGGCAACCCTGGGTCGGGTTGCCAATGAGATCTACCACCTGCAACGCACCGAGATTGATGAGGTGCGCGAAGGGCGACGGGCAGGGCAGGTGGGGAGCAGCACCATGCCCCACAAGCAAAACCCGTCGACGGTGGATTTGATCAGCGCGCTGTCGCGCCTGGTGCGTGCGCAGATGCTTGCGCTCACCGACGCGGCATTCCAGCTGCATGAACGAGACGGCACCACCTGGCGGATTGAGTGGGCTGCCTTGCCGGAGCTGTTCATCTATGCCGGGGCCTTGCTCGCCCGTATGGAAGGCGTACTGCAGGCCGGCCTGGACGTGCGCGAAGCACGGATGCGCAGCAACCTGGATATGCTCGGCGGGCTGATCCTGTCGGAACGCATCATGCTCGCGCTGGCGCCGCGTCTGGGCAAGCAGACGGCCCATCACCTGATCCACGACATCGCCCTGCAGGCTCAAGGTTCGGGCGGTTCTTTTCGCGAAGCCTTGCTCAGCGATCAACGTCTGCACGGCTGTTTCACTCGCCAGGCGCTCGACGACCTGCTTGACCCGGCCGCCTACACCGGGTTGGCGGCGGAGATGGTCGAGCAGGTGGCCAATAAAACAATCCACCGCTGTTCAAGCGATGACCTTGAAGCGGTGATGGCAACCCAAGGCAATACCAGTCAGTCCCAGTACGCTATGGAGGGTATGTAATGGATGCGCAAACGTTGGAAACGGTAGCCCGTGCGTCTTGCACCGCACGCACCGAACACCTGGGCCTTGATCATGAAGGCGAGCAATGCCGCCATGAACACAGCCACATTCTCGACTCGAAAACCCACGGTTCAGGCTATGCCGGCCCGCAGAGTCGCAAGATCTTCTGCAGTCACTGTCGCTTGCAACGCTGGCTGGATGTGGAAGCCGCGCTGGCCATGGCTCAGGCCGATGTGAATATCATCCCGCGCGAGGCCGCCCTGGAAATCGAAAAAGCCGCCTTGCTGTCGGGCATCAATGTGCGCCAGTTGGCCGAGGGCGTGGCAGCCACCGGCCATTCGCTGATGCCGTTGCTGAGCGCCCTGCAAAAAAATTGCAGCCCAAGCGCCCGCGAGTACGTTCACTACGGCGCCACCACCCAGGATATCCAGGACACCGCCCAGTCCCTGGAAATGCGCGACGTCCTCGACGCGATGGACCAGGCCCTGGAGACCTTGCTCGGCAAGTTGTCGACCCTGGCCGATGCGCACCGTGACTCGCTCATGGTGGCCAGGACTCACTCGATCCCGGCATTGCCGACCACCTTCGGGCTGAAGGTCGCCGGCTGGATCGATGAACTGTTGCGGCATCGCCAGCGCCTGGCCGAAGCGCGTCAGCGTGTGCTGGTAGTGCAGCTGTTCGGCGGGGTTGGCACCATGGCGGCGTTCGGCCCGGAAGCGATACCGATGCTGGAACGCTTCGCGCAGCGCCTGTCGCTGCAGGTGCCGCTGACGGGGTGGCACGTGTCCCGTGACCGCGTCGCGGAGTTCGTCAGCACCCTGGCCATGGTCACGGCCTCCTTGGCCCGTGTGGCCGATGAGATCCGCACGCTCAATCGCTGGGAAATCGCTGAAGTGGAAGTGGGCTGGAGCGACCAGCAGATCGGCAGCAGCACCATGCCGCACAAACGCAACCCCGAAGGCTGCGAGCAAGTGGTGGTGTTGGCGCGGCTGGCCAAGGCCCAGGTCATGCTGGCCCTGGACGCGATGATCCTCGAACACGAGCGCGATTATCGCGGCACACGCCTGGAATGGTGTGCGGTGGCGGACGTTTCTCACTATGCGCTGATGGCGCTGTCGATCCTGACCGACACCATCGATGGGCTCACCGTTAACGTCAAAAAGATGGAGGGCACTGCCCATGCCTACGGCGATGCGATCTGCACCGAAGCCGTGGTGTTCGAAATGGCGCGCAAGTTGGGCAAGAGCAGCGCCTACCAGATCATCTTTGAAGTGTCCCAGGCCAGCCAGCGTGATCACGTGTCGATCCGCGCCGCAATCGAAGCCGACGCCCGGGTGCTTGCCGTCATGAATGCAGGCGCTTTGGCGCGACTGTTCGAGCCGAGAACTCACCTGGGCATGTCCGAACACATCGTCGATAACGTGCTGTCCAAACTGGCGGCGCGTTGATCACTGAACAGACTTACACAATCATCAAGGAGCGACAGATGTCCAAACTTATGGAAGTTGATCAAGCCAAGGTTCAACAGTTTTCGGCGCGCATCATGGAGGACTACGGCAACACGCTGCGCGGCGCCATGCTCTACATCGGCGACCAGTTGGGCTTGTTCAAGGCACTGGCCGACGGCGAGGCCGTCACCTTGGAACAATTGGCGCACAAGACCGGCTACAACGCCCGCTACTTGCGTGAATGGCTGGGCAGTATGGTCACCGGAAATTATGTGACCTATGACGCTCAAACTCGCCGCTACCGGATGCCCGCTGAATTTGTGCCGGTACTCGCCGATGAAGACTCGCCGTATTTCGCCGGTGGCATCATCCAGTTGAGCGTGCCGTTCGTAAGCATGGCGCCCAAAGTCATCGAAGCCTTCCGCCATGGCGGTGGCTGCGCCGAAGAAGCGTTCCCGCTGGAAACCTGGAAAGGCATGGAGCGCATGACCATGCCTTGGTACAAGCACTACCTGGTCCAGCACTGGATCCCGTCCCTGGACGGTGTCGAAGAGAAGCTCAAAACCGGTGGCAGTGTGCTGGATTTCGGCTGCGGGGCGGGCCTGGCGGCGATCACTATGGCCAAGGCTTACCCCGAGGCGCGCATCGTCGGCTGCGACTTCCACTTGCCTTCCATCGAGTTGGCGCGCGCCAACGCCGAGGCGGCTGGGGTGGGCGACCGGGTGCAGTTCGAGGTCAACGATTCGGATGCCCTGCGCGGCCAGCAGTTCGACTTCGTGACCACTTTCGTGGTGATCCACGACGCCACTGACCCCCAGCAAATGCTCAAGGACCTGCGCGCCGCCACGGCCAAAGACGGCACCTACCTGATGGTAGAACTCAACCTGTCCGAAGAGCTGCACGAGAACATGAACCTGTTCGGCCGCGTCATGTACCCGCAGAGCACCCTCTATTGCATGACTTGCTCGCTGTCCCATGGCGGGGAAGGGCTGGGTGCGTTCATGGGTGAGAAACGTGCGCGCCAGATGGCGCAGGCGGCCGGTTTCAGCCATTTCCGCAAAGTCCCCTCGGAGTGGCCGCCGATGCCGGCGCTATTCGAACTCAAGCCTTGATGTGAGCTTGCTGTGGCGAAGGCGCTTGCATCCTCGCCACGGTGCGCAGCGTTCCCGAAATATTGCGCAATAAGGCAATTTAATGGCCCCTCTGTAACAAAATCCTCGCCAAAATCACTTTTATTTTCAGGTGGTTAGGCGGGGATGCAAATGCGCACTGTTGGAATGATGCTGATTGCCTGCTCCCTGGCGGGGGGCACGACCACCGTACAGGCTCGGGAGTTGCGTGAGGGTGACAAGTACATGTGCAGTTGGGGCGCGGGCACAGCTGCCAGGGCTCAGGAGTTGAAGTTGTCCGGAGTGTCGCTGTATGCCGCTCGGCAGAAGATCCAGACCATCAAGTTCAACAAATCCTGGATGCGCATGATGGCCATGGGGATTACCGAGCAAACCTATGACAGCCACTCAAGACTGAAGCCGGAGGCGATCCGCAAAAGTTTTTACCAGGATTGCCTGCGCTACAAAGTCGCACGTAAATAAGCCGAAGCCGTTTAACGACGCTTACAAATCCCCCACAAACCCTGTGTGAGTATTTGCATACAATTGCGCACTTCTTCATGGAGGCTTGTATGCGAGTGCTTATTCGAGCGGCGACAGCCGATGATGTCGATACGCTGTGCGCTATTCGCACCTCGGTGGTGCAAAACCATCTGAGCCTTGAGCAGATGGCCGAACGGGGGATCACGCCGCCGGTACTGGTCGACGCGATACGCCAAGCGCCTTGCGCCTGGGTCGCCGAAGTCAACGGCCAGGCCGCCGGATTTTCCATGGTTGATCTGGATGAAGGTGAAGTGTTCGCGATGTTCGTGTTGCCCACACACGAGAACCTGGGCCTGGGACGGCAACTGATGGCAGTGGCTGAAGCCGCTTTGTTTGAACGCCACAACAGGCTGTACCTGGTCACTGACGGGCGTGATGAAATCCGTGCCAACGGTTTCTATCAACGCCTGGGCTGGTCCAGCGTCGGCCCAGTTGATGGCGACGATGTTCGCTACGAAAAGAGCAGGGCACCCTAAGGTCATGAGTGCCCAAAAAACCCCATCCTCCAACGGCTTGCTGTATCTCGCCGTGGGGGTGCTGTGCCTCGCGGCGCTGCTGGGGTTCTATTTCGTTCAACTCAACGCCCAGGTGGACCGCCAGCGTGAAGAGGCCGCTGAGCGCCTGGCGCTTTGTCGGCACATGGAGACCGTCGTGGAGGTGAGCGCTGCCAGGCGCGCTGAACTTCAACAGACGTGCAAGCAATTGAGTGAACAGTGATTGAACAGTGTGCCGTACCTAATCAATAACCCTTTTTTATAAATGGACTTATGGCACGGGTATAACCGTTACTTGCACCAAAAAGTGGCACTAACTGTTCCCGTTACCATAAAAAACATGTGGTTATTGAATGACTTACGGCGCTTTCAATCCGACGAAAGGATTAAAATAATCTTGTTACACGTTTTTACAGTCGCTACTATAGCCGGGCGTTCACCTCCCACGGTTTATGCATTTTTAAATCCCAAGTTTCCATCAGCTACTTGGGATTTTTTTTGCCTGGAATTAAGTACGGGCAATAACGGCAGCGATACGACCTGTCATTCGAAACGCGCTCGTTGCCGGGCGAAATGAGGCATGGCTAACACTTTTGCATCAATCGTCCGGCCTGCGGCAAAACCTCATCTACGCTGTTTGGATCACAACCATCAGGTAGGCCCGTACAAGGGCGCTTGTCATGATCTCGATCGTCGAATTCAACCGCATCATGGCCTCGGGGTTCCAGCCTCTTTGCTGCGACTGCACCTTGAACAGCGATGGCTCGCTGCGCATCAGCATCTATGAGCCGCAGTCCGGTCGCGTCGATCTTCTGTTGACGTGCGTATCCCCTGAAGGCCTAAACAGCATCCGTTCCATCTCAAACCTGATTGGTGAGTTGCGTGCCGAGATCAAGGCCGGGCGCCGTGGGTTTGCGGCGGTAGGTTAGTGGTTGTGCGCGGCGTCAGAGGCGCCGCAGGAAGGATTTGACGATGTGACGGGTGGCGTCGGTGGTGTCCAGTTCGTCCAGGGCGCTGTAGGCGTACCACTGGCAGGCAACGATTTCGTTGCACGGCCGCGCCTCCTCGATATTCACCACCGAGGCCTCGAACACGTGGTGCAGCGTGTCGCGGGCCTTCAGCTCTTGCAAGTACAGCAAGCCATCGACGCTTAATCCGGTTTCTTCTTCCAGCTCGCGTTCGGCGGCGCCCACCGGGCGTTCGTCGCGTTCTACCTTGCCGCCCGGCAAGGCCCACTTTGATCTGGCCTTGCGCACAAAGAGAATATGCCCTTCATGTTCGCAAATGACGGTTGCCCTAATTTTCATCGTATGTGCCCCCGCGCCGGATGAATGTCACAAAAGTGTAATGCAAATGTCATGCTAAGTGGTTATGGCGTGCCGGGTTCTGTATGTGGATACTGCCCGATTGACGAAGACGAACGAGGGCATTCGATGAAGACCATACGCTGGGGCATGATCGGCTGTGGCAGTGTCACTGAGTTAAAGAGTGGACCCGCTTTCTACAAAGCGCCAGGTTCGGCATTGGTGGCCGTGATGGGGCGGCGTATCGAGGCGGTGCGCGATTATGCGGCGCGGCACGGTATCGCGCGTTTTCATACCGATGCCCAGGCACTGATCAATGACCCTGAGGTGGATGCGGTCTACATCGCCACACCGCCCGACAGTCACCTTGAATACAGCCTGATGGTGGCGGCGGCGGGCAAGCATTGCTGCGTCGAAAAACCCATGTCGCTGAATGCCGAGCAGAGCGCATTGATGCAACGCACCTTCGAGCGCGCCGGGCTGCACCTGTTTGTTTCCTACTATCGGCGCTCGTTGCCGCGTTTTCAGCAAGTGCGCAGCTGGTTGCAGGAAGGGCGTATCGGTGAGTTGCGGCACCTGACCTGGACCCTGTGCAAGCCTGCCGCTGCAACTGATAGCAACGCCGCCAATTGGCGCACCGATCCGGCCATTGCCGGTGGCGGCTATTTCGCCGACCTGGCCAGCCACGGGTTCGACCTGTTCCAGTACCTGGCCGGGGATATTGTCGAGGTCTCAGGCTTTTCCGCGCGTCAGGCCGGGCGCTACGCGGCAGAGGATGCCGTGACGGCCTGCTGGACCTTCGCCAATGGTGCCTTGGGCATGGGCTGCTGGAACTTCGTGGCGGACCGTCGCGAAGACCGTGTCGAATTGATCGGCAGCCGTGGCCGCATTCAGTTTTCAGTGTTCGAGGACCAGCCGTTGCGCCTGGAAGGCGAAACCAGCGAGGTGTTGGACGTGCCGTGCCATGCACATATCCAGTGGCACCACGTACTGGGCATGAATGCGCATATTCGCGGGGACGCCGAACATCCGTCGCTGGCGATCGAGGCGTTGAAGACCGATATCATCCTGGACAAGGTGTTGCAACGTTACTCCAATCATCCCTAGCTGCCGCGATAGCGTAAGACTTCATTTTTTAAAGGAATACCGGGATGAAATACTGGATGGTGTTGTGGCTCCTGATCGCCACAGTTGCAACTGCGGCGCCGCGTGACCAAGGGCTGCCGGGGGAGTTTGACTTTTATGTGCTGTCGTTGTCGTGGTCACCGACCTTCTGCCTGACGCACCCAGGCAATGAACAGTGCACGGGCAAGGGCTATGGGTTTGTGTTACACGGCTTGTGGCCGCAATACGCGCGGGGAGGGTGGCCGGCCTCCTGTGCGCCACAGTCACGCTTGAATGACGAGGAAATGGACAAGGGTGCGGCAATGTTTCCAACCCGTGCGCTGCTCAAGCACGAGTGGGCCAAACATGGCACCTGCAGCGGGCTTGAACCGCTGGAGTATCTGGACAAGACCGACACGGCACTCGGCGCGGTGGTCATCCCGCCGCAACTGCAGCCATTCAATACACCACCGTCGCTACAGGCGCGTGAGATTGAGGACTTGTTTCGCGAGAGTAACCCGCGCATGGGCAATCACGGCTTGGCAGTGATCTGCAAGGGCAAGGTGCTGTCGGAGGTGCGCGTGTGCCTGACCAAGGAACTGGCATTCACCGGATGCCCGCGCAGTGTAAAAAGCCAATGCCGTAGCGGTGATATTCGCATTCCGACGCAGCGCTGAGCTCGATTGCGGCAGCCAGGTTGTTCTCGTGACGGCCTAAAAGCAGCACTGATCTTGTGGGAGGGAGCTTGCTCCCGATGGCGGCCTCAGGGCCGACCACGAGGCTGGATCAGACCGAGTACATGTCCATTCCTGTGGTAACGGCCGCTATTGGTTCCGCTTTTACAGCGGGTCACTTTGGAAAAGAGGATGGCATGAAGGCTCCAGGACAAAGGCGAAACACGGGTTTTACCAGAAGGTCCGCGAGCGCAGGTATTAATACGACGGTCGTGACGGATGAAAGTGTTACAGCATTGAACAACACGGGTGCCGATTGTTAGGGTAGACGGCCAACAGGAGGGTAAGTACATGGATTTCACCGGCAAAACCGCGATCGTCACCGGCGGCGCACGCGGCTTGGGGCTCAGTTATGCACGAGGGTTGGCCCTGGCCGGCGCCCGTGTGGTCATCAGCGATATTGGTGCCGACAAGATGGGTGCAGGCACCGATGCGTCGGTGGTGCAACAGGCCGCCGACACCCTGCGTGACGAAGGGCTGACGGTGGTGGGCCATGGCGGTGACTTGTCCACGGATGAGGGGTGCCGGCAACTGATCGCGTTTGCCCTCGAAATGTTCGGCCGGCTCGACATCCTGATTCACAACGCCGGTTGGGTGGGTTACCAGCCCATCGCAGAACTGGACGCCAGCTTCCTTCAGCGCGCCATGGACATCAATCTCTACGCCCCGCTGTGGCTGTGCAAGCATGCTTGGCCGCACCTGCTGCGCTCTAGCGCGCCGCGCATCATCCTCACCACTTCCGACCGCGCCATGTATGCGCAATACGAGCAAACCGGGCTAGTGGCTTACAGCGCCGGCAAGATGGCACAGTTGGGCATCATGAACGCGCTGAGTCATGAAGGTGCCGAGGCCGGAATCCGCGTCAACGCGATCTCGCCGGTGGCCAAGACACGCATGTGGGGCGTGACCGACGAGCCGGACGAACTCAAGCCGGAGTGGGTGACGCCGGGGGTCTTGTTCCTTGCTTCGTCGCAGTGCACGGATACCGGCTACATACTGCGCGCCAGCAACGGCCAATTCACCGCGACGCGTTTCAGCGAAAATCCCGGTGTGGATTACCCGCGCAATCTCGCCCGTATAAAAGCGGGGAGTGCTGAAGATGTTGCTGCCGCATGGTCGCGCATCAAACAGCCGCCTACCCAGGCCGTCACCTGAATCTGTCTCCCTCTACCAAGGCTTGACCATGAACAATAGCCCCGTGCGCATCACTGGCGAAGAAACCCTTTCGGACAACTGGTACCTGTTGAAGAAATACAGCTTCGACCTGCGCCGTCGCGACGGTAGCTGGCAAGCCCAGACGCGTGAGGTCTACGACCGGGGCAACGGCGCAACGATCCTTTTGTACAACCGCGAGCGCCGCACGGTGCTGCTGATTCGCCAGTTCCGTATGCCGACGTTCGTCAACGATTACTCCGGCTACCTGATTGAAGCAGCGGCCGGCTTGCTCGACAACGCCAGCCCCGAAGAGCGTATACGCCTGGAAGCCGAAGAAGAGACCGGCTACCGCGTCGGGCATGTGGAGAAAATCTATGCAGCGTTTATGAGCCCGGGATCGGTGACTGAACGGATTCACTTTTTTATCGGTGAGTATCAGCCAGGCGATCGAGTTGGGGCGGGCGGTGGCCTGGAAGAAGAGGGCGAGGATATCGAGGTGTTGGAGCTGGGCTTCGAGCAGGCGCTGGCGATGGTGCAGAGTGGGGATATTGTGGATGGAAAAACGATTATGTTATTGCAGCATTTGGAGTTGCGGATACTGAGAGACGGGTGGTGATGGGACCAGGCGTGCAGGCAAAAAAATCCCGCCTGTAAAGACGGGATTGTTTGACCCGGGTTACCGAATCAGGAAGGGAACAGTTCGCTCAACTTCATCGCCAGCATCATGTCGCCTTCGGTGCGCAGCTTGCCGCCCATGAACGCCTGCATGCCGTCGGTGGAACCGTCGACGATGCCTTCCAGGGTCTCGCTGTCCATCACCAGGGTGACCTGGGCGTCAGGGTTTTCACCTTCCTGGAGTTCGCAGGTCTTGTCCTTGACCACCAGCGAAAAATTCTTGGTGTCGTCGATACGGAAACCGAACACCAGGTCCAAGCCTTCGGCAGCGCTTGGGTTGAATTTGGCTTTCATTGCTTCTACAGCTTTGGCTACGTCAGTCATGGTTTCGATCCTTTTATGGTGAGTCCAGTGACCTTGGGGTCACGGTTGGCCGCAGTTCATCGGAAAGTGATGAGCTGCGGCGCCTTCAACAGTTGCAGGTGGGCATGACTGTTGAAGGAAGCCAGTGCCACCTCGCGACCACGGAATTTCAGCTGGTTGAGCGAGGTGTTTACAATTTGCCAGTTCATTTCGAACGCCTGGGCTGCAGGCATTCGGGTAATCAGGTGGAGCAGGGCGGTGATGGTGCCGCCGGACGTGAACACCGCGATTTTGTCGGCGCTCCGGGCGGCCTCAAGGATGCGTTGCAAGCCACCCTGGACCCGCTCGACAAACCCCAGCCAGCTTTCCAGCCCAGGTGGGTCATAGGTGCCGGCCAGCCAGCGCTTGATGATCAGGGCGAAGATGCGTTGGAACTCGCTGCGGTTCTGCGGGCCATTGCGCAGGATATGCACGGCATCGGGCTCGCTGCCGAGTAAATCAGGCAGCAGGCCGCGGATGATGGCTTCGCCGTCGAACTCGTTGAAGGCGCTGTCGGTTTCGAGTATGGGGGCCGGCAGGCCGAGGGCGCGGTATTGATCGAACGTGGCGCTGGCGGTGTGTTGCTGGCGACGCAGGTCGCCGGCGATACAGCGGTCGAACACCAGGCCCAGGTCTGCCAGATGGCGACCGAGCACTTGCGCCTGTTCCACGCCGACGGGCGACAGGACGTCATAGTCGTCTGCACCGAAGGAGGCCTGGCCATGTCGAATCAGATAGATGCTGCCCACGTCCGTTTTCCCGGTACGTTGAAAGTCTGGCGAGGTTATGAGGATGCCTGCGAGCTGTCAATGAAAAAACATACGCTTGTTTTAAAAGCCCGTTGGAGCCCGCCTGCTGGCGGTTTGAGCACTGGCTCCAACGCAGTGGCGTCGGTATGCTGGGGCCATCCGCGCCTGGCGCAGTGCATTTTTTAAGGAGACATATGGATTTTCTGGCCGAATACGCGAGCTTTCTGGCGAAGACCGTCACCCTGGTGGTCGCTATTCTGGTGGTATTGATCAGCTTCGCAGCGCTGCGCAGCAAGGGTCGTCGCAAGTCCGCCGGCCAACTGCAGGTCAGCAAGCTGAATGATTTCTACAAGGGCCTGCGCGAGCGCCTGGAGTCGAGCCTGCTCGACAAAGACCAGCTCAAGGCGCTGCGCAAGTCCGAGAGCAAAGCCGAAAAGAAGAAAGACAAGAACAAGCCCCAGGCCAAGGCACGGGTGTTCGTGCTGGATTTCAATGGCGACATCAAGGCGTCGGCGACCGAAAGCCTGCGCCATGAAATCACCGCGCTGCTGAGCCTGGCCACACCCAAGGATGAAGTGGTGCTGCGTCTGGAAAGCGGCGGCGGCATGGTGCACAGCTATGGCCTGGCTTCGTCGCAACTGGCGCGCATCCGCCAGGCCGGCGTGCCATTGACCGTGTGCATCGACAAGGTGGCGGCCAGCGGCGGCTACATGATGGCGTGCATCGGCGAGAAGATCATCAGCGCACCGTTCGCCATCCTCGGCTCCATCGGCGTGGTCGCGCAGTTGCCCAACGTCAACCGCCTGCTGAAAAAGCACGACATCGACTTCGAAGTGCTGACCGCCGGTGAATACAAACGCACCCTCACGGTGTTTGGCGAAAATACCGAGAAGGGCCGGGAGAAGTTCCAGGAAGACCTGGACATTACCCACCAGTTGTTCAAGAACTTTGTCTCGCGGTACCGCCCGCAATTGGCGATTGATGATGTAGCGACCGGTGAAGTGTGGTTGGGTGTGGCCGCCCTCGACAAACAGTTGGTCGACGAGCTGCAGACCAGCGATGAATACCTGGCCACCAAGGCCAAGACTGCCGACGTGTTCCACCTGCACTATGCCGAGCGTAAAAGCCTGCAAGAGCGCGTGGGCCTGGCGGCCAGCGGTTCGGTAGACCGGGTATTGCTGACCTGGTGGAGCCGTTTGACCCAGCAGCGGTTCTGGTAAATCCTCAGGCTGTAGGGGGTCCCCTGTGGGAGGGGGCTTGCCCCCGATGGGCACGGACATCCACACAACCTATTAGCTGCCGACCGTAACCACGATGCGAAGCGAGCCGCTCTTGATCTTGCTTTTGATCTTGGGCGCCCCGTTAAACCACGCTGGCCGGAATTCGACAGGGATTTGGGGGGTAAACCGGCAGGGATGCCGGTTTAGCCGCCCCGCGCCATGGATGGCGCGTGGCGGCGGCCCCCCAAATCCCTGTCGGATTACGGGCACACCGAGCCTAGGCGAGGTGCCGAGTGGTGGGGCAAGAGCGCTTTGGTTACTTTCGCCTGGGCCGGCATTCCGGCTTTTCGAAAGTGATCCGCTGTAAGAGCGGAACCCATAGTGGCCGTTACCTAAATAACGGATATGTACTCGGTCTGATCCAGCATCCCGGTCGGCCCTGAGGCCGCCATCGGGAGCAAGCCCCCTCCCACATTCAGCTGTGTGTGGGTATCGGCTTGCGCATCAGGCTCCCCACCACCAGCGCGCCCAGCAACCCCAATAAACCCGCCACCCACAACACCCCGCTGAACCCACCCACAAACGCCTGCCGCGCCAGCGGTTGCACTGTTACTCGCGCTGCTTCGGGCACCAGGTCCAGCGCCGCGGGCATATCACCGGCTACCACCCGCGAAGCAATACCCGCCACCTGCGCCTGCCACTGCGGGTCGATACTCGCGCTCAGCAACTGTTCGCTGTGGCTGCTCAGCAATGCGCCATACACGCCGATGGCCAACGTGATTGCGCTGAAGCGCATGGTGGTGCTCATGCCCGAGGCCATACCTGCGCGATCCCGCGGCACGCAGGCCATGATGTTTTTCTGCGTGTCGCCATTGAGTAACCCCGCGCCTGCACCGGTGACGGCGATCGCCAGGGCAAAGGGCAGATAGCCGCCGGCCTGCACGGCCCACGCGCTCAACAGATTGCCGCAGCCCACCAGGGTCAAGCCACTCGCCATCATGGTCGCCGGTGTGAAGCGTGCCGCCAGGCGTACACCGACGCGCGGGCAGATCAGCATGGTCAAGGCAAACGGCAACATGCCCAGGCCCGAGGCAATCGCGGAGAAACCCAGGCCGTTCTGCAGGTAGAACGGCAGCAACGTCATCATCACCTGGGCGCAACCGGCGTAGGCAAACATGCCGAGCAAGGCGCCGATAAAGCGTGGGTGCCGAAACAGCTGCAAGTCCACCATCGATCGCTGCTGCAGGTGCTCGACCAGCACAAACACACCCATCAGCAGCCCACCGCCGAGCAGGCGAGCGTAGGTCAGCGGGCTATCCCAACCGATGCGATTGGCCTCGATCAGCCCCCAGATCAGGCACAGCAAGCTGCCACTGAACGCCAGGCTGCCCCAGGGATCCAGGCGCGCCGATCGGGTGTCGCGGGACTCGGGAATCGCCCGCAGCACCAAGGCCATCAGTACCAGCCCCACCGGCAGGTTGAGATAGAAAATCCAGCGCCAGCCCAGGTACTCGGTAATCAAACCGCCCAGGGTCGGCGCCGCGGTCATCGCCACGCCCATGCACGCGCCCCAGAACGCCCAGGCCTTGGCCCGTTCTATTTCATCGTGGAAGGTATGCCCGATAGATGCCAGTGCCGAGGTCAGCAGCAGCGCTGCACCCACCCCCTTCACGGCCCGGGCGATGTCCAGCCACAGCGCGGTGGGTGCTGCGCCGCAGCCCAGGGAGGCGAGGATGAAAATACCCAGGCCCCAGACCAGGGTTTTCTTGCGGCCAAAGCGGTCGGCGATACTCCCGGCGGGCAACAACAAGGCGGCGAACGCCAGCATATAAGCGCTGACGACCCACTCGATATCGGCAAAGTTGGCGCCCAGGTCGCGGGCGATGCTCGGCAGCGTGACGGCAACGATGTTGGTATCCAGCACGATCAACGAGCAGACAGCGGAGGCGGTCACCAGCGTCAGGCGTGGACTGACCCGGCTCACAAGCAAATTACCTGGTAGGCAATACGGAAATCTCGGTTGACTTGCATCGCAAGGGCTCTCTAGTGTTCAGGTACTGCGAGCTTATCCCTGGCGAATCACATTTTTGTTAGGCACCAGGAAGTACTTCATTACCTTTGAGCTAATACTGCCATGGAAATCCGCCATTTTCGTTACTTCCTGGCCGTGGCCCGGCAGCGCAATTTCACCCGCGCCGCCGAGCAATTGGGCATTGCGCCGCCGACCCTGAGCCGGCAAATCCAGGACATGGAAACCAGCCTGGGCACGCGCTTGTTTGTCCGCCGGCAGCGCGAAGTCAGCCTCACCGAAGCGGGTGCCGCGCTGCTGAGCGAGGCCGAAGCCGCCGTGCGCCAATTCGAGTTCGCACAGCGCAATGCCCAGCGCGCCGGGCGTGGCGAGATCGGGCATATTGAGTTGGGTTACGTGGCCTCGGCGCTGTACTGCGGGCTGTTGCAGCGCCAGGTACGGGGGTTCAGCCAGGCGTTTGCCGATGTGAACGTGAACCTGCGCGAATGGGCTATGGCTGCGCTACCGGGCGCGGTGGCAGATGGGCGCTGCGATATCGGTTATATCCGTTCGCCGATGACTCTGCCGGACGGCGTGGAGGCGGTGCGCCTGGACAGCGAAGGCTTTGTGCTGGCGCTGGCCCATGATTCCTGGCTGCTGGGGCTTAAGGCAATCACCTGCGAGCACCTGGAAAACGAGACGTTTATCTTGCCGGAACAAATCAGCGGCACCCTGCATGTCGCCGCCCAGGGCGGCTACGCACCGCGCCTCGGCGCGCAGCCGGGCGGGTTGGTGGCGGTGGTGGCCCTGGTGTCGTTGGGGCAGGGGGTTGCGGTAGTGCCGGCATCGATGGTCGGGCATGTGAGCCTGCCGGGCGTGGTGTATCGCAATATCCAGGGCAATGAGGCTTCGTCGTGGTTGTCGTTGATTTACCGGCGTTTTGAAAAAGCGCCGGCGGTGGCGCGGTATATCCAGCAAGTCAAGCAGTCAGTCGCGGCTGTACCGAGTCGGCCAGGCGCGTAAGAATCAGGCAGCACGACACCGCCCCGGCGTCCAGCACCCCGAGAGAGCGCTCGCCCAGGCGACTGGCGCGGCCGATCTTGGCCACCAGGTCCTTGGTCGAATCGCGCCCCTGGGAGGCGGCGGTTTTCATCGCCTCCAACGCATCGTTGAAAGACGCCCCGGATGCATGTGCCTGTTCAAACGCCTCTACTGCAGGAATAAGGGTATCCATCAGGCACTTGTCGCCCACGCCCGCCTCGGTGATGTCCTGCAGTGAGGTCAGGCCGCCGCGCAACAGATGGGCGAAGGTCGCGGCGTCGATGTCTTCACAATTGCGCACTTCGTCGGCCATGCCAATAAACAGGCTGCCATACAGCGGGCCCATGGAGCCGCCGATGCCTTCCATCAGGCTCAGGGTCAGTTCATCCAGGGCTTGGGCCAGGCTCAGTTGGCGGCCTTCGATACTGCGACCGCAGTGGGCGAAGCCCTTGGCCATGTTGATGCCGTGGTCGCCGTCGCCAATGGCGCCGTCGACTTCGCTGAGGTATTCGCGATTGGCCACGATGACGCTGACCAGGTCGGCAACGATGGCGCTGCCGTCACGGGTGGAAAAGTGCTGGCTCATGTTTACTCCGCCTGGGTCATGCCGATGGAACGGCAGGGTTGGTCGATCAGGGTTTTCAGTTCGGCATCGAGGCCGAGCAGGGTCAGGGTCACACCCATCATTTCCAGGGAGGTGAAGTAGTTGCCGACGTAGCAACGGTGAATCTTCAAGCCCTTGGCCTTGAGTTGTTTTTCCACCTCGGCGTAGAAAATGTACAGCTCCATCACTGGCGTGGCGCCAAGGCCCGAGACCAGCACCACCACACTGTCGTCCTGGCTGAAATCGCGGTCGGCCAGGATCGGCGCAAGCATTCGCTCGGCCATGGCGGCGGCCGGTTCAATCGGGATGACTTCGATGCCCGGTTCGCCATGATGGCCGATGCCCAATTCCATCTGGCCGTCGGGGATCTGGAAGTTCGGCTTGCCCACGGCGGCGATGGTGCAGGGCGTGAGGCCGATACCGATCGAGCGGCACTGGTCGACGGTTTTCTGCGCGACGCGAATCACCCCGTCCAGGTCGTAATGCTGGGCGGCGGCGGCACCGCCGATCTTCCACATGAAGATTTCCCCGGCCACTCCGCGACGTTTGGCGATATCGGCCTTGGGCGCCGAAGCCACGTCGTCGTTGGCCACCACGGTGCGGATGCGCATGTCTTTGCTGGCGGCCATTTTCATCGCCAGCTTGACGTTCATATTGTCGCCGGCGTAGTTGCCATACAGGCAGGCTACGCCCGCGCCATGGTCGGCGGCGCGGAAGGCGTCGAAAAAGCTCTTGGCGGTGGGCGAGGAGAAAATCTCGCCGACGGCCACAGCGTCTACCAGGCCCGGGCCGACATAGCCGAGGAACGCCGGCTCATGCCCGGAGCCGCCGCCGGTGACGATGCCGACCCGACCCTGGCCGGAGGGCCGGGCCTTGACGATGACCCGTGGGTTGGTTTCGTACTGGCGCAGTTCGGGGTGCGCGACCAGGATGCCGCGCAGCATGTCTTCGACCACTTGGTCGGGATCGTTGATGACTCGATTCATAACGCGGGTTCCTGTGTTCTTGTTCTAAGGGGTGACACCCCTCCATTGTGGGAGCTGGCTTGCCTGCGATGGCGGTGTGTCAGTTGGGGAATCTTTATCTGATTCACCGCCATCGCAGGCAAGCCAGCTCCCACAGTTTGTGTGTTGCTGCTGGAATCAGGGTTCGAGCACCACCTTGAGCGATTTATCGCCGCGCTCCATCACCGCAAACGCCTCCTTGAAATCCGCCAGTGCAAACTTGTGGGTCACCACATCGCGCATGTCGATCTTGCGGTTGCCGATAAAATCGATGGCTCTCGGGTACATATAGGGCCCCAGGTGCGAGCCGAGGATGTCCAGCTCCTTGCGATCGCCAATGATCGACCAATCGACAGTGGCCTCGTCATTGAACACGCTGAACTCGACGAAGCGCCCCAGCTTGCGCAGCATCGCCAGGCCCTGGTTGACCGCCTTGTGGTGCCCGGTGGCTTCGATGTAGATGTCGCAACCGTAGCCGTCGGTGATCTCGCGGATTTTGGCCAGCACATCGACCTCGGCCGGGTTCCAGACTTCGTCGGCGCCCATGCGCAGGGCGAGGGCGGCGCGTTCGGGTTTCATGTCCAGCACGATGAGTTTTTTCGGGTTGCGCAATCGCACCGCGCCGATAATGCCCAGGCCCAAAGTGCCGGCGCCTGCGACCACTACGATGTCGTCATGGTCGACGTTGGCGCGCTCCGCCGCGTGCAGCGAGCAGGCCAGCGGCTCGATCAGGATCGCTTCGTCGGGCGCGATGGATTCCGGCACTTTGTGGATGATGCCTTCCTTGGTGAAAATCATGTACTGGGCCATGGCGCCCTGCACATTATTCTGGAAGCCATACAGGTCATGCTTCTGGCACATCCAGTACTGGCCGTGGTTGCAGAAGCGGCAACCCCAGCACGGCACGATCTGTTCGGAAATCACCCGGTCGCCGACCGCCACGCCGCGCTTTTCGGCGCCTGGGCCAAGGGCGACGACACGGCACACGAACTCATGCCCGGGAATCATCGGCGGCTTCACATAGCGCGGTTGCTCGGCATCGCCCCAGAACGACGGCGCGCCGCGATAGGTCTTGATATCGCCCATGCAAATGCCGCACAGCTCGACCTTGGTCAGGATCTCGTCGGGGCCGGGGGTGGGCACGTCGACGGTTTCCAGGCGGTAGTCTTCCGGCCCATGGCAGACCACGGCCTGCATGGTTTTGGGGATGCTCGGTGCAAGTTGTTCGGGTGTGCGTTCGGTGACGGTGGACATGACAAGACCTCACGACATAAAGATGAATTACTGAATGCTGTAGCCGCCGTCGATCACCATGTTGGCGCCGGTGATCATCTGCGCGGCATCGCTGAGCAGGTATAGCGCCAGCCCGGCGATTTCTTCCGGCTGGGCAAAACGCCCCGCCGGGATCTGCAATTTGGCCCGCTCACCCACGTCGCCGGCCCAGGCTTTTTTGCCCAGAGCGGTTTCGACGATGGTGGGGGAGATGGCATTGACGTTCACCTGCGGCGCCCACTCCATGGCCAATACCTTGGTCATGCCGACGATGGCGGCTTTGCTGGCGCAGTAGGCGACGTGACGGTCCAGGCCAATCACAGCGGCCTGGGACGCCAGGTTGACGATGCGCCCGCTGCCTTGGGCGAGCATATGTCTGGCGCAGGCCTGGGCCACGAAGAAACTCGCCTTGAGGTTGATGTCCAGGGTAGTGTCCCAGGCGCTTTCGCTGACCTCGATGGCTTTGTCCAGCAACACCACGCCTGCGCTGTTGATCAGGTAATCCAGGCGTTGGAAATATGTGAATACGCGGTCGATGGCGGGTTGTATCTGGCCGGTCTGGCCGAGGTCGACGGCAATGCCCAGGTGCCCGGCACCCAGGCTGGCGGCCACCTCGACCACGGCCGGGTCGCGGTCCAGCAGCGCCACCCTTGCGCCGCGTTCCGCCAGTAAGTTGGCGCAGGCCAGACCAATGCCGGCGGCGCCACCGGTGATGACCGCGCAACGGCCGCTGAGGTCGAAGGCTTGGTTCCAGAAACCAGACATGAATAACTCCCGTTACAGATCAAAAGGTAGAACGCGGTCCAATGTGGGAGCTGGCTTGCCTGCGATTGCATCGACCCGGTCTACCTGATGCACCCAGGTGCCTGCATCGCAGGCAAGCCAGCTCCCACAGTTGACTGTGTTTCCAGCCACTGACTACTTGCCGCCGCTGACTTGCTTGTACAGCGCATCCGCATTGGCATTGGTCACCGGCACCCACGGCAGGATGTAGTTCCTGGCCGTGCCGTCACCCCATTTCACGTCCTTGGCGTAGCGCTCCCAGATCACCGATTGCGGCTTGTAGTCCTCGCCGGCCAGGGCGCGCAGGGCCACGTCCAGTGCGCCTTGGGATTGGGCCTGGGCGTCCTGGAGGAATGTGGTGACTTCGTCTTTTTTCGCCGCCTGGATCGCATCCGGCATACCGTCGATGGAGGTCACGGGCACCTCTTTGGAGGTCAGTCCGTGAGACTTCAGGGCCTGCACAGCGCCGAGGGCCATGTCGTCGTTCTGGGCGATCACGCCGTTGATGCCCTTGGGGTGGGCGTTGAGCCAGTCTTCGGTGAGGGTCATGGCCTGGGCGCGGTCCCAGTTGGCGGTTTTCTTCTCGATGATCTTGATATCAGGGTGTTTGCCCAACACTTCCAGCTCGCCTTTTTCCCGGTCGATCTGCGCCGACTGGCCAATCGGACCCTGGATGATCACCACGTTGCCCTTGCCGTTGAGCTTGTCGACCATGGCCTGGGCCTGCAGGCGGCCGCCTTCGACGTCGTCGTTCCCCACATACGGCACGCTGGCATCGGCTACTTTCGTATTGGAGGCGATGACCACCACGTCGTTGCTCATGGCCGCCTTGACTGTGCCGACGCCGGCCTTGGTATCAATGGGCACGAACAGAATCGCGTCGTAGCGTTGGGTCACCATGTTTTCGATCTGGTTGTTCTGGGTCAGGGCGTCGTAGTTGCCGTCGAATACGGTCAACTGCACGGTGCCATCCTTGACGGCCGGATGTTCCTTGAGCTCACGCACCCAGTTCTGCATGAACTGGCCCTTGAGGCCGTAGACGGCTGCGCCGATCTTGTAGGTCTTGCCATCGGCTGCCATGGCGACACTGCTGGCGAGCAGGGAGAGGGCCGCCACGGCGGCCAGGGTAGTACCCAGTTTCATAAGTCGAACTCCAGTTATTGTTATCGGTCGTTCTTCAGCGTTTTTTCTTGCGCCACACGTCGATCAGTACTGCGAACACGATGATCAGGCCCTTGGCGACCTGCTGGTAATAGGAGGACACGCCGAGCAGGTTCAGGCCGTTGTTGATCACGCCGATCAGCAGCGCCCCGAACAAGGTGCCGACAATGCTGCCGGTACCGCCCGACAGGCTGGTGCCGCCGATCACCACCGCGGCAATCGCGTCCAGCTCATAGGAAACCCCGGCCTGGGGCAGGGCAGAGGTGGTACGTGCCGACAACACCACGCCGGCCAATCCGGCGAGCAGGCCCGAAACCACGTACACCGAAAACATCACCTTGCGCACGCCGATGCCGGAGGTGCGTGCGCTTTTTTCATTGCCGCCCACCGCGTACACGTAGCGGCCGTAGGTGGTGTAGCGCAGCACCATCCAGAAGATCAGCGCGACCACAGCGAAGATAATGATCGGCACGCCCACTGGGCCGATCTTGCCGATACCCAGCGCCAGGTAGGCGTCGGGCAGGTCGGTGATCGGGCTGCCGTCGTTGAGGATAAAGGTCATGCCGCGGGCGATGCTGAGCATACCCAGGGTGGCCACGAACGGCGGGATCGACAGGTTGGCGACCATAAAACCGTTGACCACGCCAAGCATCGCCCCGGCAAACATCCCGGCGCTGACCGCCGCCAACAGGCCATAGCCCTGGGTGGCGACCATCGCGCTGCACAATCCGGCAAAGGCCAGGATCGAACCTACCGACAAGTCGATGCCCTTGGTCAGGATCACATAGGTCATGCCCACGGCGAGGATGCCGTTGATGGAGGTCTGGCGCAGGATGTCCATCCAGTTGCGCCAGGTCATGAAGTATTCGCTGGAAAACGCCATCACCACGCACAGCAGGATAAACACCAGCGGCAGGCCGAAGCGGTCCAGAGACAGGCGCAAGCGGTTGCGTGGCGCGGTGGTGACAGGGGCGGCAAGGGTTTTGGCATTCATGAGGCAAGACTCAACAAGGCTTCCTGGGAAAGAGCGGTGTCGGTGCTGATGGTCACCAGCCGGCCGCCCTTGAATACGGCGATGCGATCGCTCAGGTGCAGCAGTTCCGGGGCTTCGGACGACACCACAATGGCGGCGCCGCCGGTCCGTACGAACTGGTCGAGCAGGTGGTAGATCTCCTGCTTGGCGCCTTCATCGATGCCGCGGGTGGGTTCGTCGCAAAGCAGGCACACCGGCTCGGTGGACAGGCATTTGGCGAGCACGACTTTTTGTTGGTTGCCGCCGCTCATGGACGCCACCGGCAGGTCCAGAGAGCTGGTCTTGATCTGCAGGCGCTTGACCATGTCTTCGGCCAGTTGGGCTTCCTTGCGCGCATTGATCAGCGACCAACTCGACAAACGCTTGTAGGCCGACAGCGCGATGTTCGAGAGGATGCTGCCGGTCAGCACCAGGCCACTGTCCTTGCGGTCTTCGGTGACCAGCGACATACCGGCGTTGATGGTGGCCTTGGGCAGTCCGATGGGCATGGGCTTGCCTTGCAGGGTGACGCTGCCGGAATCGGCTACGGTCAGGCCGTAGATGCAGTTGAGAAACTCACTGCGCCCGGAGCCCATCAGCCCGTAAATGCCAAGAATTTCGCCACGGCGCAATTGCAGGCTGATGTCGTGGAACTCGCCGTTGCGGCTCAGGTTGTCGACTTGCAGGCAGGTGTCGGCGGCGCATTCACGGCCGACCTTGTGGTCGATGCGCGTCAGTTCCTGGCCGACAATACCGCGCACCAGGTGGTCGCGGTCGATATCGGCCATGCGCCCGCTTTCCACAAAGGCACCATCGCGAAAGATGCTGTAGTCATCGGCGATCTGCGCCAGTTCGCTCAAGCGATGGGACACATACACGATACCGGCACCCCGTGCAGTGAGGCGGCGAATGGCCTTGAACAGGGTTTCTGCCTCGCGCTCGCCGATGGCCGAGGTGGGCTCGTCCATGATCATCACCTGGCAGTCATGGCTGAACGCCTTGGCGATCTCCACCAGTTGAATTTGCGCCACGCTCAAGCGGTGCATGGGGCTGGTGGCGTCGACGTCGAACTCCAGGCTTTCCAGCAGCTCGCGGGTGCGGCGATTCAGGGCCTTGCTGTCGACGATGCAACCGGCGCGGCGCGGTTCGCGGCCCAGCCAGATGTTTTCGGCGACGGTCATGTAGGGGATGGGTTCGAGCTCCTGGGTGATCATCGCGATCCCCGAGGCCAAGGCTTCACTGGGGCGGTTGAACTGCACCGGTGCACCGTTGAGCGCAATGGTGCCGGCGTCACGCTGGGTAATGCCCATCAGGATGCTCAGGAAGGTCGACTTGCCGGCGCCGTTGCCGCCGCACAGGGCGTGGACGCTGCCGGCGCTTAGAGAGAGGCGTCCGTCACGCAGGGCTGGCACCCCGGCGTAAGCCTTGGCGACGTGTTCAGCCTGGAGCAGTAATGGCGTGGCCATCGGCGTGTCCTCGTGCTGTGAATTCTTATTAGGTCGCACAGTCATGTTTCGCTGTGATCATATGTGTATCAAATGAAATTCTGATCAGTCAATCTCTTTCATTAAAAAGCGTTGATTCTCATCTGTAGTGGCTTTAATGGCTGTTTATCCCGCTTTGACTGGGAGGTCAGTTAAATCGCGCTTGACATGAGGGGCATAATGATCGCGAAATGACTGAGCGAAATTTCATTGAGTGATCATATGATCAGTCTTAATCTAGATCAGGGCAGCGGAGCCAGACGCCATGAACACACCTTTTCCGGTGGCTATCGGATGCGATGAAGCGGGTTTTGAGCTTAAAGAGCTGTTGAAGCGCCATATCGAGGCGCTGGGTTACCCGGTCACTGACTTCGGTACCCATTCCATCGCGCCGGTGCTCTATCCGGACATCGCGCTGGCCGTGGCCAACGCTATCAGCGCCGGGCAGCAGCGCCTCGGTGTGCTGGTGTGCGGCACCGGCATCGGCATGGCCATCTCGGCCAACAAGGTGTTGGGTATCCGCGCGGCTCAGGCCCATGACACCTATTCGGCGGAGCGGGCGCGCAAGAGCAACGATGCGCAGATTCTGTCCATCGGTGCGCGGGTGATCGGCGCCGAACTGGCCAAGAGCATTGTCACGGCGTTCCTGGCCTCGGAGTTTGAGGTGGCGCGTTCCGGGGCCAAGGTCGAGCGCATCAACGCAATCGAGCGCGATGGGCATCAGTAGTGGACGGCACAGGGCAAGAGTCGGGAGAATGCGCCTTTGACGCCGAAACGGAAGCCCGTCCCCATGAGTGACAGTACCCAGCGCATGGCCAGCGATATCGATCAAATGACCGAAGTGGCGATGCTCTATTACCTTGAGAACGTCACTCAGGAAGCCATTGCCAAGCGCTTTGACCTGTCGCGGGCCAAAGTCAGCCGCCTGCTCAAGCGTGCGCGAGATGAAGGCATTGTCGAGGTGCGCGTGTTGCAGCACCCGGCGATGAACAACGAACTGGAGCGCGCGTTGGTGGAGCGCTTCAAGCTCGACCGCGCCTTGATCGCCGTTGACCACAGCGACCCCGACACCCAGCGCTCGGCAGTCGCCAGCCTGGTCGCCAACTACCTGAACAAAACCTTGGGTGATGGCATGATCGTCGCCGTGGGCATGGGCCGTAACGTCGGCGCGGTGGCCGATAACGTGTTCCTGCCGGTGACGCGCAACTGCACGTTCGTATGTGCTATCGGTGGTTCGCTCAAGGCCGGCGAGTACATGAACCCCGACCATATCTGCCGGCGCCTTGCCCTGCGCTTTGGCGGCGAAAGCGAAAGCCTGTACGCCCCGGCGCTGGTGGCCAACCCGGAACTGCGTGGTGTGTTGATCAATAACGACACGGTACGCTCCACCCTCGACCGCGCCCGGCGTGCCGACATTGCCCTGATCGGCATTGGTGATATGAGCGAAAACAGCAACATGGTGCGCATGGGCTGGTTCTCGCCCCAGGAAATCGCCCAGGCGCGGTTGTCCGGCACGGTGGGCGATATGATGGGCTATGACTTTATCGATATTCACGGCCAGCCGGCGGTCAACGCCATTCAAGGCCGAGTGATCGGGTTGACGGTGCAGGAGCTGTTCCGCATCCCGGATGTGGTGGCGATTGCCAGTGAAAACACCAAGGCCGCGGCGACGCTGGGGGCGTTGCGGTCGGGGGTGATCAATACGCTGGCGACGACCGTCACCAATGCCCACACCATCCTGGCGCTGGATGATGCCACCCGAAAGTCTTGATACCACACCGTTCCAAATGTGGAATGGGGGCTTGTGTGGGAGGGAGCAAGCCCCCTCCCACATTGGTTTTGCATCGGCTGGAAGACAGGTTTTGTAATAGTTTTGCTATGTGGGAATTGTGTATTTGGGCTGTAGGATTCAAGTCCTTTTGTTATTTCAGGACTTGCATGAACACCCTCTCGGAGCCTCCCAGTCGTCTTTCTCCAAGACACTTACTGTCGCTGTTCCCCCTGAAGCACCCCGTATTCCGACTGCTAACCTTGTCCCGGTCCACTGACCGCGCATTGCCGTGTCCGGCATTCTGAAAACTTTGAATACAGAGACTCTATAAATGGAATGGTTAGCGGATCCAACGGCCTGGCTGGGCCTGGCGACCTTGATTGTGCTGGAACTGGTGCTGGGTATCGACAACCTGGTGTTTATCGCGATCCTGGCAGACAAGTTGCCGCCGGAGCAGCGTGACCGTGCACGCTTGATCGGTTTGTCCCTGGCGTTGCTGATGCGTCTGGGCCTGTTGGCGAGTATTTCCTGGTTGGTGACCCTCACCCAGCCGTTGTTCGAGGTGTTCGACAAGAGCTTTTCCGGCCGTGACCTGATCATGCTGTTCGGTGGTGTGTTCCTGTTGTTCAAGGCCACCATGGAGCTGCACGAACGCCTGGAAGGCCACGTGGCCCAGCACAAGGGCAATGTGGCTTATGCGATGTTCTGGCCGATCGTGGCGCAGATCGTGGTGCTCGACGCAGTGTTCTCCCTCGATGCGGTGATTACCGCAGTGGGCATGGTCGATGAGCTGGCGGTGATGATGATCGCGGTGATCGTGTCCATCGGTTTGATGATCGTGGCGAGCAAGCCGCTGACCCGTTTCGTCAACGCCCACCCTACGGTGATCATGCTGTGCCTGGGCTTCTTGATGATGATCGGTTTCGCCCTGACCGCCGAAGGCTTGGGCTTCCATATTCCCAAGGGCTACCTGTACGCGGCCATTGGTTTCTCGATTCTGATCGAGGTGTTCAACCAGATTGCCCGCTCGCGTCGCAAGAAATCGGCACAAGGTGTGCTGCCGGTGCGTGAGCGTACGGCCCATGCAGTGATGCGTTTATTGGGTGGCCGCAGCCTGGCGGTGGAAGAGGTGGGTGAAGAGGTCGCTGACTTGCTGGGCGAGCCGGATACTGCACAGGGCCCGCTGTTTGATCGACGTGAGCGGGTGATGATCAGCGGTGTGCTGCAACTGGCCGAACGGCCGATTCGTACCCTGATGACACCACGGGCCAAGGTTGACTGCATCGACCTGGCGGACGATCCCGACACGATCCGCCTGAAGCTGATGCATTCGTCCTACTCGCGTTTGCCGCTGATCCGCAACGGTGCGGTGGATGAACCCTTGGGCTTTGTGCACAAGAAGGAACTGCTCAAGGAGTACCTGGCCGGTAACGAGCCGAACCTGGAGCACCTGGCGCGCCGGGCGATCAACCTGCTGGAGAGCTTTTCGATCCTCAATGCCCTGGAGCAGATGCGCCAGGAGTCCACCCACATCGCCTTCGTGATCAACGAATTCGGGGACTTCATGGGCGTGTTGAGCATGACCGATATTCTGGAATCCATCGCCGGTGAATTGCCCGATGCCAGCGAAATCGAAGGGCCGGACATCGTCGAGCAGAACGACGGCTTTCGTGCCAACGGTGCCTTGAACCTCAATCTGGTGCGTCAGCGCACGGGCTTCAAGGCTGCGGCGACCGAGGATTATCAAACCCTGGCGGGGTTGGTGATGAGCCTGCTCGACCGTTTGCCGGTGGTGGGCGATAGCCTGGAACATGAGGGTTGGCGTTTGACGGTAGCTGAAGTGGAGGAGCGTCGAGTGACGCAAGTGCACTTGCGCCCTTGCTCAGGTCATAACGGTTGAAGATGTCTGTTACGCACTGCTCTTGTTCTTCAAGTGGGCCGAAGCCCTTGAGTTTTTCTACCACGATTCCCTCCTGGTAGATCAGTAGCGTCGGGGTGCCTGTCACATCAGGGTGCCTCGGCGTATGGGCGCAATCGAGTACCAAACTGACTAGCCAGGGATGCTTCCAAGCGGCCTGTTCGAATAAGGAGCCTGCTTGCGCACAGGCAGGGCAGTGCTCGGAAACAAACAGAATGAACACCGGGCGCGGGGTGTTCAGTACCCGATTGAACTCTTTGGCGCTGGAAATTCTGCGCGTGGCGACTCCCATGTCGATCCCCTTCCGGCTGTGTTGGTTTTTGCCAACGCTAAGCCGGTGGGGTACCACCGTCTACTGTCAACCTTCACAGGTGTGCGTCGATCCGTGGCGGTCAGTATGGGGGCGCAGTAACACCGTTGTGGGGCGTTGCGTAGCAACACCCGATGCTGGCGGCGCAAAGCCGTTAAGCGCTTCAATACCTATCTTACTGAACCCTAAAGAGTTTCCCGACCGCATATTTTTCCTCCCGTGGCTGTGGCACACTTTCTGCTGTCTATTCCGTTGTTACATACCAAGTTCCGGTATAGCGGAATACACAACCCCTGGAGTGCTTGTCATGCATCACCGACCTTCCGTATTCAAAGCGTGTGTTTTTCTTGTTGCCGCATCGGCTTCCTTCACAAGCATGGTGCAGGCGGCGGACAGCAAGCTGGATGATGTGCTCAAGCGCGGGCATCTGATCGTGGGTACAGGCAGTACCAATGCGCCGTGGCACTTCCAGGGAGCGGATGGCAAATTGCAGGGGTTTGATATCGACATCGGCCGCATGGTGGCCAAGGGTTTGTTCAATGACCCGAGCAAGGTCGAGTTTGTGGTGCAGTCATCTGATGCGCGCATTCCCAACCTGCTGACGGACAAGGTCGACATGAGCTGCCAGTTCATCACCGTCACCGCCAGTCGTGCGCAGCAGGTGGCTTTTACTTTGCCGTACTACCGCGAAGGTGTCGGCCTGCTGTTGCCCAACAACAGCAAGTACAAGGAAATCGAAGACCTTCAAGCCGCAGGCGATGACGTGACCGTGGCCGTGCTGCAAAACGTGTACGCCGAAGAGCTGGTGCACCAGGCACTGCCCAAAGCCAAGGTCGACCAGTACGACAGTGTTGACCTGATGTACCAGGCCGTGAACTCCGGTCGCGCCGACGCGGCTGCCACCGATCAGTCCTCGGTCAAATACCTGATGGTGCAGAACCCCGGTCGCTACCGCAGCCCCACTTACGCCTGGAGCCCGCAAACCTACGCGTGTGCGGTCAAGCGTGGCGACCAGGATTGGCTGAACTTCGTCAACACCGCGCTGCATGAAGCCATGACCGGTGTGGAATTTCCCACCTACAAGGCTTCTTTCAAGCAGTGGTTCGGCGTTGACCTGCCAGAACCGGCCATCGGTTTTCCCGTGGAATTCAAATGATCCGGAACAGCCGGGGCGTGCTTGAGCGCGCCTCACTCAGGTATTGCCGACCATGAACTATCAGTTGAATTTTGCCGCCGTCTGGCGTGATTTCGACACCTTGCTGGCGGGGCTCGGTCTGGGCCTGCAGTTGGCCCTGCTGTCGATTGCCATCGGCTGCGTGATCGGCCTGCTGATGGCGTTTGCCATGCTGTCCAGGCACCGCGCGTTGCGCATCCTCGCTTCGGTGTATGTGACGGCGGTGCGCAATACGCCGATCCTGGTGTTGATCCTGTTGATCTACTTCGCCTTACCGTCCCTGGGGATTCGCCTGGACAAAATCCCTTCGTTCATCGTCACCCTGTCGCTGTACGCCGGTGCCTACCTGACCGAAGTATTCCGCGCCGGGCTGTTGAATATTCCCAAGGGCTTGCGTGAAGCGGGGTTGGCGATCGGCCTTGGCGAATGGCGGATTCGCGCCTATATCACCGTGCCGGTGATGCTGCGCAACGTGCTGCCGGCGCTGTCGAACAACTTTATCTCGCTGTTCAAGGACACGTCCCTGGCCGCCGCGATCGCGGTGCCGGAGCTGACCTATTACGCCCGCAAGATCAACGTTGAAAGCTACCGGGTGATTGAAACCTGGCTGGTGACGACCGCGCTCTATGTGGCTGCCTGTTACCTGATTGCCATGCTGCTCCGTTACCTGGAGCAGCGTCTGGCGATCCGTCGTTAAGGAAGGGTTTGCATGTACGAATCCCCCAGTTGGCTGCATGAATTGTGGATCGCCCGCGAGACCCTGTGGGCCGGCTTCCAGGCCAGTGTGTCGGTCTCGGCACTGGCGATTATCTTCGGCACCCTGATCGGTATCGTCGCCGGGTTGATCCTGACCTACGGCAAGTTCTGGATGCGTGCACCGTTTCGTCTGTACGTCGATCTGATCCGAGGCACCCCGGTGTTCGTGCTGGTGTTGGCGTGTTTCTACATGCTCCCGGCCCTGGGCTGGAAAATCAGTGCATTCCAGGCCGGTGCGGTCGGGTTAACCCTGTTCTGTGGCTCCCACGTGTCGGAAATCGTGCGCGGTGCACTGCAAGCCATTCCCCGTGGGCAACTGGAAGCGGGCAAGGCCATTGGCCTGACGTTTTACCAGTCGTTGGGCTATGTGTTGTTGCCCCAGGCCCTGCGTCAGATCCTGCCGACCTGGGTCAATTCCTCTACCGAAATCGTCAAGGCGTCCACTTTGCTGTCGGTGATCGGCGTGGCCGAATTGCTGCTCAGCACCCAGCAGGTGATCGCCCGCACCTTCATGACCCTGGAGTTCTACCTGTTCGCCGGTTTCATGTTCTTTGTCATCAACTACGCCATCGAATTATTCGGGCGCTACATTGAAAAGCGGGTGGCCTTGCCATGAACCAAGCTCAAACCAAACCAGCGCTGCTGGACATTCGTGGCCTGCGTAAACAGTACGGCCAGGTGGAAGTGCTCAAGGGTGTCGATCTGTCGATGCAGCGCGGCAATGTGGTGACGTTGATCGGCTCCAGCGGCTCGGGCAAGACCACCTTGCTGCGTTGCGTGAACTTGCTTGAGGAGTTCCAGGGCGGGCAGATCACCCTGGACGGCGAGTCCATTGGCTACAGCGAGGTCGGCGGCAAGCGCGTACGGCACCCGGAGCGGGTGATTGCCCAGCACCGCGCCATGACCGGCATGGCGTTCCAGCAATTCAACCTGTTCCCGCATCTGACCGCGCTGCAAAACGTCACCCTTGGCTTGCTCAAGGTCAAGAAGATGGGCAAGGATGAAGCCGTGGCCCTGGCCGAAAAGTGGCTGGACCGCGTCGGCCTGCTGGAGCGGCGCAACCACTTTCCCGGCCAATTGTCTGGTGGTCAGCAACAGCGCGTGGCGATTGCCCGCGCCATTGCCATGAACCCCAGTCTGATGCTGTTCGACGAGGTCACATCGGCCCTCGATCCGGAGCTGGTAGGCGAAGTGCTCAGCGTGATCAAGGGGCTGGCGGAGGAGGGCATGACCATGTTGCTGGTCACCCACGAAATGCGCTTTGCCTATGAAGTCTCCGACCAGATCGTCTTCATGAACCAGGGCCGCATTGAAGAGCAGGGCACTGCGAAGGACATCTTCGAGCGGCCGCAGTCGCCGCGACTGGCGGAATTTTTAAAGAACATTCGTTTTTAACAAGGAGCAACTTTTATGAGCATTACTCGTTACGGTACCGGCAGCACCGCAGGTGGCGGCCAGCCACGCCCGTTCGCACGTGCGGTGGAGGCCGATGGCTGGCTGTATGTGTCGGGCCAGGTGCCGGCGGTGGATGGCGAAATCATCAGTGGCGGCATCGTCGAGCAAACCCGGCAGACCATGCGCAATGTGGTGGCGATCCTCGAAGAAGCCGGCTATGAGCTCAAGGATGTTGTGCGCGTGGGCGTGTGGCTGGAAGATCCACGGGACTTCTGGAGTTTCAACAAGGTCTTCGGCGAATACTTCACCCCCGAGCACGCCCCGGCGCGGGCTTGTGTGCAGGCCAATATGATGGTTGATTGCAAGGTTGAGATCGACTGCGTGGCCTACAAGAAAAAGGGCTGAATGCCCCCACTCTTGAGATCACTGAAGATCAATGTGGGAGCTGGCTTGCCTGCGATGACGTAGTGCCAGATAACACCTTTGTCACTGACCCACCGTCATCGCGGGCAAGCCCGCTCCCACAGGGGATCACCGTGCAGCAAACACCTTTGACCGGACCCATCACTGCCATGACCGAAGACACCATCAAACGCCGCGCCAAAGGCCTGGACCGTGCGTTCGATATCCTTGATTTTCTCAAGGAGATCGGCCAACCCCTGCGCCCGAATGACATTGCCAGCGGCATCGGCAGCCCCAAGTCCACGGTCTACGAATTGGTCGCGTCGCTGCTGGAGCGGCGCATTCTGGAAACCGTGGGCAAGGACGGTCACGTGTATCTGGGGCGCCAGCTGTATTTCCTCGGCCAGGCGCACCTGCGGCACTTCGACCTGACCCGCGAGGCCGATCACGCCCTGCAGGAAATCGTCAGCCAGACCCACGAAACCGCGCAGATGTGCCTGCTCAACGGGCGCAAGTACACGGTGGCGCTGATGCGCGAAGGCCAGCGGCATTTCCGTATTTCTTCGGATATCGGTGAAAACGCGCCGATCCCGTGGACCGCTTCCGGGCGTTTGTTGCTGGGGCATTTGAGCGACCAGCAGATCATCGAGCTGATCGACCCCGACGATTTCATCCTGCCGGACGGCCTGCGCCTGCCGCTCGATACCTTCCTGGCGCAGATCCGCCAGGCCACCGTCGATGGGTTCTTTTCCTTCGACAGTGTGGCCGACACCTTCACCCATTGCTTCGCCGCCCCGGTGCGGGACGCCCAGGGCATCAGCATTGCGACCCTGTGCATCGTTGCCCCGCGAGCCGATGCCAGCAAGCACTACCACGACTATCGCCGGGTGCTGATCGACAGCGCCAACAGCCTGGCCCGGCGCATCAACGAATAGGAGTTTTCCATGTCTGCCCTCAATGCCGTTGAAAAAGGTGCCGCCGCCGTCGGTGCCCATTTGGTCCGCGATGTCAGCCTGCCGGCGCTGGTGCTGCACCGTGACGCCCTGGAGCACAATATTCGCTGGATGCAGGACTTTGTCAGCCACAGCGGCGCCGAGCTGGCGCCCCACGGCAAGACCAGCATGATGCCTGCGCTGTTCGAGCGCCAGATCACCGCCGGTGCCTGGGGGATCACCCTGGCCAACGCCGTACAAACCCGCGCCGCCTATGCCGGTGGCGTGCGTCGTGTGCTGATGGCCAACCAATTGGTGGGTGCGCCGAACATGGCGCTGATCGCCGACCTGCTGGCCGATCAGGATTTCGACTTCCATTGCATGGTTGATCACCCGGACAACGTCGCGGATCTGGGCCTGTTCTTCGCCGCGCGCGGCCTGCGTCTGAACGTGATGATCGAATACGGCGTGGTCGGCGGCCGGTGTGGCTGTCGCAGCGAGCAAGAAGTGCGTGAACTGGCCCGGGCAATCAAGGCCCAACCGGCATTGACGTTGACCGGCATCGAAGGCTACGAAGGGGTGATCCACGGCGAGCACGCCATCAGCGGCATCCGTGACTTCGCTGCCAGCCTGGTGCGCCTGGCGGTGGACCTGCAAGACAGCGGCCTGTTCGACCTGCCCAAACCGATCATCACGGCGTCGGGCTCGGCCTGGTACGACCTGATCGCCGAGTCGTTCGAGGCGCAGAACGCTGCCGGTCGTTTCCTCAGTGTGTTGCGCCCAGGCAGCTACGTGGCCCACGACCATGGCATCTACAAAGACGCGCAATGCTGCGTGCTCGACCGACGCAGCGACCTCAACGAGGGCCTGCGCCCGGCGATGGAAGTCTGGGCGCACGTGCAGTCGCTGCCGGAGCCGGGGTTTGCGGTGGTTGCCCTGGGTAAGCGTGACGTGGCCTATGACGCCGGCTTGCCGGTGCCGCTCAAGCGCTACAAGGCCGGGATCGTCCCGGCGCAGGGTGATGATGTGAGCGCGTGCAAGGTCACCGCGGTGATGGACCAACATGCGTTCATGACCGTAGCGCCGGGGGTTGAGTTGCGCATTGGCGACATCATTTCGTTTGGCACGTCCCATCCCTGCCTGACCTTCGACAAATGGCAGGTGGGTTGCCTGGTGGATGAGCAGTTGCAGGTGGTCGAGTCGCTGCGTACCTGTTTCTAGACCGAGTCGCACCTATCGGGGGCAAGCCCCCTCCCACATTTGGAATGCATTCCCCTGTGGGAGGGGGCTTGCCCCCGATGAGGCCATCAGCCCCACCGAGACAGCAGCCATGACCACCCAACCCCGCATCGCCCTTATCGGCGAATGCATGATCGAACTGCAACACCGCGCCGACGGCAGCCTGCACCAGAGCTTCGGCGGCGACACCCTGAACACGGCGGTGTACTTGCGCCGTGAGCTGGGCGAGTGCGCCAGCGTCGACTACGTCACCGCCTTGGGCGATGACAGTTTCAGCGACGCCATGTGCCAGCAGTGGCAAACCGAGGGCCTTGGCCTGAGCATGGTCCAGCGCCTGCCCGGGCGTCTGCCGGGTTTGTACTGCATCCAGACCGACGCCAGTGGCGAGCGCAAGTTTCTTTACTGGCGCAACGAAGCGGCCGTGCGTGACTGCTTTACCACGCCTGCGGCCGAGCCGATCCTGGCAGTGTTACCGGATTATGACGTGGTGTATTTCAGCGGCATTACCCTGGCGGTGCTGGGCGAGGTTGGGCGCGAGCGCTTGCTGGACACCCTGGTCGAAACCCGCCGCCGAGGTGGCAAGGTGGTGTTCGATAACAATTACCGGCCACGGCTATGGGCCGATGTGCAAGCGGCCCGTGCGGCTTATCGCAAGGTGTTGGCCGAAGTGGATATAGCCTTGTTGACCGAGGATGACGAGCACGCGTTGTTTGGCTATGAGGACAGCGAGCAGGTGTTTGCGGCCTATCCATCGATTGCAGAAGTGGTGCTCAAGCGTGGCGCGGATGCGTGTTTGATTCGCTGTGCGGGAGAGCGTTTTGCGGTGCCGGCGTTGAAGGTGGAAAAGGTGGTGGACACTACGGCGGCGGGAGATTCGTTCAGTGCGGCGTATCTGGCCGGGCGGCTCAAAGGTGGCTCGCCGCAAGAGGCTGCATTGGCTGGGCATCGGCTGGCGAGTCGGGTGATTCAGCTGCCGGGGGCGCTGATACCGAGGTGAATGGCCGCCTGCGGCGGATCGGGAGCAAGCCCCCTCCCACATTAGACTGCATTCCTTCAGTTGGAACAGGGTCAACTGTGGGAGGGGGCTAAAAGGCAATCCCATCAATCCCGGTAAAACACCTGCACCAAGTGATAGCCAAACTTGCTCTTGATCGGCCCGTGCACCACCTTCACCGGCTTCTTGAAGATCACCGCATCAATCGCTCCCACCATCTGCCCGGGCCGCACTTCGCCCAGATCGCCGCCACGCTTGCCCGACGGGCAGGTGGAGTACTTCTTGGCCAGCACGTCAAAGGCTTCACCCTTGGCAATGCGCTGCTTGAGTTGTTCGGCTTCTTCGCTGGTTTTCACCAGGATATGACGGGCTTGGGCTTTCATTGATCTCTACCAGGTGTGCGACGGCGCGCGATTATGCCTGAACTCAGGCCTCGCCGCCGATCATGCTGCGGATTTTGGTGGCCAGCAGGTCGATCGAAAAGGGCTTGGCGACCATGTCCATGCCGTCTTCCAAAAAGCCCTGGCGCTCAGCGGCTTTCTCGGCATAACCGGTCATGAACAACACCCGCAGGCCGGGGCGATGCTGGCGCGCGATTTCCGCCAGTTGCCGGCCGTTCATGCCCGGCAGGCCGACGTCGGTCACCAGCAAATCCACGCGCAAATCCGACTCCAGCAGCGGCAGCGCGGCACGGGCGTCGGCCGCCTGGTGCGCGGTATAGCCCAGTTCATCGAGGACGTTGACCACCAACATGCGCACTGCGGGGTCGTCCTCGACCACCACCACGGCTTCACCGGCCAGGGCCACCGGGGCTTCGGTGAGGCTGACGGGCAGGTCGCTTTCCAGTGCGGTGCCGTGCAGGCGCGGTAGGTACAGGCGCACGCAGGTGCCCTGGCCCGGTTCGCTCTGGATCGTTACATGGCCACCGGACTGCTGGGCAAAGCCGTAAATCATCGACAGCCCAAGGCCGGTGCCTTGGCCGATAGGCTTGGTGGTGAAGAACGGGTCGAATGCCTTGGCGAGGATTTTCGGCGCCATGCCGCTGCCGTTGTCGCTCACGCCGAGCATTACGTAGTCGCCGGCCTTGACCGGCTCCAGGGTGGTGATGTCGGTGCCGTCCAGGTAGCTGTTGGCGGTTTCGATCAGCAACTCGCCGCCGTCGGGCATGGCGTCGCGGGCGTTGATCACCAGGTTGAGCAGGGCGTTTTCCAATTGGCTGGCGTCGGTGTTCACCGGCCAGATGTCCTTGCCCAGTTGCACCTTGAGCGCGATATGCGCGCCCTTGGTGCGCTGGAACAGATCTTCCAGGGATGCCACCAACTGGTTGGGATCGGTGGGGCGGCGGTCCAGCGACTGGCGCCGCGAAAACGCCAGCAGGCGGTGGGTGAGGGCGGCGGCGCGATGGGCCGAGGATACGGCGGCATCGGCAAAGCGGCCAATCTCATCGCTGCGCCCGGCGGCAATATAGCGCTGCATCAGGTCCAGGCTGCCGATGATGCCGGTGAGCATATTGTTGAAGTCATGGGCGATACCGCCGGTGAGCTGGCCCACCGCTTCCATCTTCTGCGCATGGCGCAGGGCGTCTTCGGCGCGTTCACGCTCGAACATCTCGTTCTGCAGGCGCTGGTTGGCCTCGGCCAGCGCCTGGGTACGCTGGGCCACACGCTCTTCGAGGTTCTCGTTGAGATGACGCAGGGCTTCCTCGGTGAGTTTGCGTTCGGTCTCGTCGATCACAAAAATGTAGAAGCCGTTCACCGAACCGTCATTGCTGAAGCGCGGCAGGTATTTCATCAACGCGTGGCGCGGGCGGCCGTCGCGATGGGGCGTGAGGGTCATGAAGCTGCACGCCTTGCCGTTCAGGGCCGCTTCGATCTTGTCTATTCGTCCGGCATACACCTCATCACCGAGCACTTCGCGGATGGTCTTGCCGTACAGCTCCTGGGGCGTCTTGCCGTACCAGTCGAGGTAGGCGCTGTTGTTCAGGCGAAAGCGCTGCTCATGGTCCACGTAGCCGATCAACACCGGCATGGCGTTGATGATCAGTTGCAGCTCGGTCTGGCTCTGGCGCAGCGCCTGTTCGGTGTGCTTGCGCTCGGTGAGGTCCAGCGCGGCACCGAGGAAGCGTGCGGGTCGGCCTTGTTGGTCCTTGTAGCAGCGGCCACGGGCAAACACCCAGCGCACTTGGTCGTCGGCTTGCAGCAGGCGGTACTCCTCGGCGTATTCAGTGCCGAAGGTGATGCAATGCTTGATGCTGCGCGTGACCATGCCACGGTCTTCGGGATGCACGCCGAGCAGATAGGCGCTGATGGGCAGCAGGCCGGCGTCACTCGGGTCGACACCGTGCAGGTAGGCGAAATGTGCATCGGCGATAAAGTGATCTTCACCGATGTCCCAGTCCCAGGTGCCCACGGCATCGGTCGCCGCCAGTGCCAGTTGCAGGCGCTGCTCGGTGTTGTGCTGGGCCTTGAGGCTCGCTTCGGAACGCTGCTGCAGTTCCAGGGTTTTGCTGCGCCGTTCATTGGTTTCGATGGCGGTGACCAGGATGCCTGCCACCTGGCCACTTTCGTCGCGCACCGGGCTGTAGGTCAGGTCGAGCCAGATTTCGGTGTCGCGACATTCGCGTTGCAAGACAAAACGCTGCTCGCTGAAGGTGCGCACCTGGCCGCCGAGCACCGCGTCGTATACCGGCGCAGCGAAGCTTTGCAGCTCCGGCCAGGTCTGGTGCGCAGGCTGGCCCAGGGCGCCAGGGTGCTTGTTGCCCACCAGGTGGGCAAAACCATCGTTATACAGTTGTATGAGTTGCGGGCCCCACAACAGCACCATCGGCATCGGCGAATGCACGACGATATCGACGGCGGTACGCAGGCTCTGCGGCCACTCGCTGGCCTCACCGAGGGGGCTTTGCGCCCAGTCCAGCCGCTTGATCAATGCAGCGGCCTCGCTACCGGTGGATGTTCCATTCATGAAAAAAAGCCCTGAACACGACGCTTTGAAAAATGACCACATCCATTGTCCCAAGGATCATCAATGGATGACTACCCCGGAAAAATAGCACGCATTGACGGCTTTTCTTCAAAACAGCGGTTCAGCGCTGAAACCTTTCATCTAAAAATCCAGTTCAGGGCGTCGGCGAAACTGCTCCAGTGCTTCGGGATTGGCGAGGGCATCGGTGTTCTTTACCGGCTCCCCATGTACCACGTTGCGCACCGCCAACTCCACGATCTTGCCGCTGATGGTGCGAGGGATATCCGTGACAGCGAGGATCTTGGCCGGTACGTGGCGCGGCGTAGTGTTGGCACGGATTACCTGGCGGATCTGCTGTTGCAGCGCCTCATCCAGCTCGACGCCGTCATTGAGGCGCACAAACAGCACCACACGCACATCGTCCTGCCAGCGTTGGCCGATGGCGAGGCTTTCCAGCACCTGTGGGACTTTTTCCACTTGGCGGTATATCTCGGCGGTGCCGATGCGTACGCCGCCAGGGTTGAGCACCGCGTCTGAGCGCCCATGAATCAGCAGGCTGCCATTGGCCCGCTGCTCGGCATAGTCACCCTGGGCCCATACGCCGGGGAACTGGCTGAAATAGGAGGCGCGCAGCTTGTGCTGGTTCGGGTCGTTCCACAGCCCAATGGGCATGGCCGGAAAGTGCCGGGTGCAAACCAGTTCGCCTTTTTCCCCGATCAGCGGCCGGCCCTGGTCGTCCCACACCTCGATGGCCATGGCCAGGCTCTTGCACTGCATTTCACCGCGTCGCACCGGCAGCACCGGGTTGCCGATCACGAAGCAGGAGACGATATCGGTGCCACCGGACATCGACGACAGGCACAGCTCGTTCTTGATCTCGCGGTAGACATAGTCGTAGCTCTGGGGTGACAGCGGCGAGCCGGTGGAAATCAGGCCCTTGAGGCTGCTCAGGTCGTGGCTCAGGCGTGGCCGCAACCCGGCTTTCTCCAGGGTAGCGAGGAATTTCGGGCTGGTGCCGAATACACTGATTTTTTCCGCATCGATCAAGTCGATCAAACGCTCGGGGCCGGGGTGGAACGGTGAGCCGTCATACAGCACCGCCGTGGCGCCTATCGCCAGCACCGACACCAGCCAGTTCCACATCATCCAGCCGCAGGTGGTGTAGTAGAACAGGCAGTCCTTGCGGCTCAGGTCGGCGTGCAGGCCGTGTTCCTTGAGGTGGGTGAGCAGCACGCCGCCGGTGCCATGGATAATGCATTTGGGGATGCCGGTGGTGCCGCTGGAATAGAGGATATACAGCGGATGATCGAACGGCACTGCGACAAATTCGGGCACGCCGCCGGCCTGATAGAAGTCGTCCCACAGCGTGACACGGGCTTGGCTCAGGTAATCGTCGACCTGTGCCTGAGGCCGGGCGTACGGCACGATGATCAGCTGTTGCAGGGAGGGCAGGCGCGCAAGGATTTCATTGAGCTTGGCGCTCTGGTCGATGTTTTTGCCTGCATAGCGGTAGCCGGCGCAGGTAATCAGCACTTTGGGTTCGATCTGGCCGAATCGATCGATGACGCCCTGGGTGCCGAAATCCGGCGAAGAGCATGACCAGATCGCGCCGAGGCTGGTAGTGGCAAGCATACCCACCAGGGTTTGCCAGGTGTTGGGCATGCACGCGGCCACCCGGTCACCCATGCCCACGCCTGCCGCGCGCAGGCTGCTTTGCAGGCCTGCGACGTGGGCGGCCAGCTCGGCGTAGGTCAGTTGTTCACGCAGTCCGTCTTCGCTGATAGCGACTACGGCAGGGTGATCGTCGCGGCGGCGCAACAGGTGTTCGGCAAAGTTCAGGGTGGCGCCGGGAAACCATTGGGCGCTGGGCATCTCGATGTCTTCGATCAGTGTGACGCTGGGCGGGCTGCGAAACTGCACGTCGAAGAACGCCACAATCGCCTGCCAGAAGTCCGGGCGCTGGTCGATGCTCCATTGGTGCAGGGCAGGGTAGTCGTGGAGGTGCAGGTCGTGGCGTTGGTTGATGAAGCGACGGAACTGGTCCATCCGTGTGTTGGCGATGCGTTCGGGCGAGGGTTGCCAGAGGATGTCGGACATAGCGAAATCTCTTGTTCTAGTATCGGTCTTCCAAACAATAGCGTTCCAATGTGGGAGGGGGCTTGCTCCCGATAGCGGTGGTTCAGTTACAAATGTCTACCCTGACACACTGCTATCGGGAGCAAGCCCCCTCCCACATTTTGATCTCCGGTGTCTGGGGGGTTATTGGGCCAGCCAGCCACCGTCGATATTCCACGCCGCACCGCGCACTTGGGCGCCAGCTTCGCTGCACAAAAACAGCACCAGCTCACCCAGCTGCGACGGCGTCACAAACTCCAGGGACGGCTGCTTTTCAGCCAGCAAATCCTGCTGCGCCTGTTGCGGGTCGATCCCACTGGCCACGCGATCATCAATCTGCTTCTGCACCAGCGGCGTCAGCACCCAGCCCGGGCAGATCGCATTGCAGGTCACATTGCTGGTGGCGGTTTCCAGGCCCACCACCTTGGTCAGGCCGATCACGCCATGCTTGGCCGCCACGTAGGCAGCCTTGCCCACTGAGCCGACCTGGCCGTGCACCGAGGCGATATTGACGATACGCCCCCAGCCCTTGGCCTTCATGCCCGGCAGGCTCAAACGTGTACTGTGGAACACCGAGGACAGGTTGATCGCGATAATCGAATCCCAGCGCTCCACCGGGAAGTCTTCCACCGCCGCCACATGCTGGATGCCGGCATTGTTGACCAGAATATCCACGCCACCGAACTCGCGCTCGGCGTAGGCGAGCATGTCGGCGATCTGCGCCGGGTCGCTGACATCCGCCGGGTGATGCCCGACCTTGCCACCAAACACCTGCACCTGGGCGATCACCGCGCTGGCGTCGCCAAAGCCGTTGAGAATCAGGTTGGCGCCGGCCTTGGCCAGGCTCAATGCTATCCCTAAGCCGATGCCGCTGGTGGAGCCGGTGACCAAGGCGGTCTTGCCATTCAAAGTCGTCATGAAAACCTCACACAATGCCGGTGGCATAGAAAGTACCGATCACCACGAACACCGCGAGGGTCTTGATAATCGTGATGCCGAAAATGTCCTTGTAGGCTTCGCGGTGGGTCAAGCCGGTGACCGCCAGCAGCGTGATCACCGCGCCGTTGTGGGGCAGGGTGTCCATGCCGCCGCTGGCCATGGCCGCGACCCGGTGCAGCACTTCAAGAGGGATATTGGCCGCATGGGCCGCTGAAATAAAGCTCTCGGACATCGCCGCCAGGGCAATGCTCATGCCGCCGGAAGCCGAGCCGGTGATGCCCGCCAGCAGGGTCACGGTAATTGCTTCGTTGACCAGCGGGTTGGGGATGCCCTTGAGCCAGTCCGCCAGTACCAGAAAGCCTGGCAGCGAGGCGATTACTGCGCCAAAGCCGTATTCCGAGGCGGTGTTCATTGCCGCCAGCAGCGCGCCGCTGACCGCACTTTTACTGCCTTCGGCCAGCTTGCTTTTGATCGCGGAGAAGCCGAACACCAGTACCACGATAATCCCCACCAGCAACGCCGCCTGCACCGCCCAGATCGCGGTGAGCTTGGCGATTTCGGTGGTCACCGGTGCGCTCATGCCTGGCAGGCTGAGGCTGTGGGTCTTGCCGTACCACTGCGGGATCCAGTGGGTAAACAGCAGGTTCATTACCCCGACCAGAATCAACGGCGACAGCGCGATCCAGGGATTGGGCAGGCTGAGGTTCTCGGCGGTTTCCGGCTCGTTACGCAACTCGGTGCCATAACCTTCCCCGGCCCGCTGGGCCTTGTTGCGCTGGCGGGCCAGGTAGAGCATACCGGTGCAAAACACGAAGATCGTGCCGATCAGCCCCAGCCACGGCGCCGCCCAGGCAGTGGTGTTGAAGAAGGTACTGGGGATGATGTTCTGGATCTGCGGCGTGCCGGGCAGGGCGTCCATGGTGAACGAGAACGCGCCGAGGGCGATGGTTGCCGGGATCAGGCGCTTGGGGATATTGCTCTGGCGAAACATCTCCGCCGCGAACGGGTAAACCGCAAACACCACCACGAACAGCGACACGCCGCCGTAGGTGAGCAGGGCGCAGACCAGCACGATAACCAGCATCGCCTGGCGTGTGCCCAGCAAGCGGATCGCAGCCGCCACGATCGAGCGCGAGAAACCCGACAACTCGATCAGCTTGCCGAACACTGCGCCGAGCAGGAACACCGGGAAATACAGCTTGATAAAACCGACCATCTTTTCCATGAACACCCCGGTAAAGGCGGGGGCGACGGCTGATGGGTCGGTGAGCAGCACCGCGCCGAGGGCGGCGATGGGGGCGAACAGGATAACGCTATAGCCACGGTACGCAGCCAGCATCAGCAGCGCGAGCGCGGCCAGGGCAATGATCACACTCATGGTGTGTCTCCATCGGATTGTTATTGTTGTGGGGTGAAGCGGTGGGAGGGCTATAGCTAGATGTGTGCCATGTTATTAACTATTTGAAAAACAACAATATTTTCAGAATTTTCAACAGCGCTTTGAAATTTTATCTCTATTTTGAGACAAGCAAATACCTAATGTGGGAGGGGGCTTGCTTCCGAGAGCAGTGGGTCAGGTACAGATGCTCAGCCTGACAGGCTGCCATCGGGAGCAAGCCCCTCTCACAATGGATTGTCTTTGTATTGAGAATTGGGTCTCAATATGGAGACTGAGTTAGCCCCAGCGCCACCATTTTCTTGTACAGCGTCGACCGTCCAAGCCCCAACTGCCTGGCGGCCTCTACCACATTCCCGGTACACGCCTGCAACGCCGCCCCAATCACCTGCCGATCAAACCGCTCCCGCGCCGCCGCAAAGGTTTCACCCTCGATCGCGTCCACCGGGCCACGGACTACTGGGCTGAACGTACCAATCGCTGCACGAACCTGCGCGGCATTCAACATCAGGTCATCACTGAGCAACGCCGCCCGCTCCAGCACATTGCGCAGTTCACGGATATTGCCCGGCCATGCATGTTGTGCGAGCAACACCAGCGCCTCAGGGTCCAGTTCGTGCTGGCTGCGCAGCTCTTCGAGGATCGCCTCGCTCAGCGCTGGAATATCCTCCAGCCGTTCACGCAACGGCGGTACCTGGATCGGCAGTACGTTGAGGCGGTAATACAAATCCGCACGAAACTCGCCACGTTTGATCGCTGCCTCCAGGTCCATGGATGTCGCGGCAATCACCCGCACATCGCTGTGCAGCATCTCGTTGGAGCCCACCGGTTCGAATTCTTTTTCCTGCAACACCCGCAGCAATTTGCTTTGCAGCGGCAGCGGCATGTCGCCAATTTCGTCGAGAAACAGCGTGCCGCCCTGGGCGATCTGGAACTTGCCGGGGCGACCCTTGCGGTCGGCGCCGGTAAATGCACCGGGTGCGGTGCCGAAGAACTCTGCTTCGAGCAGATCGTGGGGAATCGCGGCGCTGTTGATGCTCACGAAGGCTTTGTGCGCCCGCGGTGACGCACCGTGGATAGCCTGGGCGAGCAGTTCCTTGCCGGTGCCGGTTTCCCCCAGCAGCAACACTGGCGACTCGGCACTCGCACTGCGCCGCGCCCGGCGCTTGACCTCCAGGCTGGCAGCGCTGGTGCCGATAAAATGCGCGAAGTTGTATTTGCTTTGCCGCGAGCGCAGCAGCGAGCGCGTCGAGGCCAGCTCTTGCTGCATGCTCAGGTAGCGCTCGATCAGCGGTGACAGGTTGCGCAACTCATCGAACAGCGCAAAGCCAATCGCGCCGATCACCGCTCCGGCATCATCGTGGATTGGCAGGCGCATCACCACCAGCGGGCCCTTGGGGGTGTCCTGGATATCCAGCAGTATCGGCCGGTCGTTGTGCACCACCTGGCGCAACAGGCTATTGGAAATCACCTGCTCGCAGGGCTGGCCGATGGCCTCATCGGCGCTGTGCAGGCCGAAACGCCTGGCGTAGCGCTCGTTCATCCACACGATGTTCGCGTCGCGGTCGACGATGACCGTGCCTTCGCTGGACTGCTCGATGATCTCGAACAACGACTGAATGGCCAGGCCGCGAACGTGTTGATAATCCTTGAGGCTGGTACTCATGGAGGCAGAATCCTGTTGATCATCACAAAGGGATGTGCGCTGCAGCCAGCAGTTCTTTGGTATAGGGGTGCTGGGGCGAATCAAACACATCATGACTGGCACCGCGCTCCACTACCTTGCCATCCTTGACCACGATCATGTCATGGGCCATGGCGCGCACCACGGCCAGGTCATGGCTGATAAACAGGTAAGTCAGGCCATATTTGTCCTGCAGTTCACGCAGCAACGCCACCACTTGTTTCTGCACCGTACGGTCCAGGGCCGAGGTGGGTTCGTCGAGCAGCATCAGCGCCGGTTTGAGCACCAGGGCGCGGGCGATGGCGATGCGTTGGCGCTGGCCACCGGAAAACTCATGGGGGTAGCGATGCCGGCTGGCGGGGTCGAGGCCCACGTCCTTGAGCACCTGGATCACCTGGGCATCGCGCTCGGCCAGGCTGCATGGCGCATGCACTTCCAGGCCTTCGCTGATGATCTGCTCGACCGACATGCGCGGGCTGAGGCTGCCATAGGGGTCCTGGAACACCACCTGCATCTGCTTGCGCCACGGGCGCATCTGCTGATGGTTGAGCGGGTCGAGGGCCTCACCCTGGAAGCGGATGCTGCCGGTGGAGTCAAGCAAACGCAGGATCGCCTGGCCCAACGTCGATTTGCCTGAGCCGGACTCACCGACAATCCCCAGGGTCTTGCCGCGCTGCACGCTGAGGCTGATGCCGTCGACCGCACGCAGCCAGGTCTTGCGCCGAAACAACCCGCCGCCCAAGGGGAAATCGACGTTGAGGTTGTCTACTTGCAACACCGTCTCGCGCGCATCGCTGCACAGCGCATCGCCCGTGGGCTCGGCGTCCAGCAGCAGGCGGCTGTAAGGGTGCTGTGGGGCCGTGAACAAGGTCTGGCAGTCAGCCTGCTCGACAATTTCCCCGGCGCGCATCACGCAGACCCGCTGGGCGATACTGCGCACCAGGTTAAGGTCATGGCTGATCAGCAGCAGCGACATGCCCAGGCGTTGCTGCAAAGACTTGAGCAGCAGCAGGATCTTGCGCTGCACGGTCACGTCCAGCGCGGTGGTGGGCTCGTCGGCAATCAGCAACTCCGGCTCGCAGGCCAGGGCCATGGCGATCATCACCCGCTGGCGCTGGCCGCCGGACAACTGATGCGGGTAGGCCTTGAGCCGTTCCTGGGGTTTCTGGATACCCACCAGCTCCAGCAGTTCGAGAATCCGCGCCCGCGCCTGCTTGCCGCCCAGGCCCTTGTGCAGCAGCAAGGTTTCGCCGATTTGCTTTTCGATGCTGTGCAACGGGTTCAGGGACGTCATCGGCTCCTGGAAGATCATCGCAATTCGGTTACCGCGCAGTTTTTGCAGGGTAGACGGCGCTGCACCGATCAACTCCTGGCCACGATACTTGATCGAGCCCGTGGTTTCGGTACCGGCTTGCGGCAGCAGTTGCAGGATTGAATGGGCGGTCACTGACTTGCCCGAGCCCGACTCACCCACCAGCGCCAGGCACTCGCCGGGGCGCACATCCAGGCTCAGATTGCGTACCACGGTCTGGCCGCTGAACGCGACGCACAGGTCGCGGATTTCGATCAGGTTCATAGGCAATTACTCATGAGCGAGGGTCGAAGGCGTCACGCAACGCCTCGCCGATAAACACCAGCAACGACAGGATCAGCGCCAAGGTGAAAAACGCGGTCAGGCCCAGCCAGGGGGCTTGCAGGTTCTGCTTGCCCTGGGCGATCAGCTCACCCAGGGACGCGCTGCCAGCCGGCATACCGAAGCCGAGGAAATCCAGGGCGCTCAAGGTGGATATCGCCCCGGTCAAGATAAACGGCAGATAGCTCAGCGTCGCGGTCATGGCATTGGGCAGGATATGCCGGCGAATGATCTTGGCGTCGCCCAGGCCCAGGGCGCGCGCGGCCTTGACGTACTCCAGGTTGCGCCCGCGCAGGAACTCGGCGCGCACCACATCCACCAGCGCCAGCCAGGAAAACAGCGCCATGATCCCCAGCAACCACCAGAAATTCGGCTCGACGAACCCCGACAGGATAATCAGCAAGTACAGCACCGGCAGGCCGGACCACACCTCCAGAATGCGCTGCCCGAGCAAATCCACCCAGCCGCCGTAGTAACCCTGCAACGCCCCGGCGGCAATGCCGATGGCGGCGCTGATGGCGGTCAAGGCCAGGGCAAACAGGATCGACACCCTTGCGCCGAAGATCACCCGCGCCAGTACATCGCGGGACTGGTCATCGGTGCCCAGCCAGTTCACCGCCGACGGTGGGCTCGGGGCAGGGCGGGTCAGCTCATAATTGGGGGTGTCGTCGCTGAAGGGAATCGGCGGGAACAGCATCCAGCCGCCGTCCTGCTTGATCAGCTTTTGCACATAGTCACTGCGGTAATCCGCCTGGAACGGCAGCTGCCCGCCGAACTGCTGTTCGGTGTAGCGCTTGAACACCGGGAAATACAGTTCGTTCTTGAAGCTGAGCACCAAGGGTTTGTCATTGGCGATCAGCTCGCCGCCCAGCGTCAGGATAAACAGGCCGATAAACAACCACAGCGACCACCAGCCACGCCGGTTTTTCTTGAAGCGTTCGAAACGCCGACGCGCAACGGGAGACAGGTCAAGCATCAGGCGTTCCTCGCAGCAAAGTCGATACGCGGGTCCACCAGGGTGTAGCAGAGGTCACCGATGAGTTTTATCAAAAGGCCGAACAGGGTGAAGATAAACAGCGAGCCGAATACCACCGGGTAGTCACGGGACACTGCCGCCTCGTAGCTCATGCGGCCCAGGCCGTCGAGGGAGAAGATCACTTCGATCAGCAGTGAGCCGGCAAAAAATACGCTGATAAACGCTTGGGGAATCCCCGAGATCACCAGCAGCATGGCATTGCGAAACACATGGCCATACAGCACCCGGCGTTCGCTCAGGCCCTTGGCACGGGCGGTCACCACGTACTGGCGGGTAATCTCATTGAGGAAAGAGTTCTTGGTGAGGATGGTCAAGGTGGCAAACCCGCCGATCACCAGCGCCGTCACCGGCAAAACCAGGTGCCAGAAATAGTCGGCAACCTTGCCCACGGTGCTCAGTTCGGCAAAGTTTTCCGACACCAGCCCGCGCACCGGGAACCAGTTCAGCGACGTACCGCCGGCGAATACCACAATCAGAAACATCGCAAACAGGAACGCCGGCATCGCGTAACCGATCACGATGGCCGTGCTGCTCCACATGTCAAAGCTGCTGCCATGGCGCACGGCCTTGCGTATCCCCAAGGGTATCGACACCAGGTAGGTGATCAGCGTCGCCCACAGGCCAAGGGAAATGGTAACTGGCATCTTTTCCAGGATCAGGTCGGTCACCGTCGCGCCGCGAAAGAAACTGTTGCCGAAGTCCAGCTGGGCGTAGTTCTTGAGCATCAGCCACAGGCGTTCCGGTGCGGACTTATCGAAGCCGTATTGTTTTTCGATGTCCTTGATCAGCTTCGGGTCCAGGCCACGACTGGCCCGGGAGCCGCTGATACCTTCGCCGGATGCGCCCGCTACACCGCCGCCGCCAATGCCTTGCAGATGGGCAATGGCCTGTTCCACCGGCCCGCCGGGCGCGGCCTGCACGATCACGAAGTTCACCAGCAGGATGATCACCAGCGTCGGGATGATCAGCAGCAGGCGCCGTACGATATAGGCAAACATCAACGGGCTCCTCCGCGTTTTTTCAGCTCGGCCTGCATTTGCTCGTTAGTCAGTGGCGTGGGGCTGACTTCCCACCAAGTTTCCAGGGCTTCGTCATTCTTCGCCTCGATCGCCGGGCGGCCGAAACGGTTCCACCACGCGGCGGAGGTGCCCGGGGGGTAATAGTTGGGGATCCACAGGTAATTCCATTGCAGCACACGGTCCAGGGCGTGGGCGTAGGTGAGCATCTGCGCCTGGGTGTCGGCCTTCACCAAACCGTTGATCAGCGTATCGACGGCCGGATCCTTGAGTGCGATGTAGTTGTTGGCGCCCGGATCGAACGCAGCGGCGGAGCCGAAGTAGTTGTACAGCTCCATGCCGGGCGAGGTGGTGACCGGAAAACCGGTGACGATCATGTCGTAGTCACGGGCCATCAGGCGGTTCACGTACTGCGACGAGTCGATGCGGCGGATATTGAGGGTGATGCCGATCTGCGCCAGGTTGCGCTTGTAGGGCAGCAACAGGCGCTCAAGCCCGTTCTGGACGTTGAGGAAGGTGAACTCCAGCGGCTCGCCCTGGGCGTTGACGAGTTTGTCACCCACCGGTTTCCAGCCAGCGTCCTCAAGCAGTGCCAGGGCTTGCAGTTGTTTATCGCGGATCATGCCGCTGCCGTCGGTGACCGGGGCCTTGAATACCTGGGTAAACACTTCATCCGGGATTTGCCCGCGCAACGGTTCCAGGATCGCCAGTTCTTCCTGGGTCGGCAATTGGCTGGCCGCCAGCGGGCTGTTGGAAAAGTAGCTTTGCTGGCGGATGTACAGGTTGCGCATCATTTGCCGGTTGGCCCATTCGAAATCCCACAGCATCGCCAAGGCCTGGCGCACGCGGCGATCTTTGAAAATCGGCTTCTGCACGTTGAACACATAGCCTTGGGCCGGTTGCGGCATCTCTTTGGCCAGGTGTGCGCGCTGCAGGCGACCATCGTCCAGCGCCGGGCCGTTGTAGCCGATGGAATAGCCGGTGGCGGAGAATTCACGGTTGAAGTCGTAGGCGCCGCCGCGCAGCACCTGGCGCGCCACTTCGGTGTCGCCGAAGTATTCCAGGCTCAGGTGATCGAAGTTGTACAGGCCACGGCTGACCGGCAAATCCTTGCCCCACCAATCCGGATCGCGGGTAAAGGTGATGGTGCTGCCGGAGTCGATCTTGCTGACCTTGTACGGGCCGCTGCCCAGCGGGGCTTCGTAGCCGCCGCCATTGGCAAAGTCGCGGGTCTTCCACCAATGCTCCGGGAACACCGGCAAGGTGGCGATATCCAGGGGCAGGGTGCGGTTGTCGTTGCTGGAGAAGTCGAAGCGTACCTGACGCTCGCCTTCGACTTCGACGTGCTTGACGTCGGCAAACAACGTGCGAAAGCGCAGGCTGCCTTGGGTCATCAGCAGATCGAAGCTGTAGCGCACGTCTTCGGCTGTAATCGGGGTACCGTCGGCGAAACGCGCCTTGGGATTGAGGTAGAAACGTAGCGACAGGCCGTCGTCGGCGCGCTCCATTTTTTCTGCCACCAGGCCATAAACGGTGTAGGGCTCATCCAGCGAGCGCAGCGCCAGGGGCGCATACACCCAGCCGTCGACCTGAGACACGCCAATACCTTTGTCGATATACGGCAGCACATGATCAAACCGCCCGACCTCCAGCGCCGAGCGCCGCAGGCTGCCGCCCTTGGGCGCGTTGGGGTTGGCATAGTCGAAGTGGCTGAAACCGGCGGGGTACTTGGCGGGCTCGCCGTAAACCGTCAGGTAGGTTTGCGGGGCCGCGATCGCCGCAGTGCTGGCCATCAGCAGGGCCAGGGTGGAGCAGAGCAGAGATGAAAAAGCCAATCGCATTATCAGCCTTGAACGCCGGGTTAAGAAGAATAGGGATTTGTACGCTAACGGCCTGGGCATCGCCAGTCATCACATGCACAACGGCCCGCCAAAGGGCGGGCCGTTGTTTATCGCATCTGCGCCGATTGAATCAATCCTGGCGGCTGGTGACTTCCAGCAGGTGATAACCGAACTGGGTTTTAACCGGGCCCTGCACGGTATTGACCGGGGCGCTGAATACGACAGTGTCGAATTCCTTGACCATTTGGCCTGGGCCGAACGAACCCAGATCACCGCCCTGGCGGCTGGATGGGCAGGACGAATTGGCTTTGGCGATTTCTGCGAAATCAGCGCCGCCTTCGATTTGGGCCTTGAGTTCGTTGCACTTGTCTTCAGTGGAAACGAGGATGTGACGGGCGGTGGCTTTGGCCATGGGGAATAACTCCTAGAGTAAAAAAACGGTGAGCGTACCGGATTCAGGCGGTTATTTCCTGGCAAAGTTCCGCTGTTGTTCAGTCCTGCCTTTTTCAGCGTGGCGGTTCAAGGCAACACGATGTAGTCGTTGCGCTGCACGATCGGTTGGTGCGGCCCCTGCACCAGGTGGATGTAACGGCCGTCCACCAAGTCGATCGGCAGGCAGTCGTCAATATCCAGCACGCCGTCGGTGTGGGCCTGGGACCAGTGGCGCAGCATCTGCTGCTTGCCCTGGCTCATGGCCTGCTGTTTGTTACGAGCGACTACCAGCAGGTAGTGATGGGCCTCGCCGAAGCTATGGGCTTCATAGCCACCGAGGTTGATGAAGTACAGGCGGGGCGCGTCGCCATGAGGCGCCAGATGGCTCAGTTCAACTTTCCAGCCGTCGACGCCGTCGACCGCCATCCATGAGTCGATGTGCACACCCTTGGGGCTGCCAAACCAGGCGTCGCGCAATTGCGGGTAGCTGGCCTGCAACGTATCCGCCACGGCGAACACTACATCGTGTACTTCGATTTTTGCCCGTGGATGCTTGCCCCCGAGCATGACGACAAACAGCATTACCGGTGATTCCTGGCGACTGGCGAAAGGGCAACCATACTGCGATTGAACCCTTTTGTCCGCTCAATGCCACATTGTTAATCAGCACACTCACCAGGAGGTTGTCATGCGTACCATTGATCTGGCCGGTGTTCCCGTCCCTGTCATCGGCCAGGGGACCTGGCGCATGGGCGAAGACCCAAGCCGGCGCCGCGCCGAAGTTGCTGCGCTGCAACTGGGTATAGATGAGGGCCTGACGCTCATCGATACCGCCGAGATGTATGGCGACGGCGGTGCCGAAGAGGTGGTCGCAGAGGCGATTCGTGGCAAGCGCGACCAGGTATTTCTGGTCAGCAAGGTCTATCCGCATAACGCCAGCCAAAAGGGGGTGCCTCGCGCCTGCGAAGCCAGCCTTCAGCGCCTTGGCACCGATTACATTGATTTGTATCTGTTGCACTGGCGCGGCCAGTACCCACTTGAAGAAACTGTCGAAGCGTTCGAGCGTTTGCGCGAGGCCGGCAAAATCGGCCGCTGGGGTGTTTCCAACTTCGATGTGGCAGACCTGCAGGAGCTCGCATCCCCTGCATGTGCGACCAATCAAGTGCTCTACAACATTGAAGAGCGCGGGATCGAGTTCGACCTGTTGCCATGGTGGCAACAGCATCATTTACCACTGATGGCTTATTGTCCCATCGCCCAGGGTGGTGAGCTGCTGTCGAGCCCGACCCTCAAGCAGATCGCACGTCGCCATGAGGTCACACCGGCCCAGGTATCGCTGGCGTGGGTCCTGCGCCAGGAGGGTGTCATCGCAATCCCCAAGGCGGTCACACCTGAACACATCCGACTCAACGCCGCAGCTGCGAAGCTGGTGTTGGATGAACATGACCTGGACGCTATCGATCGTGTGTTCGCAGCGCCCAAGCGTAAGCACCCATTGGCGATGGTGTAACCGGCCAGCAGGAACGGCGCCTTCCCTGGCAGCTGTTCCCGCTCTAGCCGTGGTTAGCCGGCCACTGGGCTGCGCCAGTCGTCCGAGCCGGAAGTTCCGGCCACTTCGTGAGTCCAGATGATCTTGCGATAGGTGAAGTGCACATCCTCCAGATGAGTGAAGTGGGCGTTGTCGGGGTCCTGGCAGTTGGGCATGCGTGACTGGATGTCCACGATAGTCGCACCCTCCAGTTCAATGGTGAAGTAGTGCTCCTGGGTTCCGGCGGACGAGGTGCGCAGCCATTCGAGGCGGCAGGAGACTTCTTCACCGCTGGTCAGGGCGCTGAACAGCAACGGTGACGATTTATCGAAAACCTTGCTGATCATCAGCGGCTTGTGCACGCGCTGACCTGTCGGCTGGCCCGATTGCGGATCGCGAGGAATGATCACCTGATGGGCAAATGCCTGGACCAGTATCTGATCCTCATGACCTTCCTGATAAATGTTGCCTACCGAGTCCTGAGTAAATGTGCCTGCCGTGATCAAACCTTGTTTGACTCCGGTGATGGAGAGGTACGCGGGTGTTGGCATGATTGGTTTCCTTGCCGGGTTGAGTAGGTTTTGCCGAACAGCGAAATGGCTGAACGGGTAGGTGCCTATAACCTATAACAAGAAGCGTGCCTGAAAGTGTGAAGTTCAATGAAATAAGGGCTAGCACTGTTTGGTGCACTGCGTATTGGGTTTTTATTCCGGGCTATGGGCTGTTTTTAGTTATAAAAGTTGCGCGTCGATGCGCACTTAGTTGCTCGCGTGTTTTTACGGTGAAGTATACGGCTGGCCGAGCTAACAGAGTTGTTGTTACTCGAATGTGTGCGCAAATAGCTGCGCAGGCCAAGATTATAGCGGCGCGTAGGATGTTTCTTAAGTTTTGGTCCGTCGCTTGCTCATTGCTTTATGCATGGCTAAGGTTCTTGTGTCTCGATATGTTTGAACGGAACTTAAGGGCTCTCTGATACGTACTTTAATGGCGTTAAGTTTGCCTATTTTGCCTTGGATGGTTGTGTGCGGCCGAAAATGAGTCATTCAAAAGAACTGTATGCCTATTATTTGCTACTTGCACGAGCAGCCTGTTCGCCAGGTAGTTTCGTGGGCATTGATATGCGCTTTTCCAACGAGTTCGAAGCGCTGGAAGGCGAACTTGGCAAAGCGCAGTCGGTTCATGGCAATGGGCTGCCGGATTGGCAGCGGGTCAGCGAAATCAGCGAATGCCTGCTGCGTGAGCACTCCAAGGATCTGCGTGTCGCCTGCTGGTTGACCTGGGCCTTGTATCAGCGTGATTCATTGGCTGGATTGCTGGCCGGCCTCGGTGTGCTGCGTGAGCTCTGCGAGCACCATTGGGTGCACGTCTACCCTGGCAAACTGCGTACCCGCGTTGCAGCGTTTGGCTGGTTGGTGTCGCGCCTTGAGCAAGCGTTTGCAAAAAAAATCTCGCTCAATGATCAACAGCCTTTATTTCAAGCGTTGCTGGAACACCTCGAACATCTGGACCAACTATGGGCCCAACATCTGGGGAGTGATGCTCCCGTGCTGCTGCCGATTCGACGGCAATTGGCGGAGCGCCTGGCCGATGCCGCGCAAGGGGCGCCAGAAACTGATGGGCGCGCGGGTGCTATTCCCGGCGTGAGGCAAGCAGCGGTCCAGTTGCCCACCCCCGAGCAATCGGTCAACAGCGAAAAAGAGGCGCACAAATTACTGCGCTCATTACAGGAACAGGCCCGGCCTTTATGCGCCTGGTGGTTGCGCCAGAACGCCACCGACCTGCGGGCTTTGCGCCTGGGCCGAACCTTGGCGTGGCTGATGCTCGTCAACTACCCCGACGCCAACAGTGAACGCATAACCGCGCTGCGCCCATTGGCCGCCGACAAGCTCAAGCGTTATCAGGAGCGCTTGAGCCAAGGCCATTACGCCGATGTGCTGTTCGAACTGGAAGTCAGTCTGGCCGGTGCGTTGTTCTGGTTCGATGGTTTGCGCATGGCCTGGGAGTGTCTGGACGGCTTGCACGCGGACCTGGCCATGGCCGAACTGGAGATACATTTCGCGCTGCTGCTGCAGCGCCTGCCAAACCTGACGGAGTACCGCTTCGACGACGGCACCCCCTTTGCCGACACTGCGACAGCCGAGTGGATTGCGCTGCACGTGATGCGCCATGTGCGCAAGCCTGCGCCCAGTGAAGTCGTGACCGACCTGACGACCCAACCCTGGGACGCGGCGTTGGAAGCGGTAATGCCTTGTCTGCGCAAGGACGGGCTCAAAGCCGCGGTGGGTGTGATCAAGCAAGGCTTGCAGGGCGCGGTCAGTGATCGCTGCCGTTTTCATTGGCGCCTGGCGCTGGCCAGGCTGTGCATGGCGGCCGGCAAACACGAGCTGGCCAGGATCCAGCTGGAGCAACTCGATCTTCAATTACAACGCGCGGGCCTGGAAATCTGGGAGCCGGCGTTGGCCCTGCAAGTCGCTCAGCTCCTGTACCGCTGCTACGACCTGCTACCTCAAAGCCAAGCCATACGCGACGGCAAGGATGCCCTGCATCGCCGGTTGTGTCATTTCGACCTGGAAGCAGTACTTCAATAGCGCCTCATCAAATAAAAGGAAAAGCACCATGGCCAAAGACGGTTCGGTAGCCCCCAAGGAACGTATCAATATTACCTTCAAACCCGCCCTCGGCGGTGCCCAGGAAGAGGTCGAGCTACCGTTGAAGCTGCTGGTGCTGGGGGATTTTTCCCAACGTGCGGACCTGCGCAAGCTGGAAGATCGCAAGCCCATCGGTATCGACAAGCACACCCTCGACGAGGTGTTGGCCAAGCAAGCAGTGAGCCTGACGCTGAACGTACCCAATCGCCTCCAGGATCAAGCCGACGTGGAAGAACTGGCGATCCAGGTTCGCATCAACGCGATGAAAGACTTCAATCCCGCGAATCTTGTCGAGCAGATCCCGGAGTTGCAAAAGCTGATGGCACTGCGTGAAGCACTGGTGGCGCTCAAGGGACCATTGGGCAACACCCCAAGCTTTCGCAAGGCGATCGAGCAGGCATTGACCCATGGTGATTCCCGCGCACGAGTTCTGGCCGAGCTTGGGCTGCCCAGCCCAGACGCCTGACATTTTCAGTAAAAGGACACTGATACCATGACCACGATTCAACACGAGCTGCAATCGGTACAGACTATCCACACCTGCAGCATCCTCGACAACATCACCGCCCAGACATTGCTGAGCGCCGACGACGAGGCTTACGGCATCGCCAAGCGCGGCGTATCGGCGTTTATCGCGGAGCTGCTCAAGCCACACAACCGTGACGAACCGGTAAAGAAACGCCTGGTCGACCGGATGATCGCCGAAATCGATACCAAGCTCAGCCAGCAAATGGATGAGATCCTGCACCATCCCGACTTCCAGGCGCTGGAAGCTTCCTGGCGGGGGTTGCAGTTGCTGGTCGACCGCACCAATTTTCGCGAGAACATCAAGATCGAGCTGTTGAATGTCTCACGCGAAGACCTGCTGGATGATTTCGAGGATTCCTCGGAAATCACTCAGTCCGGGCTTTACAAGCATGTTTACAGCGCTGAATACGGTCAGTTCGGTGGGCAGCCGGTGGGTGCGATCATTGCCAATTATTTTCTCTCGCCCAGTGCGCCCGATGTAAAGCTGATGCAATACGCCTCCAGCGTCGCCAGCATGGCTCACGCCCCCTTTATTGCTGCGGCGGGGCCGAGTTTCTTTGGCTTGGAAAGCTTCACCGGGCTGCCCGACCTGAAAGACCTGCGGGATCATTTCGAAGGGCCGCAGTTTGCCAAATGGCAAAGCTTTCGCCAGAGCGAAGACGCCCGTTACATTGGCCTTACTGTCCCGCGCTTTCTGTTGCGCACCCCGTATGACCCCCTTGAGTGCCCAGTCAAGACCTTTGCATATCAGGAAAACGTGGTTAACAGCCACGAGCATTACCTGTGGGGCAATACCGCCTATGCCTTTGCCACACGCCTGACAGACAGTTTCGCTCGCTTTCGCTGGTGCCCGAATATCATCGGGCCGCAAAGCGGCGGGGCCGTCGAGGACCTCCCACTGCATCACTTCCAGAGCATGGGCGAGATTGAAACCAAGATCCCTACCGAAGTGCTGGTATCGGATCGGCGCGAATACGAGCTGGCGCAAGAAGGGTTCATCGCCTTGACCATGCGCAAGGGCAGCGACAATGCAGCGTTCTTTTCCGCCAGCTCCGTGCAAAAGCCCAAATCCTTTGGCATCAGTGAAGAAGGCAGGGCGGCAGAACTGAATTACCGCTTGGGCACCCAATTGCCCTACATGATGGTGGTCAACCGCCTGGCCCATTACCTCAAGGTTCTGCAACGCGAACAGTTGGGCGCTTGGAAAGAGCGCACGGACCTTGAGCAGGAACTCAACAAGTGGGTTCGCCAATATGTGGCGGATCAGGAAAACCCCAGCGCCGAAGTGCGTGGACGGCGCCCACTGCGTGCCGCGCGCATCGTCGTCAGTGATGTCGAGGGCGAGCCAGGCTGGTACCGCGTCAACGTGACAGTGCGCCCGCATTTCAAGTACATGGGGGCAGACTTCACCTTGTCCCTGGTTGGCAAGCTCGATAAAGAATGAGCAGAGGCCAGGGCATGATTCAGCACAACAGCCTTTTCGAGCGTCTTGAATACGGTGCATCGACGCAAGGGTGTCCTGTGGCGTCCATCGCCGCACATCTGGGGAAAATGCTCAGCACACGTGCGGGCAGTGTCCAGACACTGGCTGATTATGGTTTGCCTGATCTCAACGACATGCGACTGAGCCTGCATGAATCATTGACTCAGTCGCGGCTGCATATCGAGCGTTTTATCCAGGCCTACGAACCGCGACTGGCGAATGTGCATGTCAGGCTGTTGCCCGATGTGCGTGGGTCCCTGGTCCTGGCATTTGCAATTGAAGCTGAGCGAGTTATCGACGGCGTCCTGCAACCGGTCGTGTTTCAGGCCCGTCTTGCGCAAGCCGGGCGGGTAGAGGTTTTCGTCCATGACGTTTAACCGCTACTTTCAAAGTGAACTCAGCGCGCTGCGCCAACAAGGGCGGCGTTTTTCCGAGCGCAATCCAGCTCTGGCGCCGTTTCTTGCTGAGGCCGGCCAGGACCCGGATGTCGAGCGTTTACTGGAGGGGGTTGCATTTCTGACCGCTCGCCTGCGACAAAAGCTGGATGACGAACTGCCGGAGCTGACGCATTCGTTGATGCACTTGTTATGGCCCCATTACATGCGGCCAACACCGGCCTTCAGCATCCTGCAATTCGACCCCTTGAAACGTGCCGGCCCCAGTGTTCGAGTGGCCCGGGACACCGCCGTGGAAAGCGCTCCCACCAAGGGTGAGCGTTGCCGGTTCCGCACATGCTATGCCACCGACATCATGCCCCTGCAACTCAGTGGCCTGGAATACCGCTGCCAGGGCGAGGGGGCCTGGCTGGAATTGCAACTGACCATGAGTACCCAAGGTAACTTCAGTGAGTTGGCATTTGATTCGCTGAGGCTGCACTTGGCTGGCGACCACTACATCAGTCAGGGCCTGTACCTCAGCCTGTTGCGCCATGTCGACAGTATCTGCCTGTCGCTGCTGGATCACGAGGGTGTACCGGTGAGGACCCGCGACGGGCAACCTGTGACGCTGCGCCTCAGTGCCGGCCAGGTTCAGCCAGTGGGGTTTTCCCCGGAGCAGGCGCTGATTCCTTATCCGCAGAACACCTTCGATGGTTATCGGCATCTGCAGGAGTACTTCGCTTTTCCCGAGAAATACCTGTTTGTCGACGTCGAAGGGCTGAACGTGGTGCACACGCTGCCTGACGAGCTGCTCCGGGAGGCGCATGGCATGGTGATGCGCTTCGAACTTCACACCCAGGGCCGTGATCCCCTGCGTCCAACCCTGGACAACGTGAAGCTGTATTGCACGCCCATCGTCAACCTGTTCAAACAGGATGCGATCCCCATTCGCCTGGACGGTAAACAGGATGAGTACCTGTTGGTACCTGGGGAATATACGCCGGGCAATGCCAGTGTGTTTTCCGTGGACTAGGTCACCGGGTGGCGCCCCGGCGGGTTGGGCTACCAGACCTATGTGCCGTTCGAGTCGTTTGAACATGACGGCGATCACGAGGCTATGGCGGCCCCCTCCAGTTACAGCATTCGCCAGCGTTCGTCGGTACAGCATGGCGGGCTTGATACCTGGATGGGATTCCCCAGCCGCCGCGAACAGGGCCAGGAAACCCTGTCGGTCGAACTGACCTGTACCAATTGCAACCTGCCGCGCCAACTTCGTGCAGGCGAAATCACCCTGCCCGGGGAACAGACCCCGGAGTCATTGGGGTTTTGCAACATCACCACGCCCACCGCGAGCTTTGCGCCGCCACTGGACCAGGATTTTTTGTGGAAGCTCATCAGCAATATGTCAGTCAACTATCTGTCGTTGACCGATATCAATGCCTTGAAAGTGATACTCCAAACCTACGACTTGCCGCGCTATCACGATCGACAGGCGCTGAAGGTCAGTCAGAAAAGGTTGAGCGCTTTGCGCTCCATTCGCCATGAGGCAGTGGACCGTCTGCACCGCGGTCTGCCTGTTCGAGGCTTGCAGGTCGAGCTGACCGTTGATTCCCAGGGCTTTGTCGGTCAGGGCGATCTGTTTGTATTCGCCTCTGTTCTCAATCAGTTCTTTGCGCTCTATGCAAGCCTCAATTCGTATCACGAGTTGCGGGTCATCAGCACACAAGGAGACGTGTACCTATGGCCATCCCGGATGGGGCAGCAACCGCTGTTTTGACTCAACTTTGCCGTGTGATTCGTGAGTACACGCTATTTCAGGCGATTGTGCAGGTCATCGAACGACTGCGCGAGGCCCATCCGCTGCTGGATGACGAGGCGCTGTATGACCAATTGGAGTTCCAGGCCAACCCCGGTTTTGGGTTTGCCGCGCACGATATCGACCGTGTGGAGTTTTTCAGCGAGCGCGGGGCCTTGCGCGCTCGCTTGCGTCTCAACGTATTGGGGTTATTCGGTGCCGGCTCGCCGCTACCTGCGTTTTACGCCGAGCAAGCGTTTGCCGAGCGTTCGGGCGGCAACCCGACTCGAGATTTCCTTGATCTGTTCCATCACCGCCTGCAGCGCTTGATGTTGCCGATCTGGCGCAAATACCGTTATCGGGCGTGTTTCCGGGCAGGTGCTAACGACAGGTTTTCCGAGCAGATGTTTGCCTTGATGGGGCTGGGCGACAGCGCAATTCGCAGTGCTTCGCAGCTTGATTGCAAGCGCCTGCTGCCTTATCTGGGCCTGCTGAGTTTGCGAGTGCACTCGGCTGCGCTGATCGAGGCTGTCCTGCGTTACTACTTCAAGCACGACGCGTTGTTTATCGAGCAATGGGTGGAGCGCACGGTCGAGGTCAGCCAGTTGCAATGCAATCATCTGGGGCGGGCCAACAGTGCCCTTGGTCAGGACCTTGTCCTGGGGCATCGCATCGCTGACCGCAGCGGTAAGTTCAGGGTGCATCTTCTGGCGCTGGGTTGGCAGCGTTTCCATGATTTTCTGCCTATCGCTGAGGCGTACCAGCGGCTGTGCGCGCTGGTGCGACTGACCCTGCGCGACCCTCTGGAATACGACCTGCGCCTGACGTTGGCGCCGGGCGAGGTCAGGCCGTTGCACATCGGCGAAAACACGCTTTGCCGCCTGGGCTGGACCACCTGGCTGGCGCATGAACAGGCCGACGGCGTGGTTACGCTTGCCAGCAATTTTCACAGGGGTTGATGATCATGATGAATGTGGACCTGCCAGGCGAATTGTCCGACCCACTGGTATACGCCAATGCGCTGGCCGCCTGCTTTACACGCCTGGCGTTGTACCGTGATGAACAGGCGCTGCCTGACGCGCTCGTCGCCGGTGTGGCACAACTGAACCAGTGCGAACTCAGCCAGTTTTACCTGCTCAATGAAGTGACCGGTCGCCTTGAACTGATTGCCCAACATTTGTCCGAGGCGGCATCGATGGTCGTCGCGGTCGCAGATTCTGATCTGCACCATCCACCCCTGTTGAACCATACCTTGAGCCAAGGTGCTGTCCTGAGCCTGGAAGATGTGCAGAGCAGTTGCCATGACGTTAATTTCCTGCCCGTACCGGTGAAGCCCTGGCGGGCGCTGTTGAGCGTGCCATTGCTCAATCGTGGTGAGCGGGTCGCCGGTGTGCTGCTGTGCGCTCGGCAACAGCCGGCCCAGTTGCAAGGCTACGCCACCTCCCTGGCGCAGTTGGGCAGCTTCGCCGTGAACCAGCTGCTGGTACTGCGCAGTATGCAGCCCAACGTTGATTCAAGGCTCAGGTGCAACAAGCCGTTGGCCAGGGAGTACGGATTGATTGGCTCCAGTGCGGCGATGAAGCAGACGTGCCATTTGATCAGTAAAGTCCTGCATACCCCGTATACCGTACTGCTGTGCGGCGAGACCGGCACCGGCAAGGAAGTGGTAGCTCGGGCCATTCATGCGGCCGGCCCGCGCCGGGAGAAAGCCTTCGTCGTGCAGAACTGCGCAGCGTTCCCTGAAGGGCTGCTTGAGAGCGAGCTCTTCGGTTATCGCAAAGGTGCGTTCACGGGGGCCGAGCGCAATCATGCGGGTCTGTTTGATGCCGCGCACGGCGGTACGTTGCTGCTGGATGAAATCGGCGACATGCCGCTGGCACTGCAAGCCAAATTGCTGCGGGCCTTGCAGGAGGGCGAGGTCCGGCCGCTGGGTGCCAGCGCGGCGCATAAGGTCGACGTGCGGATCATTGCGGCCACTCATCGCGACCTCGCTGCGATGGTCGCCGAGGGGCGCTTTCGCGAAGACCTCTATTACCGGCTCGTGCAGTTTCCGATCACGTTACCGGCCCTGCGCGAGCGAGACGGCGACCTGCTGCAACTGGCGCGCTATTTCACTGACGAGGCGTGCGCGGCGCTGGAGAGGTCACCCGTGGGTTGGTCCACCCTGGCCCTTGATCAACTGTCCGGCCACGCCTTTCCCGGCAACGTACGCGAGCTTAAATGCATGGTTGAGCGTGCCGTGTTGTTGTGTGACGCCGGCGTGATCTTGCCGGAGCACCTGGCGCTGCCACCGACTGCGGCGCCGGCCGCGAGCGACGATGTGACGCTGCGCCAGCGCATGGAACGAGTAGAGCGAGTGTTCCTGCTCGATTGCTTGCACAAGAACCATGGCAATCGCACCCGTACCGCGCGGGAGCTAGGGGTTGCCCGACGCACGCTGCTTTACCGTCTTGCACGCTTGAATATCCCCGTCGGCGATGCCAGGGAGAAATGCTAATGGTGCACTTGATTTTTACTGTGGGAGAAACCTGATGCCTGACCGTCCATGGCACGCCGTGTTGCTTGTGTTGTGTTTGCTGGGTGGCTGTAACGCCAACTACGTGTTCGATGATGCCGAGTACCGTCCTCTGGGTGACCCACAGGCAATTATTCGTGGCCGATGAATAGAGGGATCATGACGATGCAGCTTGTGTTTGAGGTCTGTACGGTCGACAGCGCCAGCGCCGAACCCTCGGCCCACAAAGTATTTGACGCAGTGGGTGGCGTGATTGGCCGCGGCCCCGGATGTGACTGGGTGATACCCGACCCCAGCCGCGTGCTCTCCAGTCACCATGGATTAGTCGGTTACCGTGAGGGCCGCTATTTCCTGACTGATATCAGCCGCAACGGTATTGGCGTGGCAGGCAGTGCTGAACGCCTGCGCAAGGGGCAGGCGCGATTGATCAATGATGGCGATGTATTCGAACTTGGGGCGTTGGTGCTACGTGCGCGTTTGTTGCAACCCGCACGACCTTGCGGCGAGCTGCGTGCCAGTGTGGCAGTACCGATTCCCGATGATGCCTTCCTGTCCCTGGACCCTCTGCACGCGCTGGACCTGGAGCACCAGCAGCAGGCCATCTCGGATGACCTGGCAGCATTGAGCGAGGCCGTTGATGAGCAAGGGGTGTGGGCCGAACGCCACGGGACCGATAGGGAGCATGTGACATTCCCGCGCCGGGCAGAACCCGGGGTAGAGGTTGCTGCAGTGCACGTTAGTGCAATGGGACCCTCGACTGATGAAGTGTTCTGGTCACAGTTCGCGGCGGCCTTGGGCGTGGGGCTCGACGCACTCGACCCAGCGGCCAGGGAGGTACTGGCGATCAAGGTGGCGGGGTTGTTTCGCTTGACGATCCAGGGGCTGCAACAAGCCCTGCGCACGCGTGAAGAGTTGCATCACGAATGGGGGAGGTCGTCGTTCGACAGTCAGGGCGCAGCCCGGAACCCTTTGAAAATGTTCAGCGACACCAACGCGGCGTTATCCGCACTGCTGGATACAGGGGCTTTGGGCCAAATGCCCGCCTCGCGGGCCATTGGTCTGGCTCATCGGGAGCTGCAGGTACATCAGGTCGCGCTGCAGGCTGCGTGTCGCAGCACCGTGAACAAGGTGTACACGGCCTTCGAGCCGAACCATTTGGCCTGGTGCTTTGAATCTCAGGGCAAGCCGCCACGATTTTTCACCGATGGCGCGCGTTGGCGTGCTTACCAGCGTCACTACCAGCGTTTGGTGGCGCAAGGGCCGTTGAACGATCGCCCGTTGAACGGCGATTTCGCCACGGCCTATGAAGAACAGGTGCGCCTGATCTCCTCCCTGCACATTGATTTTTCAGGATGATATTCATGTATCGAGCTACCCGTGCTTTGGTGTTGCTTTTGTTTGGTTTCTTGGCGGGTTGCAGCGCCGTATCGCCTTTTTCCACGCTGACCAAGCTGGACGTTGTGTTGACCGCCAACGAGCACGTCAACCCTGACCTGCACGGTCGCCCCTCTCCCGTGGTGGTGCAGTTGATCGAACTGCGCCATGGCGTAGCCTTCGAACATGCCGACTTCTTCAGCCTGTATGACAAGGCGCAGCAATTGCTGGCAAAGGACTGGGTAAGCAGTGAAGAAGTCGAGCTGCGTCCAGGTGACCACCTGGCGCTCAAACTCCGTATCGGTCCCGACAGTCGTTTTGTAGGGGTGTTGGCGGCTTACCGAGACTTGCCGCACGTTCAATGGCGGCAGTTGATCCCCGTGACTATGCACCAGCGCAACCGTGCCGATCTGGTGCTGGACCAGGACGGTATACGCGTCGTCGACTCGCTCGCCGGGATGGAGGTGCGCTGAGATGCCTGTTCATAAAGTGATCTGGCAAGAAGGCATGTTGCTGCGGCCACAGCACTTGCAGCACAACGACCGCTATTACCAGCAGCAACTCAACCAGACGCGCCTGTTGGGCAGTGATGCCTGGGGCTTCCTTACGCTGGAATTGAATGAGCAATACCTAAAGCTGGGCAAGCTGGTGGTCAACCAGGCGAGTGGCGTCTTGCCGGACGGTAGCTTGTTTGATTTGAGTGCCGCTATGGAACCGCTGGTGTTGCAGGTGCCAACTGATGCGGGCAGGCAGGGCATTTACCTGGCACTGCCCCTGGCCAGCGGCAATCACCTTGAGGTCCGCCAGCCTGAACAGAGCGATGTTCTGGCGCGTTACCTGCGATGCGAAGTGGAAGTGGGAGACTCCAACCTGGGTGTAGATGCGCGTTGCCGAATCAGCTGCGCACGGCCCGACTTACGCCTTGTATTGGGCGAGCAGGCGGGTGATCAGAGCTTCGTCACACTCAAGGTTGCCCAGGTACTGGACGTCAGCGGTGAAGGGGGCGTGAGCCTGGATACCGCGTTCATCCCGACCTTCATTTTCGTGCAGGAGCATGGCTACTTGGCGTCGTGCCTTAACGAAGTCGTCGGTCTGCTTGCCAGCCGCGGCGATGCCATCGCGGCGCGCATTCGTGGCGAGAGCACGGCTGCAAGCACACAACTCGGTGATTTCCTGATGCTGCAGGTGATCAATCGTACCGAACTTGCGCTGCGGCACTGCCTGAGCCAGGCCCAGGTTCGACCCGAAGCGCTGTTCCGCCTGTTGGTGTCGATGCTCGGCGAGCTATCAACGTTCGCCTGTGACAGTAAACGCGCGCAGCTGGACGTGCATTATCGACACAGCGACCAGGGCGCCAGTTTTCGTGGGTTGATGGAGCGCCTACGCGCCGTCCTGTCGGTGGTGCTTGAGCAACATGTGATCGAATTGACATTGCAACCACGCCAGTACGGCGTTCTGGTCTGCCCGGTCGACGAGTTGAAATTGCTCGGCACGGCCACGTTCATCCTGGCAGCCACCGCGCAGTGTGAGGCAGAGGAACTGCGCCAGCGCCTGCCGGCACACCTGAAAGTCGGGCCGGTAGAGCGCATACGTGAGTTGGTCAACCTGCACCTGGCCGGTATCAAGGTCAAGCCGCTGCCAGTGGCGCCGCGGCAGATTCCGTTTCATGCCGGCAAGACCTACTTCATCCTCGATATGAGTGCCCCCGAGATCGCGCAATTGCAGCAGTCGGGCGGTTTCGCGTTCCACGTAGGCGGTGACTTCGCCGGGCTTGAACTCAACTTTTGGGCCATCAGGAATTGAATGCCATGGACAGTGAGTACACACAGGATGAAAGAACCGTCCTGCTCGACCGCGAGGGTCATGGGCCTGCACAGGGGGCATTGACGGACTTCCCATCGCCGCCACGCTATGAGCAGCTGGAAGATCGCATGATCTATGCCGGCCGTATGCTCGATGCGTCGAGCTTCAAGGCTGGGCTCAACCCGCTGGTGGCTGCGGCTTGGGCGGTGTTGTCCGAGATCGTGGCGCTCAGGGTCTGCTCTGGTCGCGAAGACCTGGGCACGCTCAACGACCGATTGTCATTGACGGTGACTCAATTCGAAACCCGCGCCTTGCAGGGCGGTGTTGAAAGCAGCCAAGTCATGTCGGCGCGTTATGTGTTGTGCAGTGTGATCGATGAGGCGGTTGTTACTACGGCGTGGGGGGCACAGAGTGAATGGTCGAAGGTTAGCCTGTTGAGCCGCTTTCATAACGAAACCTTCGGGGGCGAAAAAGTTTTCCAACTGCTGGAGCGTCTATCACGCGACCCGGTGAAGAACCTGCCGATGCTGGAGCTGCTTTACCTGTGCCTATCCCTGGGGTTCGAGGGCAAATACCGAGTGATGGAGCGCGGCATGTCGCAACTGGAGGGTGTTCGCGATGCCTTGTATCGCCAGATCCGGCACGTACGCGGGGAGCCGTCGCCGGCGCCACCCGTACCCGCGATGCACGGGGCGAGCCGGCGTACGGGGTTGTGCGTTGTTCCCGTTACCTGGTTGGTCATCTTCACCCTGGTTTGCTTGCTGGCAATGTACACAGGATTTGCCTGGATGCTGAGCACGGAGCGCGCGAACGCGCTGCAACCGCTTCAATTTTCGGCGTCGGATTTGATCCGCACGTCCTTGTAAACGCAGGGAGCAAAGAATGAGCGCATTCTTCAAGGGTGTGGGCGCCGTGCTGGGCCGGATTTGGGTTTGGAGCCTGTTGCTGGCGCTTTCGTGTGCGGCAGTGGTGTGGTTTTGGGGGCCGCTGCTGGCGGTGAATGATCAGCCTGTTTGGCAGGGCGCGACGGCTCGCCTGGTCACCATCAGTGTCGTGTTTCTGCTTTGGGGGTTGGTGATGGTCCTTGCCGGCGGTGGTCGTGCCGCCCGGCGTCCACGGTCTGAGCGCCAGCCCCGCCAGCAGCCGTCGACACGTGTGGAGAACGAATACCGCTGCGTACGCACTCGGTTCAAGGATGCGGTTCACCTGCTGAAAACCTCCAGCCGTTATGGAGAGCGCAGCGCGCGTTGGCGCCATGAGTTGCCCTGGTACCTGTTGATTGGTGAGCCGGGCAGTGGCAAGACGCAGCTGCTGGCGGCAGCCGGCTTGCAGTTATCGCCTGAACACGCTGACAGGCGACCGACGAGCAGCAGTGCTCATTGCGAGTGGTATTTCGCCGACGAAGGCGTACTCGTCGACACCCCGGGGCGCTATCTGACCCAACCTGACAGTGCAGTGGATGCCGCAGGCTGGGCCACCCTGCTGAATCTCCTCAGGTGGCGCCGCCGGGTGCGCCCGCTCAACGGCGTGGTGGTGGCGCTGTCGGTAGACACGTTGCTCAACACCAGCGAGTACGACCTGGATCACCATGCCCGTCGTGTGCACGCGCGCTTGCAGGAGATCCGGCAAACGCTACATGTGGATGTGCCGATCTATCTGGTGTTGACCCAGGCCGATCGATTGCCGGGATTCGCTGAGTTCTTTGATTCACCCCATGGGGAAAGTGCCGACAGTCTGCTGGGGCAGCCACTGGACGTCGGCAGCGGCATGGCTGAAATTACTCAGGTGCACGAGGCCGTCGAGGGATTGTTGCAGCGTTTGAACGGTGAGCTGATTGCGCGACTGCACCAGGAGGGCAACGTTGAACGTCGTGGTCAGATCCTGGAGTTTCCCCAACAGGCGGCACGCGTCGGTGAGCGTGTAAGCCTGTTCGCTGAAATGGCCTTTTCTGCTCATCGCTACCAACCCATCAATGGTTTGCGAGGGTTCTTCCTGACCTGTGCCGATGACAGGCATGCACGTTTTGTGAGGGGGCTGTTCAGCCAGGTGATCTTTGCCGAAGCCGGTCTTGCCAGCCTGCAAGCCCAGGAGCAGCAGCGCATCCGTCAGCGCCAGGGCCTGCAAGCGATGACAGTCGCGCTGATTCTTGGCGGTGTCGGTGGCCTGTGGATGTACAGCTACAGCGTCAACCAGCTACGCCTGGTCCAACTGGCGGCATTGGTCGCCCAGACGATGCCGGCCACAGGGGCTCAAAACGATGAAAGCCCGGCGTTGTTGGGGCTGTTGGATGCGCGGTTGGCGGCGACCCGGGTGTTTCCGGCGGCGCAGGATGTGCGCTTGGTCGAGCGCCTCGGCCTGTATCAGGGCGAGGTGAGTCGTGCCTGGGTAGACCAGGCTTATGAGCAGGCGCTGCAACAGCAACTGCTGGTCTGGATAACCGCGCAGCTTGAAGAACAGATAGACGCAAGCCTGGGGGACCGCGAACGGTTATTGGATAACCTGCGTGCGTATTTGATGCTCAATCTGCGCGAGCGCCGTGACGCCACCTGGCTGGCACAGCATGTGACAGGCCTTTGGTCGGTGCGTTTTGCCGGGGATATGCCCACGCAGAAGCGTCTGGGAGAGCACTTGGCACGGCTGCTTGAACGGCCGTTTGTCACACCGCTCAACGATGAACGAGTGGCCCAGGCCCGCGAAGTGCTGAGAGGGGAATCTTTGGCCGATGGCGTGTATCGAGTATTGCGCGAACAAGCGCGCAACCTGGAACCGTTGCGCCTGGCCGAGGGTAAGGTATTTGCCACGATCGACCCGCCTGTTCCCGGTTTCTATACAAAAAGATATGTGCAGTACTTTGAGGCGCAGGGCCCGAGGCTGGTCAATGCCATCGCTCAGGATAATTGGGTGCTGGGGCAGGGCACCGACCTGGGGCCACAGGATCTGCGGCGGTTGATGGCAGAACTGCAGCAACGCTACTTCAGTGAGTATGCCGATGCCTGGAGCGACGTACTCGGACGAGTCAGGCTGCAACAGACCGACAGCCTGCGCCAGGATGCCGACCAGCTCATGAGCCTGACCTCGGCACAGTCCCCGTTGATTCGGCTATTGCAGCAGTTGCGGGAAAACACTCGTTTGCTGCCAGGCCATGTGCTGCTGGATAAGGTGTCCCAGCATTCGGGAGAGCTGGCAGGGCTGGCCAAGGCGACGTTGACGGATGGGCAGTCGGTTTTTGACGATGCGCCACGGCGGGCATTGCAGCAGCGGTTTGAACCCTTGCATCAGTTGCTCGATGAGCAGCACAACCCCGGCGCAGAGCTGGCCCAGGCGTTGCGTTTGCTCGGTGAGCTGCACCTGCAACTCACGGCATTGAACCGTGACAGTGCGCCAGAACAGGCGGCCTTCCTGCGGGCTCGACAGCGTATGGAGGGGCAGCAGGATGTACTGGGCAATTTGCGTGATGCTGCTGCGCGTCTGCCGCTGCCGCTTGCCGGTTGGTTCGAGGGCGTGGCCGACGACAGTTGGCGGCATTTGCTGGAGCAGGCGTATGTGCATGTCAATCAACGGTATCAAAGCGACGTACATAGCCTTTATGCCAAGGCCCTTCGCCGACGTTATCCATTCAATGCCCATGCAAGCAGTGATGTTGCGCTGCATGATTTTCAGGAGTTCTTCAAGCCGCAGGGGGTAATGGCACGTTTTTATGAGGGATATCTTAGGCCTTTCATCAGCGCCGATGGCAGCCGCTACAGGTTGCGTGGGTTGGATGGCCAGAGTTTGCCGGTTTCGCGCTCGCTGCTGGACCAACTGACGAAAACCCAGGTAATCCGCCGCGGCTTTTTCAGCGAGGACTCGGGGGAGTTATCTGTGCGATTTACCTTGGCGCCCTACAGCCTGGACCAATCGGTCAGCCGAGCCGTACTGCGGTTTGGCGACCAGCAGTTGGAATATCGGCACGGCCCGATCACGCCCATGCCGTTTCATTGGCCCACCGAGGCAGAGAATGGGCGCAGCAGCCTTGTGCTGGACAGAGGTACGGAGCAGCGCCCGTTGGGGATCGAGAAAAACGCAGGGGCCTGGTCGCTGTTCCGGTTTTTCGATCTGCTGCAGAAAGAACCCGCAAGTGGTGCAAATATGCAGATTTTCAAGGCAGACCTCGCCGGTCTGCGCGCCAATTACCTGCTGACCAGCCAGCGCACGCCAGGGCCGTTTGATATGGACACATGGCGCACCTTTCGATTGCCGGAGCAACTGTGAGCCAGGCCGGCGCCCATTGGCGCAGTGCCGGGCGCACCCAGCGAGGGCAGGCGCGACTGCGTAATGAAGATGCGTTTCTGGACAACCCGCATGGCGGTTGCTGGGCTGTGGCGGACGGAATGGGCGGCTATCGGCACGGTGATGTCGCCAGTCGTTGGGTGGTCAGCCACCTGGCTTCAGTGCCGGCTCATGGCAACCTCCATCAACGGATCAATGCCGTTCGGGAAAGTTTGCAAGGCGTTAACCAGCGATTGCGGCGCGCGTGGACAGAGCCCGACACAAATGATGGCGCGACGATGGGCAGTACCGTGGTTGCCTTGCTGTTGGAGAACGGGCGGGCGGCCTGTGTCTGGGCTGGAGACAGTCGCTGCTATCTATGGCGGGGCCAGAACTTGTACCAGTTGTCCAAGGATCACTCGCTGCTGCGGCGCCTCATGGACGAGCGTCATATCAGCGTGGCGCAAGCCCAGGCGCACCCCGATGCCAGGGCCTTGACCCGCGCCGTTGGTGCGCGCTCGCGTTTGGACCTTGAGGTATTGGAGCTCAGTACTCGCCCTGGGGATGTATTCCTGCTGTGCAGCGATGGCCTGTATCAGACCCTCAGCCATGTCGAGGTGGGACGGGCGTTGAGCAGGAGAACGCCCCGGCAGGCGGTGGAACAATTATTCGCCGGGGCGTTGCGCAGGCCGGTGCGAGATGACCTGACCGCAGTTGTGGTGCAACCTTGAACCTGGCGGTCGCACCATCCCGTCTGCTGGCAGGGCGTTATCACCTTGAGCACGTCCTGGGCAGCGGCGGCATGGGTGTGGTGTACCGCGCGCGCGATCTGTTGCATGAGCAATTGGGCCAGCCTTGCTCCAGGGTGGCACTTAAGCTGCTGGGCGAGTCCATTTCCCAGTGCCCCGACGCGCATGTGCTGTTGTACGGCGAGTTTGCGTTGGCTCGCAGCCTGCGACATGACCGTGTGGTACGGGTGTTTTCCTTTGAGGTCGACACCCACAGCAAAATTGCGTTTTTCACCATGGAGCTGCTGCAAGGGGTGACCCTCGACCGGCTGCTGCTGGAGTGCCCCTATGGTTTGCCCTGGCAGGAACTGCAACCCATCGCGCTGCAGTTGCTGGATGCTTTGGCCTACATCCACCAGAAGAACGTCCTGCATGGCGATGTGAAACCCGCCAACGTCATGGTGGGAGAGGAGGGCGTATGTTTGTTCGATTTTGGCCTGGGGCATGCTCAGACGCAGGAGGCGATGGGTTTGCCAAGTGTCAGCCGTACTCGTTTCAATGCCTGGACACCCGCCTACGCTGCCCCGGAATTACTGGACGGCGGTGCGCTGAGCGGCGCTGCGGACGTATACGGCATGGCTTGCATTGTGTATGAGCTGGCTAGTGGCCAGCGCATCGGCGCACGCTCTTTCACTGACCGGCTGGCCCGGCCCGCGCAATTACCCAGGCACTGCTGGCCGGCATTACATTCGGCGTTGGCGATAGATCCGCAGCGTCGAACCGTAACAGTCGCCGAATTGCGCCAAGTGATGGCCTGTAGCCGGCCACGCTGGTACTTGTAGGGTAAAGGTCAGACCGCCAGGCCATGCAGCTGGCAATACTCCACCCAGTCCATACCGGCCATCTGTGCGACTTCTTTATGCACTTCGCGGCGCTGGGCCTCGAAGGTTTCGGTGGAGTCGGCCGTCAGTTTAAGGGTCAGTTCCCAGGCGAACAGGTGTTGCTGCTCCGCGTGGGCTTCGAACGCTTCGTGCAAGCGCTCGGCGCGATACTGCGCCAGGGTTTCCCCCCTGGCCTGGGCGGCCAACGGGTTGAGGTTGTCTAGCTCAGCGGCGATGTGTGGCTGATCGCGCAAAAACCTGTCCAAGGCGAGCTGGTAAGTATCGCTGGGTGCTGACAAGGATGTGCCCTTAGTGCGAAGGACGGGACTTGGAATCGCCTGAGTGCGCGCTGGGGTGAAGGCGCGCACGTTTGCGGGCTCTGCGTCGCATCCAGTTCTGCAACGGCGCCAGCAAGAAGAACATCAGGTAAGCGACTAGCACCAATGCCAGGTCAACCCAGGTTTCAGCGACAGGCCCGGTGAACAGCTCAATGACATTCTTGATTACAAACAGCAGCACCACACTGCACAACCACAGCAAAATGGTGACAAATAGGGGACGCATGTTGCTTGACCGCTTGTCTTGCATAGTGAAGCTCTCTCCTTTGTGCCTGTTGTCGTTCCAGGCCTGATTCCCTGACTGCGTACCTGCTGGTTTGCAAGTTGTAACATCCTTTAACACGCAGACAGACGCGGATGATACCGACTCAGATAGCCTTAGGGGTTGCTTCAAGTCAGAAAGTTCGATAATTCGGTGGGAAATAGGTGCGGCTATCGTGCGTTTTATCCCAAGAAGCGCGGTACGGGTTGGCAAAAGTCTTTCGCTCCTGCTCTCAGGGCGTGTAGCGTTAGCGTGTGTTTCCGGCCCTGGCTTCCAGCGGCAATAGGTGACGGGCAGAGGACGGCTCATGGCGCAAACGCTGTTCAAACTTTTCCTTACCCAGCGCCTGGCGGTCTTGGCCAGCACCGAGTCGTTGCGTGCGATTCGCGAGGGGTTGTTGTGGATACTGCCGTGTTTGTTGGTATCCGCCGGATTCCTGATCCTGTCCGAGTGCGCCCAGGCGTTGGGGTTCGCCCCCCAGGTAGTGAGTTTCCTGGCGGGGTTGCACAACCAGATCAGCTCGGTGATTCCCTTGCTGGTTGCGGCCTCCATCGGTTACATGTTGGCGATCCAGCATCGCCTGCCACAGCTGCCGGTCGCCTTCCTGTGCCTGGCCCACGTGGTGGTTGCCACGTTTGTATTGCGCGAGTATCCCCGGGCGTCGGCCACCTTCCTGCTGTTTATTGCCATCGCTTCGCCCTTGATCAATGTGCCGGTCATTGCCTGGCTGCACCGTTTTCGCTGGACACGCCTGGTCAACGAAGACCTGGTTGGGCATAACCTCAAGGGCACCATCAACATGGTGATCCCTGGCGCGATCACGGCGTTGTCATTGGTGATGATACTGACGTTGCTGTTGCTGATTCCCTACGTGGCGCAATTGCAGGGGCCTCAGGTGCTCGATGCGTTGCAATCGCCTTACAGCACTGGGTTGTTTGTAACGCTGATGAATTCGCTGCTGTGGTTCTTCGGCATTCACGGCGTCTATGCCATGCAGCCGTTGTTCGATGTACTGGACCAGGCCGTGGTGCTCAACGGTGCGGCGCTGGCGGCGGGACAGCCGGTCCAATACCTGCTCAATAACGGCCTGCTCGGCAGTTTTGCGTTTATCGGCGGATCGGGCGCGACCTTGTGCCTGCTGCTGGCGATCCTGGTGTTTTCCCGCAGCCACTCCATGCGGTTGCTGGCGATCGCCAGCTTGCCGTTGTCGTTATTCAACGTCAGCGAGGTGCTGTTGTTTGGCTTGCCGATCATTCTCAACCCGCGTTTGTTCATACCGTTTCTACTGGTGCCGGCGTTCAACGCGATGGTGGCTTTGACGGTGGTGCAATTGGGCTGGGTCTCGCCGGCGGTGGCCAGCGTGCCGTTTACCGCGCCGGTGCTGCTCAATGCCTACCTCAGCACCCATGGCGACGTGGCGGCTGTGGCCCTGCAAGTGTTGCTGTTGGGCATGGGCACGCTGGTGTATGCGCCCTACGTGCGGGCCATTCATCGTCAGTCCATCGACGGTGGCACGGTTTATCTCAAGTCTCTGGACATGACCTTTCGCGGCCTCGAAGAAAAAGGCCGCCTGCTGGAGTTCGATCCGGTAATGGCCTCCCACCGGACCCTGGCGCGGCAGGCCGTTGAATTGAGCCGGATCCAGCAGATCAGCGATTACGAGTTCTACCTTGAATTCCAACCCCAGGTGTCTACCCGTACCGGCTTGTGCACCGGGTGCGAGGCATTGATGCGCGCCCGGGACAGCCACGGCACGGTGCATTCACCCTGGGAGTTCCTGCAATGGCTGGCGCAAGCCAGGCTGATGCCGGACGTGGACGTGTGGGTGGCGTCCCAGGCCGTGCGCCAGTATCAGAAGTGGCGCAAGATCGGTTTTGAACTGCCCATGACCATCAACATTTCCAGTGCCACCTTGAAGGACGCTGCCTATGGTGATCGCCTGGTGGAAATTCTTGCCCAGGCCGATGGCCGGGTGTCGGTGGAAATCACCGAAGATGCGCTGGTCAGCGATATTCCCGCCGCCCGCCAAACCATCCATAAACTGCAGGCCACCGGAGCAAAAGTGTATCTCGATGATTTTGGCACCGGGTTTTCCGCGTTGAGTTACCTGCACCAGTTTCCTGTGGACTTTATCAAGATCGACCGCAGTTTTGTGGTGGCCCAGCGCGACCCCAAGGGCGCCCAGGTGCTGACCGGCATGTTGCGGTTTTGTGAGGCGTTGAACCTGGGCGTGGTAGTGGAGGGGGTGGAGACTGCCGAGCAACTGGCGTTCTTGAGTACGGGGCCTGAGTTGTTTATCCAGGGGTGGTATTTCAGCAAGGCATTGCCGGGTGATCAGTTGCCGCGCTTTGTGCGCGAGCGGGCGGCGGTGGTTTGATCCGGCGGTGGGGACGACCGGATAGCCAGACGCTCTTGCCCCACCACTCGGCACTTGGCTAGCGGCAGGTCTTGTCCGTTCTGGTCTCACGAGGCGCCAGCAGATAGTCGACGACAGCCTCGTCCACGCAGCGGTCGATGCCGTTGAGCACCAGGGTGTGCCCGTCTCCCTCACGGGTGACCAGTGGGCTTTTAAACCATTTCGCCATCTGCCGTGCGTTGATGTAGGGCGTAGTCGGATCGAATCGCTGGCCGACAAACAGCAACGGTGGCAGGCTCGGTGCGGCCACCGGCACGTGGGCTGAAAGTGTGCCGCGCCATGGCCACAGGTCGCACAGTTCCAGGCCCGACTGCTGCACCGCCAGGTAATTGGTGAAGGGCGAGGCCTCTCGAATCGCCTGTCTCTGTTTGCGCAATAACTGAACATCGCGACCCGGGATTGCGACGTCTGCACAAGAGATTACGCTCAGGGCATCATCGGCATCTTCCCCGACGTTTTCGTCAATCAACCCGGCTACCTGTTCATCGGCGATCCTGTCGTTGGCCTTTTGCAACAAAGCCATCAGCTCGGGCCAGCGGTCGGACCACAGCAGCAGTGCTTGAGTGGTGGTCAATAGGTCGTCGGCGGTCACTTCGTCCCCGTCGGGCGTGATCAAGGCTGTGTCGTATACCTGGCGTAATAGTTGATGAAACGCCTCGTTCGCTCCCGCCTCATCGGGCGGTAAAGGGCAGTCACGGTTTTTCGCGCAGTACGCTGCAAAGCGCTTGAAGGTCTGCTGGTAGCCGCGAGCCTGATTCAGTAGTTGGGTGTAATCGTCCTCTGAAAGGTCCACCACGCCGTCCAGCACCAATGCACGGGTTTGCGCTGGAAAACGTTCGGCATAGAGTGCCGCGACCTGGGTGCCGTAGGAGTAGGCCACTGCGGTTAAACCGGGTTCGCCCAACGCAGCCCGGATCACATCAAGGTCATTGACCGCGTCGTCGGTGCCCATGTGCTGCAAGACCTTTGCGCCGGTATGTTCGATGCAGGCGGCCAGGGTTTTGCGGACCTGGGCTTCCAAGGCGCCAACGTCGTTTTCGTCGATGACCGTTTTTTCGTCTCGCTCGGGCAAGGCACAGGAAATCTTCGGTGTTGACTGCCCCACGCCTCGCGGGTCGTAGCCGATAATGTCGTAGGACCGCGTGAGCCTGGCCACGGTGTCGTCATCGGCCAGGAAGGGGTTGATCCCGGGCAGCCCCGGTCCCCCGCTGATCACCACTACGCTGCCCTGTTTGACGCTGGTGGCAGGCAAGCGGGTCAGCGCGAGTCGTACCTTGTCCGCCTTGGCGTGGCCCGAATATCCCAAAGGCGCCTCAACATAGCCGCACAGCAGATCCTCCGGTGGCTCAGCGTCAAACCAATTGTCGAACGGGCTGTCGGTGCACGGCTGCCAACGCACAGCGCCGGGCTGGGCGTGGGCAGACTGGGACAGGATGATCAGCGGGAGCAGTACCAGCAGGTGCTTGAGTGTTGACATGAAGAGTGAGTCAAGGCCAAAGGGCGCCTACCTTAACCGAGATAGGTGGCCTGGAATCACGCCTTTACAGAATCACCACAAATGTTCACCAAGGGGCATTTTGTTCAATATCCGCAGTGTCTGAGCCTTTACCGTGAAGTCACCTGTGTTTGACTTAACAAGAAGGGACTGCAATGAGCTTGATCATTTCCATGGCTGCTTTCGCCCTGGCCACCTCCATTACCCCTGGCCCGGTCAACGTGGTTGCCCTGAGCAGCGGTGCACGCTTTGGCTTTGCCGCCAGCCAGAAACATGTGTTCGGCGCGGCAGTCGGCTTCACTTTACTGCTGGTGCTGATCGGCCTGGGGCTGCATGAAGTGCTGGTGCGCTGGCCGATACTGACTCAGGTGATCCAGTGGGGCGGGGTGGCTTTCCTGTTGTATATGGCTTGGAAACTGGCGATGGATGACGGTCGACTTGACGCTGAAGGCGCCGCTACCGCGCCATCGATGCTGTACGGCGCGATCATGCAATGGCTCAACCCCAAAGCCTGGCTGGCCTGCGTGGCCGGGATGGGGCTGTTCGTGGCCGATGGCGATGCGGGGCAGGTATGGCTGTTTGCGGCGCTTTACCTGGTGATTTGCTACCTGTCGGTAGCGTGCTGGGCGTATGCCGGGACGTTTTTGCGTCGCTACCTGAACAACCCGCAGGGCGTGCGCCTGTTCAACCGCTCAATGGCCGCGTTGCTGGTGGCCAGTGTGGGTTATTTGCTGATGGCTTGAGGTTCTCGCGGTACTGCCCGGGCGTGGCGGCAAAGTGCTGTTTGAACGTGCGCTGGAAGTGCGCCTGGTCGGCAAAGCCTGCGGCCAGGGCGACATCGGCAATCAGTTCGCCGTCGCGCAATCGAGCGCGGGCGAACTGGATACGGCGATTGACCAGGAAGGCATGGGGTGTCAGCCCGTAATACTGCTTGAAGGCGCGAATCAGGTACGACGGCGACAGCTCGGCTGCCAGGCAAATGTCCTCCAGCTTCAACGCCTCGGTGCAGTGTTCACGGATGAAGTCCGCTGCACGCTCCAGCTTGTGATTGACCTCCCGTATCGGCGTAAGCGAGGGGTTCAAGCGCTGCTGGACTTCGCTGAAGTAACCCACCAGCGCGCTCTGTTTGTGCAGCAGTTCGGCCTGCTCATCCACCAGCAGTCGGTACAACGCCAATAAGCCGTTATACAGCGAGACGTCTAGGGTATAGGGGGTGCTGAACGGGCGGTAACCCTGGTCGGTGCTGAAACCCAACTGGTGCTGCAGGTCGGTCAGCCAGGGTGTGTCCAGGTAGAGCATATGGTAGGACCAATGCTCATTCTGGATAGGGTTACAGGCGTGCACGTCGCCGGGGTTCATCAGCACCACGGTGCCTGCGCTGATCTCGAACGTCTGTGTGTCGTAGTGGTAATAGCTGCGCCCGGTGGTGATCGCACCGATGGAAAAGTGCTCATGGGCGTGCCGGGTATAGGTGACTTTGCGCCCGTCGGCAATGGTGCGCGCCTCGATAAACGGCAAGCGTTCGTCGCGCCAGAAACAAGGCGCCTGGGCGGGGCGGGCAGTGGTGTTCAGCGACATGGCGGTGGCTCCATCCCTTGAGAGATCGAGGGCTGATCTTTACACACACCGCCAGTGGCGTCAGCCTTGATGTGATGTCAGGCAGGTACCAAAAAGGCGGCCTTGAGCAACTGGCGGGTGTAGGCATGTTGTGGGTCGGCAAAAATCGCCTTGGCATCGCCTTGCTCCACCACCTGGCCTTGCTTGACCACCATCAGTTGATGGCTGAGCGCCTTCACCACCGCCAGGTCATGGCTGATAAACAGGTACGTCAGGTTGTACTTGGCCTGCAAGCCGCGCAGCAACTCAACCACCTGGCGTTGTACCGTGCGGTCCAGGGCCGAGGTGGGCTCGTCCAGCAGAATCAGGCGCGGCTTGAGCACCAGGGCGCGGGCGATGGCGATACGTTGGCGTTGGCCACCGGAGAATTCGTGGGGGTAGCGATGACGGGATTCGGGGTCCAGGCCCACTTCCCTGAGCGCTGCGATAATCGCTGCTTCCTGCTCGTCAGGCGTGCCCATCTTGTGGATGCGCAAGCCCTCGCCGACGATTTCGCTGACGCACATGCGCGGGCTCAGGCTGCCGAATGGGTCCTGGAACACCACCTGCATTTCCCGGCGCAACGGGCGCACCTGTTGCTGGGTAAGCGTGTCCAGTTGCTGGCCTTCGAAGCGTATCCCGCCCTTGCTGCCGATCAGGCGCAAAATCGCCAGGCCCAGGGTGGACTTGCCCGAGCCACTTTCACCGACGATGCCCAGGGTTTGTCCCTGGGGCAGGCTGAAATTGATGCCGTCCACCGCCTTGACGTAATCCACGGTGTTGCGCAAAAAGCCCTTCTTGATCGGGAACCAGACTTTCAGGTCGTCTACTTCCAGCAACGGTGGGCCGACCTCATTGCCGGCCGGCCCGCCGCTGGGCTCTGCTGCCAATAATTCCTGGGTATAGGGGTGCTGGGGCGACCGGAACAATGTCTCGCACTCGGCCTGCTCCACGATGCAACCTTGCTGCATCACGCACACGCGATGGGCGATGCGTCGCACCAGGTTGAGGTCGTGGCTGATCAGCAACAGCGCCATGCCCAGCCGCGCCTGCAACTCCTTGAGCAACTCCAGGATCTTCAACTGCACGGTGACATCCAGGGCCGTGGTCGGCTCATCGGCGATCAGCAGCTCCGGCTCATTGGCCAACGCCATGGCGATCATCACCCGCTGGCGCTGGCCGCCGGACAATTCGTGGGGCAGCGCCTTGAGGCGTTTGTGCGGTTCGGGGATGCCCACCAGCTCCAGCAATTCCAGGGTGCGCCGGGTGGCGGCCTTGCCCGTCAGGCCCTTGTGCAGGCCGAGTACTTCGTTGATTTGCTTCTCGATGGAGTGCAGCGGGTTCAACGAGGTCATCGGCTCCTGGAAGATCATTGCAATGCGGTTGCCGCGAATATGCCGCAGGGTCTTTTCTTTAAGGGTCAGCAGGTCTTGCCCGGCGTATTCGATAGTGCCGCTCGGGTGTCGCGCCAACGGGTAGGGCAGCAGCCGCAGGATCGAGTGGGCCGTTACCGACTTTCCGGAGCCGCTTTCGCCGACCAGTGCCAGGGTCTCACCCCGTTTGATGTCGAAACTCACCTGGTTGACCACGCGGTGGTGATGTTCACCGGTGACAAACTCGACACTGAGGTCACGGATTTCAATCAGATTGTCCGGATTCATCTCATTTCCTCGGGTCGAACGCATCGCGAGCGGACTCGCCGATAAACACCAGCAGGCTCAACATGATCGCCAGTACGGCAAAGGCACTCATGCCCAGCCACGGCGCTTGCAGGTTGGATTTACCCTGGGCCACCAGTTCACCCAGCGACGGCGAACCCGCCGGCAGGCCGAAGCCAAGGAAATCCAGGGCGGTGAGGGTGCCGATGGCGCCGGTAAGGATGAATGGCAAAAAGGTCATGGTCGAGACCATGGCATTGGGCAGGATATGGCGGAACATGATCGCGCCGTTCTGCATGCCCAGCGCCCGTGCTGCGCGCACGTACTCAAGGTTGCGCCCGCGCAGGAACTCGGCGCGCACCACATCCACCAGGCTCATCCAGGAAAACAGCAGCATGATCCCCAGCAGCCACCAGAAGTTGGGTTGCACGAAGCTGGCGAGGATGATCAGCAGGTAGAGCACCGGCAGCCCCGACCAGATCTCCAGAAAGCGCTGCCCGGCCAGGTCGACCCAGCCGCCATAGAACCCCTGCAACGCGCCGGCAATCACGCCGATGATCGAGCTGAGCACGGTCAGGGTCAGAGCAAACAGCACCGATACGCGAAAGCCGTAGATCACCCGCGCCAGCACGTCACGCCCCTGGTCATCGGTACCCAGCAGGTTGACGCTTGAAGGGGGGGCAGGGGCGGGGACCTTCAGGTCGTAGTTGATGCTCTGGTAGCTGAACGGGATCGGTGCCCACAAGGTCCAGGCATCCTTGGCCTTGAGCAGCTCCTGGATATACGGGCTCTTGTAGTTGGCTTCCAGGGGGAATTCGCCGCCGAAGGTGGTCTCGGGGTAGCGCTTGAGCGCCGGGAAATACCAGTCGCCGTCGTAATGTACGGCCAGGGGTTTGTCGTTGGCGATCAGCTCGGCGCCCAGGCTCAGCCCGAACAGGATCAGGAACAGCCACAGCGACCACCAGCCACGTTTGTTGGCCTTGAACCGCTCGAACCGGCGGCGATTGAGGGGGGACAGGTTCATCTCAATGCTCCCGGCTGGCGAAGTCGATACGCGGATCGACCAGGGTATAGGTGAGGTCACCGATCAGTTTCACGACCAGCCCCAGCAGGGTGAAGATAAACAGCGTGCCGAATACCACCGGATAGTCGCGGTTGATTGCCGCTTCAAAGCTCATCAGGCCCAGGCCGTCGAGGGAGAAGATCACCTCCACCAGCAGCGAGCCGGTAAAGAAGATGCCGATGAACGCCGAGGGGAAGCCGGCGATCACCAGCAGCATCGCATTGCGGAAGACGTGGCCGTAGAGCACGCGGTGGTTGGTCAGCCCTTTGGCCTTGGCAGTGACCACGTATTGCTTGTTGATCTCGTCGAGAAAGCTGTTCTTGGTCAGCAGGGTCATGGTCGCGAAGTTGCCGATCACCAGTGCGGTGACAGGCAGCGCCAAGTGCCAGAAGTAATCGAGGATCTTGCCGCCAACGCTCAACTCGTCGAAGTTGTTGGAGGTCAGCCCGCGCAAGGGGAACCAGTCGAAATAACTGCCGCCGGCAAACACCACGATCAGCAAGATCGCAAACAGGAACGCCGGAATCGCATAACCCACGATGATGGCCGAGCTGGTCCACACATCGAAGTGGCTGCCGTGTCGCGTGGCCTTGGCGATCCCCAGCGGAATCGACACCAGGTACATGATCAGGGTGCTCCATAACCCGAGAGAGATGGACACCGGCATCTTTTCCTTGATCAGGTCGATGACCTTGGCGTCACGAAAAAAACTGTCGCCAAAATCCAGCCGGGCGTAGTTCTTGACCATGATCCACAAGCGTTCCGGCGCCGACTTGTCGAAGCCGTACATCTTTTCGATTTCCTTGATCAGCGCCGGGTCCAGGCCCTGGGCGCCACGGTAGCTGGAGCCGGCCACCGCAACTTCGGCCCCGCCCCCGGCAATACGGCTGGTGGCGCCGTCGAAGCCTTCCAGCTTGGCGATCATCTGCTCCACCGGCCCGCCGGGGGCGGCCTGGATGATGACGAAATTGATCAGCAAAATCCCGAACAGCGTGGGAATGATCAGCAACAGGCGGCGAACAATATAGGCCAGCATTCAATCGCCTCCGCTCGCCGCATCGGCGTTTTGTGTGGTGTCCAGGGAGACCGCCGGTTTGACGTCGGGTTTGGCCCACCAGGTGGCCGTGCCCACGTCGTAGCGTGGCGAGACCTTGGGATGACCCAAGTGGTCCCAGTACGCCACGCGGAAGGTCTTGATGTGCCAGTTGGGCACCACGTAGTAACCAAACTGGAGTACGCGGTCGAGCGCCCTGGCGTGGGCAATCAGGCTTTGGCGCGAGCCGGCATCGATCAGCTCTTCGACCAGTTGGTCAACGGCCGGATCCTTGAGGCCCATGTAGTTACGGCTGCCGGGTTTGTCGGCGCTGGACGACTTCCAGAATTCGCGCTGCTCGTTACCGGGCGAGGTGGACTGTGGGAAGCTGCCCACCAGCATGTCGAAATCCCGTGAGCGCAGGCGGTTGACGAACTGCGAGACATCCACTCGGCGAATCACCAGGTCGATGCCCAGGTCGGCCAGGTTGCGCTTGAACGGCAGCAGGATGCGTTCGAATTCGGTCTGGGCCAGCAGGAATTCAATAGTCACCGGTTTGCCGGTGCTGTCGACCATCTTGTCATCGACAATCTTCCAGCCGGCAGCTTGCAACAGCTGGTAAGCCTCGCGCTGCTGGGTGCGGATCATGCCGCTGCCATCGGTTTTGGAAGGTTCGAAGGCCTGAGTGAAGACTTCGGGCGGGATCTTGTCGCGCAAAGGCTCAAGGATCGCCAGTTCATCCGGGCCAGGTAAACCGGTGGCGGCCATTTCCGAGTTTTCGAAATAGCTGCGGGTTCGGGTGTACGCGCCGTTGAACAGCTGCTTGTTGCTCCATTCGAAATCCAGTAGCAGGCTGATCGCCTTGCGCACCCGCACATCCTGGAACATCGGCTTGCGCATATTGAACACAAAGCCCTGCATACCGGTGGGGTTGCCGTTGGGGATCTCTTCCTTGATCAGTCGGCCCTGGGTCACCGCTGGAATGTTGTAGGCGTTGGCCCAGTTCTTTGCGCTGAACTCCAGCCAGTAATCGAACTGCCCGGCCTTCAAGGCTTCCAGGGACACGGTGCTGTCACGGTAGTAATCCGTGATGCGGGTGTCGAAATTGTAGAAACCCTTGTTGACCGGCAGGTCCCTGGCCCAGTAGTCCTTGACCCGCTCGTAGCGAATCATGCGTCCGGGCTTGACCTCCGACACCTGGTACGGCCCGCTGCCCAGGGGCGCTTCCAGGTTGCCCTTGGAGAAGTCGCGAGTCGCCCACCAGTGCTTGGGCAGCACTGGCAACTGCCCGAGAATCAGCGGCAATTCGCGGTTGTTGGTGCGCTTGAACTTGAACAGCACACGCAACGGGTCTTCGGCCACCACTTCGTCGACATCGGCGTAGTAGTTGCGGTAAAGCGGGTTACCGTCCTTGATCAGGGTCTGGAAGGTAAACACCACGTCCTCGGCACGCATCGGATGGCCATCGTGGAAGCGCGCTTCGGGGCGCAGGTAGAAACGCACCCAACTGTTGTCCGGGGCTTTTTCGATCTTGCCCGCCACCAGCCCGTATTCGGTAATGGGCTCGTCCAGGCTTTGCATGGCCAGGGTGTCGTAGATCAACGGCAGGTTATCCGCCGGCACGCCCTTGCTGATGTAGGGGTTGAGGCTGTCGAAGCCGCCCATGGCCGATTCGCGGAAGGTGCCGCCTTTGGGGGCGTCGGGGTTGACGTAGTCGAAATGCTTGAAGTCGGCGGGGTACTTGGGGGGCTCGTTGTAGAGGGTCAGCGCGTGTTGCGGGGCGGCTTGGGCCGCGGTGCACAGCAACAGGCTGGCGAGCAGGGTAGTACGCAAAGACATCATTGGGCTTTCTCCGAAGCTTTCAGCCACCACGCACTCAGGCCCAGGCTATAGGGCGGCGTGGTAACGAAGGCGAACCGGTTGCGGTACGCCAGGCGATGATAGTTGAGGTACCAGTTGGGAATGCTGTAGTGCTGCCACAGCAGCACGCGGTCCAGGGCGCGGCCGGCCGCCAGTTGTTCTTCGCGGGTCTGCGCCGCCAGCAGTTGATCCAACAGATGGTCGACCACCGGGTTGGCGATGCCGGCGTAGTTCTTGCTGCCTTTGATCGTGGCCTGGCTGGAGTGAAAGTACTGCCACTGCTCCAGACCCGGGCTTAGGGTCTGGTTGAGAGTCATCAGAATCATGTCGAAATCGAATTGATCGAGGCGCTGTTTGTACTGTGCCCGGTCGACGGTGCGCAAGCGGGCGTCGATGCCGATGCGGGTCAGATTTTCGACATAAGGTTGCAGGATGCGCTCAAGGTTCGGGTTGACCAACAGGATCTCCAGGCGCAGCGGTTGCCCATCCTTGTTGAGCAGGCGTTGGCCCGACAGTTTCCAGCCGGCTTCGCCGAGCAGTGCCAGGGCGCGACGCAGCGTGTCGCGGGGGATACCGCGACCGTCGGTCTGCGACAGGTTGAACGGCTGGGTAAACAGTGCGGCCGGCAGTTGGTCGCGATAGGGCGAGAGCATCAGCCACTCATGGCCCACGGGCAGGCCGGTGGCCGAGAATTCGCTGTTGGGGTAATAGCTCACCGAACGCTTGTAGGCGCTGCTGAACAGGGTGCGGTTGGTCCACTCGAAGTCGAACATCAACCCCAGGGCTTCGCGGACCTTGGTCTGGCTGAAGGCGGGCCGCCGGGTATTCATGAACAGGCCCTGGCTCTGGGTGGGGATCTGGTGGGCAATCTGCGCCTTGATCACATCGCCACGATTGACCGCCGGGAAGTTGTAGCCCGTGGCCCAGTTCTTGGCCTGATGCTCGATATAAATGTCGAATTCACCAGCCTTGAAGGCTTCAAAAGCCACGTCGCTGTCGCGATAGAACTCCACCTCGACCTTGTCGTAGTTGTAGAAGCCTCGGTTGACCGGCAGGTCCTTGCCCCAGTAATCCTTGACCCGCTCGAATACCAACTGTCGGCCCGGGGCGACCTTGGTCATGCGGTATGGCCCGCTGCCCAGCGGCGGCTCGAAGGTGGTGGCCTTGAAATCGCGGTTCTTCCAGTAGTGCAGGGGCAGCACCGGCAATTCGCCCAGGCGCAGGATCAGCAACGGGTTGCCCGCACGCTTGAATACAAAACGGATGCGGTGGCGGTTGAGAATATCGACCCGGGCCACTTCCTGCAGGCTCGTACGGTATTGCGGATGGCCTTCGGTCAACAGCGTGCGATAGGAAAACGCCACGTCTGCGGCGGTGATCGGCTTGCCGTCGTGAAAGCGCGCTTCGGGGCGCAGGTTGAACACCACCCAACTGCGGTCCTCGCTGTATTCCACCGACTGGGCAATCAGGCCATAGCTGGAAGTGGGCTCGTCGCCCGACGGCGCGTACTGGCCGGTGCCGACCATCAAGGGTTCGTTCAGCTCATTGACGCCGTATTGCAGGAAATTGCCGGTGGAAACCGGGCTAGTGCCCTTGAAGGTATAGGGGTTGAGCGTGTCGAAGGTGCCAAAGGCCATAACCCGCAGCGTGCCGCCTTTGGGCGCTGCAGGGTTTACCCAATCGTAATGGGTGAATTTGGCCGGGTACTTGAGTGAGCCGAACTGCGCGTAACCGTGGCTCTCGGTAATCGTCGCGTTCGCAGCAAAGCTCAAGGCCAGACTTGTTAGTAGAAGGAGAGGACGCTTCAAGTCAGAGATCCGATCCAGGCGGCTTGGGCTTTATGATCGGTACAGTAACAGCTTGTTCCGGTTGGAAAAAGCCAGTTAGGGCGATGGCGATCCAATGTGGGAGGGGGCTTGCTCCCGATAGCGGCATGTCAGCCAATACATAGGCTGACTGACCCACTGCTATCGGGAGCAAGCCCCCTCTCACATTAGCCTCCGGTGTTCTTGAGGGCTTTATCTTGGCCCGGAAACCACCAGCATCTGCCCTGGCTTTAACGCCTGGCCGGTGCGCGGGTTCCAACGCTTGAGATGTTGCATCTCAACGTTGAAGCGCTTGGCGACCATGTACAACGAGTCGCCTTTCTTGACCTTGTACTGCACCGGTTTTTTCGCGACGGCCTTGCGGGTGTCCTGCATCACCAGGGTCTGGCCGACCTTGAGTGCCTGGCCGTTGAGCTTGTTCCAGCGTTGCAGGTCATGCACGTCGACCTTGTTGGCCTTGGCGATCAAGGTAAGGTTATCGCCACTGCGCACCTTGTAGCTGCGGGTACGCCCGGCCACCGACTTGGTCTCGACTTCGTCGAACACCGGCTTTTTGGGGCGCATGCTCAGCAATTCTTCCGGCTTCATCGTCGAAAGGGTGCTGGTGAGCAGCTGCGCCTTGGAGGTCGGCACCAGCAAATGCTGGGGGCCGTCCAGGGTGGTGCGTTGTTTCAGGGCCGGGTTGAGCTGGAACAGTTCGTCTTCGTCGATCTCGGCCAACGCGGCAACCCGTGACAGGTCCATGCTTTGCTTGACTTCAACCACTTCAAAATACGGCGTGTTGGCAATCGGGTTCAGGTTGACACCGTAGGCCTCCGGCGCCAGAACCACCTGGGACAGGGCCAGGAACTTGGGCACATAGTCCTTGGTTTCCTGGGGCAGGGGCAGGTTCCAGTAATCGGTAGGCAGGCCGAGCTTTTCGTTGCGCTCGATCGCCCGGCTGACCGTACCTTCGCCGGCGTTATAAGCCGCCAATGCCAGCAGCCAGTCGCCGTTGAACATGTCATGCAGACGTGTCAGATAGTCCAGGGCGGCGGTGGTGGAGGCGGTAATGTCGCGGCGGCCGTCGTAGGCACGGGTCTGGCGCAGGTTGAAGTAGCGCCCGGTGGAGGGAATGAACTGCCACAAGCCGACCGCATCGCTGCGCGAATAAGCCATCGGGTTGTAGGCACTTTCAATCACTGGCAGCAGGGCCAGCTCCAGAGGCATGTTGCGTTCTTCAAGGCGTTCGACGATGTAATGAATGTAGAGGCTGCCGCGTTCACCGGCGTTCTCCAGAAAGGACGGGTTGCTGGCGAACCACAGACGCTGTTGCTCGATGCGTGGGTTGACGCCGACACCGTCCTGCAATTGAAAGCCCCGACGCATGCGTTCCCAGACATCCTGGGGTACTTCGGGGCTGGGCTTCTCTGATAGCCAAATAGGTTTTTGCTTGATCTTGGCAGCAAGATTGGGTTTGGGTTGCACGGTGGATTGTGCAGCGTAATTGGTCGATTGGCAGCCCGCCAGAGCTGCGGAAACGGCCACCGCCACGGCTTGAGCCAGGCGGGTCAATGCGTCTGAAGAAATGGATTTACGAATAGATGACGACATTGGCTGGAAGTAAGTTCCGGGCAAAAATGTCGGGCGATTCTAGAAAGCGCTTTGGTTCCGGTCAACCATTCAGAAATTACGTATCAGATTGCATCCTCTTAGAACTTATCTTTCCAAGCCCTCAAGCTAGCAAACACCTCGGCCCCAGAGCGGTTGTCGCGGCCATTCCGTTCGTCCGCTTTTTGTTTAACGGATGTTTCAGCGGTGCGCAAAAAGGGATTCGTGAGTTTTTCCAGCGCCAGGCTCGAAGGCAGCGTGATCTCGCCACGGGCGCGAAGTTGGGCAACATTTTCCACCCGTTCGGCGATATCGATGTTATCCGGTTCAACGGCCTGGGCAAACTTGAGGTTGCTTTGTGTGTATTCATGGGTGCAGTACACAAGTGTATCGGCAGGCAGGGCAGCCAGGCGCTGCAGGGAGGCATGCATCTGCTCCGGCGTGCCCTCGAACAGGCGGCCGCAACCGGCAGCGAACAGCGTATCGCCACACAACAACACGCCCTGGTGGTAAAAGGCGATATGCCCCAGCGTGTGCCCCGGCACGGCGTACACGTCGAAGTCCCAGCCCAGCACGTTGATGCGGTCATTGTCGTGCAGGGCTACATCCCGCGCCGGAATCTTTTCATTGGCCGGGCCGTAGACCTTGGCGCCGGTAATATTTTTCAGTTGCTCGACACCGCCCACATGATCATGGTGATGGTGGGTGACCAGAATGTCGCTGAGGGTCCACTCGGTGTTGTGCTTGAGCCAGGCCAGCACCGGCGCGGCATCGCCGGGGTCGACCACGGCGCAGCGCAGGGTGGAAGGGTCTTGTAACAACCAGATGTAGTTGTCGGTGAAGGCGGGTAGGGCACTGATCTGTATCATTCTTCGATTCGCCAAGCTGAACACATTGGTGCATCTTAGAACGTCTAGGCGAGTTGGAGAATGCAATGACTGATAAAGCGTTCGCCCAGGCCGATCCTGAGTGGCTGGCCCTGATCAGTTCGGCTCGTGAATGGTTGTCCGGGCCGATTGGACAATTTCTGCTGGACGAAGAGCGGCGTATGCTCGACGACGAGCTGGGCCGGTTCTTTGGCGGCTATCTGGTGCATTACGGCCCCTCGGCCCAGACGCCGCCTTCGGCGCCCCAGGTGCAACGCAATGTTCGCCTGGGCGCGCCGCTGCCGGGGGTGGAAATCGTCTGTGAGGAACAGGCCTGGCCCTTGAGCGAGCACGCCGCTGATGTGGTGGTGCTGCAGCATGGCCTGGATTTCTGCCTGTCGCCCCATGGGTTGCTGCGCGAAGCCGCGAGCAGCGTGCGCCCAGGTGGCCATTTGCTGATTGTCGGTATCAACCCCTGGAGCAGCTGGGGCTTGCGCCGTGTGTTCGCCCGTGATGGCCTGCGTCAGGCGCGCTGCATCTCGCCATCGCGGGTGGGAGACTGGCTGAACCTGCTGGGCTTTGCGCTGGAGAAACGTCGCTTCGGGTGCTATCGTCCGCCGCTTGCGACAGCCAAGTGGCAGGGCCGCCTGGCGGGCTGGGAACGCCGTGCGGGTGCCTGGCAATTATCCGGCGGCGGCTTCTATCTACTGGTAGCGCGCAAGATCGTGGTCGGGTTGCGGCCGGTGCGTCAGGTTGCGCGCCAGCCCATTGGCAAGCTCGTGCCGATGCCGATGGCCAAGGTCAACCGCAAGCAAAGCGAACGCTGAACCCTTTTTTGATTTCAGGCCGGTTTGTCCGGCCTCGGGATACTGTCGGTCGATTACCGCCAGCCCGTTTTGATGGATACAACCGATGACCGATAGCGTAGAACTCTTCACCGATGGCGCCTGCAAGGGCAACCCCGGCCCCGGCGGTTGGGGCGCCTTGCTGGTGTGCAAGGGCGTGGAGAAGGAACTGTGGGGCGGTGAAGCCAATACCACCAATAACCGCATGGAGCTGATGGGCGCTATTCGTGGCCTGGAAGAGCTCAAGCGGCGCTGCAACGTCTTGCTGGTGACCGACTCGCAATACGTGATGAAGGGCATCAACGAGTGGATGGTCAACTGGAAGAAGCGCGGTTGGAAGACGGCGGCCAAGGAGCCGGTCAAGAATGCTGACTTGTGGCAGTTGCTCGACGAGCAATGCAACCGTCACGACATCACCTGGAAATGGGTGCGTGGGCACATCGGCCACCCTGGCAACGAACGCGCCGACCAGTTGGCCAATCGTGGCGTGGATGAAGTGCGCGGCTACAAGCAGAGCTGAATCAGCTCACGTGTTAACATCGCGCCCTTTGATTCACCACATCACATTGCACACCACACCGTTGAGAGCTGAACCCTGATGGCCATCCGATCTGTTGTACTCGATACCGAAACCACCGGCATGCCGGTGACCGATGGTCACCGGATCATCGAAATCGGTTGCGTCGAACTGATGGGGCGCCGGCTGACCGGCCGCCACTTCCACGTTTACCTGCAACCGGACCGTGACAGTGACGAAGGCGCGATCGGCGTCCACGGCATCACCGATGAATTCCTCAAGGGCAAGCCACGCTTTGCCGAAGTCGCTGATGAGTTCTTCGAGTTCATCAACGGCGCCCAGTTGATCATCCATAACGCGGCGTTCGACATCGGCTTCATCAACAACGAATTTGCCCTGATGGGGCAGACGGACCGTGCGGACATTTCCCAGCACTGCACGATCCTCGATACCTTGATGATGGCCCGTGAGCGTCACCCGGGCCAACGCAACAGCCTCGATGCCTTGTGCAAGCGTTATGGTGTCGATAACTCCGGCCGTGAACTGCACGGCGCCTTGCTCGACTCCGAGATCCTGGCCGACGTTTACCTGACCATGACCGGCGGGCAAACCAGCCTGTCCCTGGCTGGTAATGCCTCTGATGGCAGCGGCTCGGCAGAAGGCTCCGGCAATCGCCCTTCGGAAATCCGCCGCCTGCCGGCCGATCGCAAGCCTACGCCGATCATCCGCGCCAGCGAGCAGGACCTGGCCGAGCACGTGGCGCGGTTGGAAGCGATTGCCAAGGCGGCGGGTGCGCCGGCGTTGTGGACTCAATTGACACAACAATAAGCACGGGGCAGTGCAGTTGATCTTGATGGGCTGCCAAATCTTCATTCGCCACATTCGCTTCCAGCTTCTACCCTGAGTGCAAAGCCCTCCGGAGTAAGAGCGCTCATGTACAAAGACCTCAAGTTCCCTATTCTTATCGTGCACCGTGACATCAAGGCCGACACCGTTGCCGGTGACCGGGTTCGAGGCATCGCCAGGGAGTTGGAACAAGAGGGCTTCAGTATATTTTCTGCGGTGGACTACGCCGAAGGGCGGTTGGTGGCTTCCACCCATCACGGTTTGGCGTGCATGTTGATCGCAGCAGAAGGCGCCGGGGAAAATACCCACCTGCTGCAAAACATGGTCGAGCTAATCCGTCTGGCGCGGGTGAGGGCACCCAACCTGCCGATCTTTGCCCTGGGTGAGCAAGTCACCCTGGAAAACGCGCCGGCCGATGCGATGAGCGAGCTTAACCAGCTACGCGGCATTCTTTATCTGTTCGAAGACACCGTGCCGTTCCTGGCGCGGCAGGTCGCCCGCTCTGCACGCACTTACCTGGACGGCCTGTTACCGCCGTTCTTCAAGGCCTTGGTGCAGCACACCGCCGATTCCAATTATTCCTGGCACACCCCTGGCCATGGCGGTGGCGTGGCGTATCGTAAAAGCCCGGTGGGGCAGGCGTTTCACCAGTTCTTCGGGGAGAACACCCTGCGCTCGGACTTGTCTGTTTCCGTCCCTGAACTGGGCTCGCTGCTCGATCATACCGGGCCCCTGGCCGAAGCCGAGGCCCGCGCCGCGCGCAACTTTGGCGCCGACCATACGTTCTTCGTCATCAATGGCACCTCCACCGCCAACAAGATCGTCTGGCATTCCATGGTCGGTCGCGACGACCTGGTGTTGGTGGACCGCAACTGCCACAAGTCAGTGCTGCACTCGATCATCATGACCGGCGCTATCCCGCTGTACCTGTGCCCGGAGCGCAACGAACTGGGGATCATCGGCCCGATCCCCCTGAGCGAATTCAGCCCCGAGTCAATCCGCGCCAAGATCGACGCCAGCCCGTTGGCATATGGCCGGCCACCCAAGGTGAAGCTGGCGGTGGTGACCAATTCCACCTACGACGGCCTGTGCTACAACGCCGAACTGATCAAGCAGCAATTGGGTAATAGCGTAGAGGTGCTGCACTTCGATGAAGCCTGGTATGCCTATGCGGCATTTCACGAGTTTTTCGCCGGGCGCTATGGCATGGGCACCTCGCGCACACCGGACAGCCCGCTGGTATTTACCACCCACTCCACCCACAAACTGCTGGCCGCATTCAGCCAGGCATCGATGATTCATGTGCAGGATGGCGGCGCACGGCAGCTGGACCGTGACCGTTTCAACGAAGCCTTCATGATGCACATCTCGACTTCACCGCAATACAGCATCATCGCTTCGCTGGATGTCGCTTCGGCGATGATGGAGGGCCCCGCCGGGCGCTCGCTGTTGCAGGAAATGTTCGACGAGGCCCTGAGTTTCCGCCGCGCGCTGGCCAATCTGCGCCAGCATATTGCTGCCGAGGATTGGTGGTTTTCGATCTGGCAGCCACAATCGGTGGCGGGTATCGACCGCGTTGCCACGGCGGACTGGCTATTGCATCCCCAGGATGATTGGCACGGCTTTGGCGATGTGGCTGAAGATTATGTCTTGCTGGACCCGATCAAAGTCACCCTGGTGATGCCTGGCCTCAATGCAGGTGGCGCCTTGAGCGATTGTGGGATTCCCGCCGCGGTGGTCAGCAAGTTTCTCTGGGAGCGCGGCCTAGTGGTGGAAAAAACCGGGCTTTATTCGTTCCTCGTGTTGTTTTCCATGGGGATCACCAAAGGCAAGTGGAGCACCTTGCTCACCGAGTTGCTGGAGTTCAAGCGCAGTTACGATGCCAACGTCAGCCTGGCCAGTTGTTTGCCCTCGGTGTACGCCCAGGGGCCGGTACGTTATCAGGGCTTGGGCCTGCGCGATCTTTGCGACCAGTTGCACAGCTGTTACCGTAGCAACGCCACCGCCAAGCATCTCAAGCGCATGTACACGGTATTGCCGCAGATCGCGATGAAACCCGCCGATGCCTACGACCAACTGGTCAGAGGCGAAGTTGAAGCGGTATCCATCGATGCCTTGCCAGGACGCGTCGCAGCCGTAATGCTGGTGCCTTATCCACCGGGCATTCCATTGATCATGCCCGGCGAGCGCTTTACCGAATCAACGCGGTCAATCATCGACTACCTGGCATTTGCCCGCACGTTCGATAGCAGTTTCCCCGGTTTTGTCGCCGATGTTCATGGGCTGCAACACGAAGATGACGGCAGTGGCCGTCGTTACACCGTCGATTGCATCAAGGGTTAAGAATGTTTATGCAACAAGCTGTGATGAACCCGAAGTACCCAGGGCTCAGTGTGCGCGTCGCCGACGAAGGCTTCGACGCATACGTATGGGGCAATGACTTCAGCTTCGAGGTCAGCGCCTATGGCATACCGCAGATGGGCCAGCGCGTCGAGCAATGGCCGGTTGAGCGCGTCCTGCCGTATCGCAAATGCTATGGCATCGACCCGGAAGAGTTCGCCAGCTTTCGCGATGCCGCCGACAGTGCGATCTTCATGGCCTACCTGGATGACCGTGCGGTAGGGCACATTGTGGTCAGCACCAACTGGAACGGTTTTGCGCATGTTGATGAGTTGGCCGTGGTGTTGCCGGCGCGACGCCATGGCGTGGCCAAGGCGCTGCTGGATGTGGCGCAGTTCTGGGCGCGCAAGAAAAACCTACCGGGCATGATGCTGGAAACCCAGAACAATAATCTGGGTGCCTGCCGCCTGTATGAGCGCTGCGGGTACGTGATGGGCGGGATAGACCAACTGCGTTATCGCGGGATTGATCCACAAACACGCGAGGTGGCGATTTTCTGGTATCGGTTGTTCAAGACCGAGGTGGAAGCAGTCTGAACTCGCTTCTACAAGGGTTTGGTGTCGTTGCAAGCCAGGCTTTCGGCTTTCTGGGTGACTATTTCCAGCAGCGCATTCAAGGCTGGTGATGTCGCACCGTCCTTCAGGGTCAGTGCATAGAGGCTGACCAGTATGGGGGGCGACACCGGGCATACATCCAGCCCGGCCTCCCTTGCACCAAAGGCGGTAAAGGGGTCGACAATCGCCAAGCCTTCTCCGGCCTCGACCATGCTGCGCATCATCTGGTACGTCTGCACCCGCGTTTGCACCACCGGCAGCGGGCGCAGGGCTTGCAACTTGGCATCCAGCAGGCGGCTGAGCGGGTCATGCCCCTCAAGTCCAATCAGCGACTGCCCGGCCAGGTCTTGCAGCGCAATGTACTTCTGCCTGGGTTTGAGCCAGCCATGGGGCGCGAGCAATTGCAGCTTGCCCTGGGCCAGCACCGTGCTTTGGATTTGCGCATGTTCCGGGTCATGCAGGCTCAGGCCCACATCCGCTTCGTGCAGCAGCAGGCTCCTGACGATATCCCGGGTCGGCTGGCTCGACAGATTGCACGGCGTATCCTGGAAACGTCTGCGCAGCACGGCGATGCTGTGCGGCAACAGCTGGTTGGCCAGAGGCGGGGTGCAAAGGGCACGCAGGGTTGGAGCGTGATGGTGTTTCAAACGGCTGGCCAATCGCTGTACTGGCTCAAAGGCTTCGTACAGTTGGGCAATGTGCGTCTGCAACTCCAGCGTTTCCCGTGTTGCCTGGAGCCGACCGCGCACGCTGGCAAACAGCATGAACCCCAGCTGCAACTCGGCGTCCTTCAGGATTGCGTCTACTTCACCCACAGAGAGTTGCAACCATTCGGCGGCCGTGCCCAGGTGTCCGGTTTGCAAGATGGCCTGAATCACTTCGATATGACGTAAACGCATGGCCGGAGTCTATGTGCAGCGCGATGGGTATTCAATGGTGCAAGCCCTCAGGCGCAAAAAAGACTGCGCGGGTCGCCCCGGCCTATGGCGCTCGGCCATGACCTCATTAGAATGGTGCGTCTGATCAGCAACGACCAATGCCGGCTTGCCGGTATTTACAACAAAAAACAGGTCTGGTCTCAAATGCCTCTACCCTCGACGTTCTTCGGGGTGACGGCCAAGCAACTCGTGGTTCTTGTGACCGTGGGATGCGTGGCGGCTTACCTCTTCAACGACCCCACGGAACACCCATCCGAAGGCCTTGCACTTGAAACGTTCATCCGTTCCCAGGAAAAAGTGAACGAGCAGGTCGGCACTGTGTTGGCGGTTACCTTGATCAAGCAAGTGGAGGCGTACCCCGCGTCCAACCGGTCGGGCTACAAGCGCTCGATGTACGCGGTGGAGGGGGAGAGAGGGCAACTGGTGGTGACGCTCAAACAAAGTGAGCAGGGCATCGAAGTGACGCAGATCCGCAGTCCTTGATGGCCCCGGCCCAGTCAACGCCATCGATGGCCAGGACTGAGCGGGTGTACAAACGGGGACCCTTATGATGCCAGGGTAGTTTTCGATTCGCGGACGAGAATGGTCCCCGACTGGATCAGTTTGAATTCATCGCCTTCCAGTTTCTCTACACGGTCGCCAATGGCCAGCTTGTAGGTGGTGGTGGGCGTCGAGCCAGCCAGGTCGCCTTGCGCCGGGTTGGATTCCTGGAACTCATGCACTGAATATACGCGGCCTTCCGCGTCTCTGGCATGGAACTGTCCGACTAGTACTGCTGCCATCTGTTTAGAACCTCTGGAGATAAACGCTCGATTTGCGGTTCTGTAGACCGTCAGGGAGCGGGGTAGTTTACCTATAAGAAAAAAATACTATTCGCTGATATTTTCAGACACTTCCTACGCAGGTTACTGCAAGGAAAACGCCCCGGTAATCATCGAAACCCTCTGGTGAACACGCCGCTAAGCCTTTATAACTACAAGCTCCTTTATTCAGAAGTCGGGAAACCTCAATGAGCAAGGTCTACACGATTGCCGTCCTGGTGGGCAGCTTGAGAAAAGCGTCGATCAACCGCAAGGTCGCCCTGGCCTTGGCCGAGCTGGCGCCTGCCAATCTCAAGTTGAACATTGTTGAAATCGGCGACTTGCCGCTCTACAACGAGGACATCGACGGTGCAACACCGCCCGCAGCCTACAGTACTTTCCGCCAACAGGTGAGTTCATCCGACGCGGTGCTGTTCGTGACCCCGGAATACAACCGCTCCGTACCGGCAGCGTTGAAGAACGCTATCGACGTAGGTTCTCGTCCATATGGGCAAAGCGCCTGGAGCGGCAAGCCTGGTGCGATCATCAGTGTGTCGCCAGGTGCCATTGGTGGTTTCGGCGCCAATCATCACCTGCGCCAGTCACTGGTGTTCCTGGATGTGTGGTGCATGCAGCAGCCGGAAGCTTACCTGGGTGGGGCGGGCAGTGTGTTCGATGAGGCGGGCAAGGTGTCGGAAAAGACCAAACCATTCTTGCAAGCATTTATCGATGCCTACGGCAAATGGGTAGAAAAACAGAAGGCTTGATCGGGCAATGCGCTCAGGTGTGGGAGGAGCAAGCCCCTCCCACCTTTTCGTTTAACGCAGCCAGTTGGTCCGGGCCAGTTCAATCACCTCATCCCCGCGCCCACTCATCACCGCTTTGAGCATATACAAGCTGAACCCTTTGGCCTGTTCCAGCTTGATACTTGGCGGCATCACCAGTTCCTGAGTGGCGGTCACCACGTCTACCAGCACCGGGCCATCATGGGCCAATGCGCGGCGCAAAGCCGGCTCGAGGTCTTCGGATTGCTCCACGCGAATCCCCAGGATGCCCATGGCATTGGACATGGCCGCGAAGTCCGGGTTTTTCAGCTCGGTGCCAGTGTCCAGGTACCCGGCAGCCTTCATTTCCATGGCCACAAACCCCAGGGACGAGTTATTGAACACAATGAGTTTGACCGGCAGATTCAACTGCGCCAGTGAAATGAAATCCCCCATCAACATGGTAAACCCGCCATCGCCCGACATTGAAATCACCTGGCGCCCAGGGAATGCCGCCTGGGCGCCGATGGCCTGGGGCATGGCGTTGGCCATAGAGCCATGATTGAACGAGCCGATCAGCCGGCGTTTGCCATTCATCTTCAAATAACGCGCCGCCCACACCGTGGGTGAGCCGACGTCGGCGGTGAAGATCGCATCATCGTCGGCCAGCTCGCTGAGCAAGCGTGCGACGTACTGGGGGTGGATCGGTCGATTCGCTTTGGAGGGTTGCGCCAAGTCATCCAGCCCTTGACGGGCCTTCTCGTAGTGCTTCAACGAGGTCTCAAGAAAGCTGCGATCGGTCTTGCGGGTCAGGCGCGGCAGCAGGGCATCGATGGTCTCCCTGACATCGGCGGCGATGCCCAGATCCAGCGTGGCGCGTCGTCCCAGGGCTTGCGGGTCGCGATCAACCTGAATGATCTTGGCATCGGTGGGGTAGAACTGGCGGTAGGGGAAGTCGGTGCCGAGCATGATCAAAGTGTCGCAGTCGAGCATGGCGTGGTAACCGGAACTGAAACCGATCAGGCCGGTCATGCCCACGTCAAACGGGTTATCCCACTCCACATGTTCCTTGCCGCGCAACGCGTGCACCACCGGCGCGCCGAGCGCATCGGCCAGCGCTACGACTTGGTCGTGGGCACCGGCACAGCCGCTGCCGCACAGCAGGGTGACCTTTTCACTGCCCTGAAGGATCTCGCTGAGGCGTTGCAGGTCCTGCTCAGCCGGTAAGGTGCGCGGTGCGTGCAGAGCTGGCCAGGGCTTGAGTTTATCTTCCACTTCAAGCAACGACACATCCCCCGGAATCACCACCACCGCTACGCCGCGGTTGAGGATTGCCGAGCGCATGGCACGGTGCAGTACCTGGGGCATCTGCTCGGGGTTGCTCACCAGCTCGATGAAATGGCTGCACTCCTTGAACAGTTCCTGGGGATGGGTTTCCTGGAAATAGTTGAGGCCGATCTCTGACGACGGAATTTGCGCAGCAATCGCCAGCACCGGCACATGGTTGCGATGGCAGTCGAACAAACCATTGATCAAATGCAGGTTGCCCGGCCCGCAACTGCCGGCACACACCGTCAACTCCCCCGTGGCGGCGGCTTCGGCACCGGCGGCAAAGGCGGCGACTTCTTCGTGGCGCACATGCATCCACTCGATACTGTCCATGCTGCGCAGTGCGTCGGTCAGGCCATTGAGACTGTCACCGGTCAGGCCCCAGATGCGCTTGATACCCGCCTGTTCAAGGGTGGTCGCCAGTTGCTGGGCCAGGTTGATTTTCGCCATGAGGAACTCCAGTCGTCAGTGAGGTTAAAAACTGCTGATCAGTAGAGGACAGTTCGATTACAGCGAATGCTCACCCTATAGTGTGAAGATTGCTTCATGGCCACGCGGTATTGGCGGGGGCGCCGGGGGATGAACCACTGGTCACGTACCAGCGCAATGCACGGGGCGACGTTGGCCTTGGTCTGCCCACCCAAATTTGCAGAGCCAAGCAGGACCAAATGTGGGAGGGGGCTTGCTCCCGATAGCGGTGGATCAGGCAACGAATCTGTTGACTGGTACTCCGTCATCGGGGGCAAGCCCCCTTCCACATTTTGATACTCAGCGTCGACGGAACAGCGGCAGCGGCTCGTCCGTCGCAGCCTGATAGGTCACCGAAAAGTCCTTGAGACTTTCCAGCGCTTCGTACGGGTCTTTGTCGGCGCGCAAGGCGAAGGCATCGAACCCGCAGCGGTGCAGGTAGAACAACTGGTCACGCAGCACATCGCCAATCGCCCGCAGTTCGCCCTTGTAGCCATAACGGTCACGTAGCAGGCGGGCGTTCGAGTAGTTGCGGCCATCGGTGAACGCCGGGAAGTTCAGGGCGATGACCTGGAAGTGTTCCACGTCGGCGCCGATTTCCTCGGCTTCTTCATCGGCGTCCAGCCACACGCCCAGGCCGCCATCGCGGGCCTTGAGGGCGTGGCCGTGTTCGCGCCACAGGGCCAGCGGCACGATCAGGTCGTCGCAGTTGGAGATGCCGTCGAAGCTCGCGTCCTTGGGCAGCAGGTGCCAGGTTTCGTCGACGACTTCGTTGTTCTTAATGATTCGCTGCATAGACGCGCTCCTTGAACAGGTCGATGCCGATGCGCTGGTAGGTGTCGATGAAACGTTCATCTTCGGTGCGCTGTTCGATGTAGACTTCGATCAGCTTGCCGATCACCTCGGGCATGGCTTCCTGGGCGAAGGATGGGCCAAGGATCTTGCCCAGGCTCGCATCGCGGCTGGCGCTGCCACCCAGGGACACTTGGTAGAATTCTTCGCCTTTCTTGTCCACGCCCAGGATGCCGATGTGGCCGACGTGGTGGTGACCACAGGCGTTCATGCAACCGGAGATGTTCAGGTCCAGCTCGCCGATGTCGAACAGGTAGTCCAGGTCGTCGAAACGGCGCTGGATGGATTCGGCAATCGGGATCGACTTGGCGTTGGCCAGGGAGCAGAAGTCGCCGCCCGGGCAGCAGATGATGTCGGTCAACAGGCCAATGTTCGGCGTGGCAAAACCGCCTTCGCGCAACTCGCCCCACAGGGTGAACAGTTGGCTTTGCTCGACGTCCGCAAGAATGATGTTCTGCTCGTGGGAGGTACGCAGTTGGCCAAAGCTGTAGCGCTCGGCCAGGTCGGCAACGGCGTCCAGCTGCTTGTCGGTGATATCGCCTGGGGCAACGCCGGTGGGCTTGAGCGACAGGGTCACCGCCACATAGCCTGGCTTCTTGTGCGCCAGGGTGTTGCGCGTGCGCCAGCGGGCGAAACCTGGGTGTTGCTGGTCAAGGGCGGCCAGTTCGGCGTCCTGGTTGCTCAGGGCTTTATATTCAGGATCGACAAAATGCTTGGCGACGCGGTGCACTTCGGCTTCGGTCAGAGTGGTCTGGCCGCCGCGCAGGTGTTCCATTTCGGCGTCGACTTTCTGGGCAAACACCTCAGGGGTCAGCGCTTTGACCAGGATCTTGATCCGGGCTTTGTACTTGTTGTCGCGACGGCCGTAGCGGTTGTAGACCCGCAGGATGGCGTCGAGGTAACTCAGCAGGTCCTGCCACGGCAGGAACTCGTTGATGAACGCGCCGACCACCGGGGTACGGCCCAATCCACCACCCACCAGCACGCGGAAACCCAGCTCACCGGCAGCGTTGTACACCGGCTCCAGGCCGATATCGTGCACTTCGATGGCGGCGCGGTCCGAGGTCGAGCCATTGATGGCGATCTTGAACTTGCGCGGCAGGTAGGCGAACTCAGGGTGGAAGGTAGTCCACTGGCGCACGATCTCGCACCACGGCCGTGGGTCGATCAACTCGTCGGCAGCGACGCCGGCAAACTGATCGGTGGTCACGTTGCGCAGGCAGTTACCGCTGGTCTGAATGGCGTGCATTTGCACAGTGGCCAGTTCAGCCAGGATGTCCGGCACGTCTTCCAGGGCCGGCCAGTTGAACTGCACATTCTGGCGGGTACTGATGTGGGCATAGCCTTTGTCGAAGTCGCGGGCAATCCTGGCCATCATTCGCGTCTGGCGCGAAGTCAGCTGGCCATAGGGCACGGCGACCCGCAGCATCGGCGCAAAGCGCTGAACATAAAGGCCATTTTGCAGGCGCAGAGGGCGGAACTCTTCTTCGCTCAGTTCACCTGCTAAGTAGCGTCGGGTCTGATCACGGAACTGCTTGACGCGGTCCTCGATGATGCGCTGATCGTATTCGTCGTATACGTACATATAGGTCCTGTTCTCGGCAAATCTGCGCGCACGGCCGCGCACTCCCAACGGAGCCGGCGCACGATACCAGTTTGCGTATATGCGCAAAAGTGATGTTTGGGTATATGTAAATAACCAAACTGACTAATGAGAACTGTTATCGCCATACCCACATTTGTCATAGGGGCAACTCTGGTCTTTACTGTGGTCGAGTCTTAGTGCCGTCACCTATAAAACTGACAAGAGGCGATGCAATGAGCAATTCCACCAAAGCCCGTAAACCTGACAGTACCGTGGATGCTTGGGCCATTCTGTTCCTGATCATCTTGGTGGTCGGGACGGCCGTGTTCTGGGTCAGCCACCAGTAAAAGAGCGTTGACTGAGCCTCGATTTGCTGTCGCATTGCCACTATTATGGCGATCAATATTCCAGGCTCGAAACAACCATGTTGAAGGTTCTGATTACGTGTATGTGGTTAGCAGGATCGACGTACGGGGCGATGGCCCGGGCGGCGTCGGTGGTTTTTCTTAACCCAGGCTCGTCCACGGAAACCTTTTGGGTCAGTTATGCGCAATTCATGCAGGCCGCCGCCAAGGACCTCGGCCTGGATTTGCGCGTGCGCTATTCCGAGCGGAATGCCGATAACACCCTGGCACAAGCCCGTGAGACGCTGCAAGGCAGTCAGCGGCCCGACTATCTGGTGCTGGTCAATGAGCAATATGTAGCCCCGCCGATCTTGCGCATGGCCCGGGGCAGTGGGGTCAAGCTACTGATTGTGAATAACGCACTGACCGGCGATCAGGTGCAATTGCTGGATGCCCATAAAGACGCTGAGTGGATCGGCAGCCTGGTGGCCGACGATGAGCAGGCCGGTTACCTGATGCTCATCGACCTGCTAGGCAACCATGCCCCGCTCGCGCCAGGGGCATCCCTTGAGCTGTTGGCGTTTTCCGGAGCCAAGAACACCCCGGCTGCGCAGTTGCGTGAAAAAGGTTTGCGCCGTGCGTTGGCCGAGCACCCCCAAGTGCGTCTGCGTCAGCTTGTCTACGGTGAGTGGAACCGCCAGCGTGCCTTTGAGCAGGCCACACTGTTATTCAAACGCTACCCGCAGGCCGCATTGGTGTGGTCGGCCAATGATGAAATGGCACTGGGTGCCATGCAGGCCCTGCAAGACAGCGGGCGGGTGCCGGGTAAAGACGTATTGTTCAGTGCGCTCAATAGCTCGCCAGAAATCCTCAGGGCACGCTTGGATGGGCGCCTGAGTACCTTGGTGGCAGGGCACTTCACTTTGGGCGGATGGGCGATGGTGTTGATCAATGACCATGCCAAGGGTATCGATATCGGCGCGACCGGCACGCGCGACCGTCAACAAGCATTGTTCCAACTGATCGATGCCGACCAGGCGCGACAGTTGCAGGCGTCGACGCCGTCGGTGGATTTTCGCGCACTGTCGGCCGTAGGCAAGCCGGCATCCTACCGGTACCCGTTCAGCCTGCAATTACTGCTGCGTTAAACCCCGGCCAAGTGCAGCACAAGCTTGACGATGCCGAACAACGTCAAGGCAAATACCGCCGTGAAAAGCAGGCCCAGGATCACAAAGTGGCTGGGCTTGCCGTGGGTAAAGTCACGGGTGCGGTTCTTGCCGCTCTGAACACCAAAGGCCGCTGCCAGGACGCTGTGGAGCATTTGCCAGAAGGTTGGCGGCTTGTTGTTGGCTGGATCGTTCATAAAACCCTCGTGCGCAAGGCTGTCTTACAGAGCATAGACAATTGGGCAGCACGCGGCTGGCTTGTATCAGCCCTCTGAACCCTGCTTCTTGATCGTTCCCACGAGTGGAAACGATCAAGAACGACCCTACACCTCCAGGTGCAGGAACAGCTTCTGATCAAGCGGCGCATCGATCCGTGCGTCATCCAGATAGATCACGACGCGGTTATTGGCCTTGTCCCGCTCCATCAGTTCTTTGCGCGTAAACAGGCGTTCTGCTGGGGTCTTCAGGTGGCCGTAATTAGGCGGTGAGACGGGAGAGTCGACGGAGGTGTAATGGAAGTGCGCGTACCACAGGTTAGCTTCCTCCCACTTTATTCCTGGTTTGATTTTACGTTTGTCACGTATGACATATTCGGTGAGAAAGTCACCGGCCTTCAGTGGAATACGTTTTTTTTTCTTCACCAGGTTGATATCAACAAAACCATGTGTGTGTAAATAATCGACCTTGTAGGCTTTGGGGCGCTGTAACAGATACCCTTCGGCGCACACCTTGTGAGCCTGTTTAGAGGCAGCTTTTGCCGCGTCATCGTAGCGCTTGCGCAGGGCAGCGGCTTCTTCGCCAGTCGCGCTCTCAAGCTCCTTGGCCAATGCTGAAAATTTTGCCGCATGTTGACTCAGCATCTCCTCCCAATCCCTGGGGTTGACTGTCTCGCGTTGACTGGGCTCCTGGAGTTTGCGCTGTTGGAAGCTAATACGTTCATTGATACTGGTTCGCTCGTTTTCGATGGTTTGTGCATCCGCTTTGATTCTTTTCAATGAGCGAACCACAGGCGCGGGCGTTTTTGCCGGCACACTCTCGGGCTTGACGATTTTCCAAACGCCTTCGCTGGGATGTTCGTGGTAAGAGGCGATGATTGCGCCGGTGAGTGGGTCGGCAATGTCGACATAATTGCCCGGTTCATTGGGCTGGTGCGTACGCATGTCGCCCACCAGACTCTTCTTGTCTGCGGTTTTGATCACCCGCCGGGTGGTGGATTTTTGTCGTTTGGTTTTGTCGAGAGCCGGCCTGGGGGCAATCTTTTCTTCAACGAGGATCAAGTTGGCCAGTTGCGCCTCAAGGCTTGAACGTGCCTCACCCAGGTGTTCCAGGTACGACACGCGATAAGCCTCCCGCACGAAACCGGAGTTCATTTCGTACAACGACTTAACGGCATTCTCCAGTTGCTCATAGCGCTCAAGGGCACCCTTGAGGACATTGATTTGCTCCACCGTCGAGTAGCCTGAGGTGGTGCGCATTTCTGTATGTGCGAGCACAATGCTGACGATTTGGGGGTCGTGGAGTACACGGATGAACGGAAACTCCATCACCCCCATTGGGCGATGGGTTCGATTGAACACCAAATCAGTGAACACTAGCAGTGCATGCTGTTTGATCGCCACTGAGGAGATGTTTTGATCGGAAGGGTCTCCTTCCAACAGTAATGGGCGCAGTGCAGGGTCGGCTTGCTTGAGGAAGGTCTCGATCTGTTCTGCCGGCTCGATCATTTGATTGAGGGCCGCTACTTGGCGCTTTTTGGTGTTGATGTACTCATCGTAGGCATGTGTGATGTTTTCCGGTAATTCTCGATTGGCGCGCTCACCGAGCTCGTCGGAGTTTTCGCCGTTGTCGCTTACCAGAGTGTCGGCCATTTTTTGCGCCAGACACGCAAAGACCGAACTCCAGTAGCTATAGATGATTCTTGTGGCCTTATCTCGTGTTTGCCTGCGTGTGGAATCTGTGCGGTCGGCTTGCATCAGTTCATCGGCCTTGGCTTCGATTCGTTGCATCACAGGGATCAATGTCCGGCCGTTTCGTTGGTAGTTGTCGAGTGCTGTTTCCCACTGGGCCCTGGCATGTGCTGTATCGACTCGCCTGGCCGCGTGGCGCCTGGCGACCTGGGCGTGAAGCTGCGGGATGCTGGCTGAGGTGCCGAGGAGTAGCCAGTCCTTTCTCAGAAGTGTTGCCTGGTCGGCCAGATTGGCGCGGGTCGTATTCAAGATGGACTCCAACACAGCGGTAGAGATCACTTCTGAATTCATCTCTATCAAGAGCGCGTCAAATTCTTGTTTTAACGTGCGAATACGCTGGTCACGCTTTGACTTCCACCCACTCAAGCTGTCCCTGGGCATGCCACCCTCCAGCCTGGCACGCCGGTCCAGCCGCCAATGCCCTTGGCCATCGCTGACCAGCTTGAAGCCGGGATGCTGGGGATGGTCCGGATGCACCAGGTAGACCTCGTTGAAACCCGGCACCACGTTCGCCTGAAACAACAACCCGCCGATGCTGGCGTGCCACTTGCCGTCAATCCAGTACAGCCCTTTGAGAACACCGTGTGTTAGAGGGGAGGGTAGCGGAGTGGGCCACGGAACTTGCACATCGAGCAGCGCCTTGAGCAACTTCGCGCCGGCTTGAGGGCTGGCAATCGAGTGACCGAAGTCCAGGGCCGTGTGGCCGGTCGCCGGTGGTTCACCGGGCAGCGATACTGGGCCATGGCGCACTATGGGCGCTTCTTGCGCAGCGGGCAGGCCCACCGGGCGTCGCCACGTTTCCAGGTGCAGGGCATGCTCCTGCGCGGAGGGCTCCGACAACGGCTGTCCAGACCGATCGGAAGGGGCAGTGGCGTGCAGCAGCACCATGGCGGTGTTGAGCAAAAGATCGATCAGGGCCAGCTCACGGGTGGTGGGATCGTTGCTGTCCAGGCCGGCCAGATCCTGCTCCAGGCTGCTGACCAGCACCATGAACCAACCAGCCAGCATGGCCGGGCCCTGTACCAGCGGTAACAGTAGGGTATTGAACAGCAACCACGCGCCTTCCATCACGACGGCCCAGCGGCTTTCGTGGTTGGACACCGACTCGCGGTCCGCCAGGTCGACCAAGGCCCGTGCCGTGCTGCCGAACAGATGATTGAGCAGTTGACCGTTGACTTGCGATTGCAGCCATTCGCCCGCGCCTTCATCGACGGCGAGCGTCGCAGGTGCTGGCTTTTCAGGGATGCTGAATTCATCCCCGGGCAGGAAACGAATGATGTGCGGTTCCTTGATGCCGCCATGGTCATAGATGGGGCGGGCCGTGTCGCTCAGCCACGCCAGCACCGTGTCTTGCAACGCACCGGGCGCGGCCAGTGCGTCGAGCAAGGCCTGGCGGGTCGGGTATTCATGCAGGGCCTCGGCATACAGCGGCTGGTACAGCAGGTGCGGGCCGACACTCGTATCACGCGGCTCGATAATGAACGCGTTGTTGACTTCATCCGGTGCGGCCCCGGGCTTGCGGCACAGGGCCAATGGGCGCAGAACAATCTCCTGTTCGTCGACGATTCGGTCCGAGGGCATTTCACCCATCAACGCTTTGACGTAGCGATAACCGGTGACGGTGACGCCATGCTGCCCGCGAATCTTGTATTCCAGTGCCTGCATCGGCAGCTTGACCTTGAGTTCGCGGGTAAACAGGGTTTCCCGGCGGCGCGCGTCAACCGTGTCGGACAACAAGGTGTCTTTGATTGTTTGTGGATAGGTGGCGCCGATATCGACACGCTGGATCAGCCCGGTACTGCCCAGCAGGTAGTCTTCGTCCAGCCAGGTCGGCAGCGCCTGGGAGCCTTTGGCTGAGAGCGTCAGTGTGCCTTTAGGTTTGCCGGCCAGGTTCTTCAGCGCCAACTCCGTCAGCGACATGCGCACATGCTCGATAATACCGGCGCCGCCTGGATAACCGGCGGCCACGGCAAAGTCCAGCACCACTTCGTCAGGGTCGCAGTCGCCATGATCGGCTTGCATCTGCTTGCGCAGCGCGGCGCGGCTGAAACCGTAGATGTTTTCAATGCCCTCGTTGAACGAGCGGCCCTGGTTGCGTTGCAGCACCTGCGCCATGTCCTGTACGTGGCGATGGTAGGCAAAACGGTCGGTGGCGCTGGCCTGGGCGAGCCATGGCGGCAGTTGCTCATTGACCTTTTGCAAGGTCGGCTCAGCGGCTGTCGGCACCTGGGTAAACAGCAGCGCCGGATCGGTGAGTTTTCCCAGGCGTCGTTCAAGCGTTCTTTCGTCCTGGCCCTGAAATTTCAACGTCGCCAGATCTTCCAGTTGCTGATTGAGGATCAGGCCGGCCTGTTGCTCGAACACATTGCCGTCCGGTTCGTTGCGCCGCCACGTAAGGCTGTCGAACTGGAAGCGCGCCTGCATCCTGGCTCCCCAGGCAACACCGAAGTCATCGAGGCCGTCAAACGCCTGGATATTCCCGGCCACGCTGTACAGCAGCACCTGCTTGTCGCGCACCAGCAGCAGGTCGGGGGTTAGCAGGCTGACCTGTTCGCCGGCATGGGTGAATGTGTTCTCAATCAAATAAACATAGGTGGCGGGTGAGGATTGGGGTAGGCGCTCGGCTTGCACCGGCCAGGTAGCGACGACCCTGAGCATGTCCCGCTGGGTCGGGTTCAAGCTCGATTGGCTGGCGGCTATTGCCGTCATCCGGCCGTTGAGAAATTCGCCCAGCCACTGCCAACGGCTGCTGCCATGGCTGTCGGTTTCGCTCCAGTAGTCGGCCAGCGCAGCCTGGAAATACAGGTGAATCGATTCGGGCAGTTCATCAATGATGCTTGCGATTGCCTGCATGTCGATCAGCGGCGCGGCATCAGGCTTGAGGATCGTGGGGATCTGTTGCGTCAAGTAGTACGCCAGCTCGCGTTTTGGCTGCAGGTCGAGCAGCTGTGGGTTGAGCACATGGGCGATGGCAACTTCCATCAACGACCGGTAGGTGTACACCCCATCGGGGTGCGGGATGGCCAGCTTGACGGTAGCCAAGTCCAGCTTGAGCGACGGATAGCGCTCCAGGATACGGCTGCGCAGGGCGTTGAACACCACGGAATACAAGGCCGGGCGCGTAGCGAAATGCGCATGGATGGCCTGGGCGGGCAGTTGGCTCAGGGTCGTGGGGGTGCTCGGGGTGGGCATGATGAAATCCTTTTACCTGTTTGATAGAAGCGACAGGAAATCGAATGTGGTGACCCCGCAGGCGGTACAGGAATACCACTGCCGGCGCCCCGCCCCGAACGCGCACGACGTCATATATGCACCGCCTGGCCTAGCGGGCGCCGTGATGTGCTGTCAGTCCATTTCAAAGGAGTGACACGATGGACTCTTCATCCCAGCTTTCTTCGCCGGGCGTGCCAACCAACGACGTACCTGAGCCGGTGAAAAAGCTCAACGCCACCCAAAGCCTGCACGGTGACTTCCTGGAGCGCAGCAGTCCTGATTGGCTGATCAGCGCGACGCCGGCCCGCAAGCAGGCGCTCAAGGACGCCAGCACGGTCATGCCAGCGTGGCTCGCGAACGCCACGCCTGAGCAACGCAATGAGGTGACCGGCCGTTTTCTTGCCAACCTCACCACCCAGACGCAACTGGACAAGACGATGGCCTCCTTCCAGGGCATCGACGACTTCGCCCGGCCCTTGCTGCTCACAGCCCTGAAGGATCAGTACCGACTGGACCTCGATGTCGACAAAACCCTGTTGTGCCTGCGCCGCCCGCTGGCGGTGGGGATTGCCGAAGTCGAGGCGGGGGATTTCGAGTTTTTGAAACTGCCCCTGCTGGAAGCGGCCTTGCACAACTTTGAGGCCTACGAGTGCAAGGAGGGCGCTTACCACAAGACCTCCGGGTTCATGCAAGCCACCGGCACCTCCGGCACCTACCACTCGGTGGCGATCAACCTGAAGGTCAGCCAGTTTTTGACGCTGTGTCGAAACCTCAATATCGGCGCCAAATACCAGGCCTACCTGCAATCATTTTTCTACCCCGAAGACGCCAGCGCGCAAGTCACCCTACGTGACCAGTTCATCGCCAATCAGAAGGCCGCCGTCAGGGCCGCCGCCGAGCAGGCACTGTTGACCGGCGATATCGAGCCGGCCGATCACCGCATGCTGCTGTCGGTGATCGAGGGTGAAATTCATCCCTGGATGGGCGACAAGCAGGTCTGGTTCAGGACCCTGGGCCTGATGCGGCTGCGGATGACCGGCTGCATGGTGTTCTCGATCTGCAAGAAATACAGCTACCCGGACGAGCTGATCATCTATGTGCCCCAGGACCCTGAGCATCCGCTCAAGCGCTACCGCTGGCGGCAAATGCAGGCTGAATTCAAGCGCCTGTTCACCGCCCGCGACCCGGCCAAGGCCAATGATCCCTCGCCGACGCCGTACCAGCAGTTTTTCAGTCGCTTCGTGCCCTACGACAAGCGGCCCTACTACTTCAGCCAGTTCACCCAGAAAGCCGCCGACTCACCCACCGACATCTGGCGCTCACCGTGGAAGAAATTGCTGGATTTCACCACGCCGCACTTCATCACCGGCATCAAGGAGTTGCCGCCCGAGGCGCCTGCCAAGCTTGAACCCAACCCCGACCCTTTCCTTGATCCCTCAACGCGCACGCGGCGCGGTAAAGGGATCTGGGCGGCGAACATCGACCCTTGGCAGTACTTCTACGAGCAACACCGCGAGCAGGTAATCGCAGATGCACGGGCCCATGCCGTGCCCACCGCGGACGTGGATGCCAAGGCCCGTGACGCCAAACTGGCGCACCTGCTGGAAATCGGCATGCTGGGGTTGAACATGGTGTCGATGTTCGTACCGGTGCTGGGCGAGGTCATGATGGGGGTGATGGCCGGGCAGTTGCTCTATGAAACCCTGGAAGGTGCGATTGAATGGGGCGAAGGTGACCGCCAGGTGGCCAAGGCGCACTTGATTGACGTGGCCGAGAACCTGGCACAGATCGCCGTGATGGCCGGTGTGGGGGCGGGCGTCAGTCGCTGGCGAGCGGCCAAGGCCGAGCCGGTGATCGAGGCACTGAGCGAGGTTAAGCGGCCCGATGGCCAGGTACGCTTGTGGAAGCCGAGCCTGAGTGGTTATGAACACCCCGTGACCCTGGACCGCGCCGCCTACCCCAACGCCCAAGGGCAGTATGTGAAAGAGGGCAGGACCTATATCCGCCAAGGCCCTCAGGTTTACGAGCAATACTTTGACGAGTCAATTCAGAAGTGGCGGATCAAGCACCCCACCGACCCCCAGGCCTACCAACCGGTGCTTGAGCACAACGGTCACGGCGCCTGGCGGCATACCCTGGAGCGCCCGCTGGAGTGGGATCGGTTGACGCTGTTGCGGCGCATGGGGCATCAAACCGAGGTATTCACTGACCAGGAGTTGCTCAAGATCGCCGATGTCAGCGGCGTCAGCGACAACACGCTGCGCAAGATGCATATGGACCATACGCTTGCGCCGCCCGAGCTGATTGATACGCTGCGCCTGTTCAAGGCGGATGCAGATGTGTCACGGGTGATCGAGCAACTAGAGGGTACCCGTGATATTGATGACCTGTACCTGTATGCGCTGCCGTTGATCGTTGAAATGCCCGGTTGGCCGCGAGGGCGCGTACTGGAAGTGTTCGAGGGGGCCGGTACCTTCGGCCGGTCGGTCAAGTATGGTGCTCACCGCTCGTTTAAAGGAGGGCGCGCAGCGCTGCCGATCAAGGTGGGGCGCAGCGATATTCTCGGCGGCGAAGTGCCTGCGCGGATTCTATTGGCGTTGGACGATTCAGAGCGGGTGCAGTTGCTCGGCACCGACGGCCCAGGCAGCCTCGACGCGCGCAAGGCGAGGTTCAACCAGCGACTGGCCGACTATGCGCGCGAGCGCAGGCCGGCGATTTTCGACAGTATCTACGGCGGCACCGAGCCGCTGGACAAGCGTATCAGCCTGTTGCAACGCACCTGCCCGGGGCTCAGCAAGGCGGCAGCGCAAACGGTGCTCGACCACGCCCGTGTCGATGAGCTTGAACGGCTAGCCGCCACCGCGCGCGTACCCTTGAACATGCTCGAGGAAGCTCGCTGGTATGCGCGACAAGGACGGTTGGCCCGAGCCTACGCCGGGCTGCGTAGCGAGACGATTGCCGCGGCCGACAGCCGACGGCTGGCGCTGCATGCCCTTCAAACGCTGCCGGGCTGGCCGGATACGTTGCGCCTGGAAGTGCGCAGCACCCACACGCGTGGCACGCTGATCGACAGCATTGGTGCATCCACCGCGGCGCAGAAAAAATACTTGGTCAAGCACGGCCCCAGCTACCAGGCGTTCGATGAGCGGGGCGAAGCACTCAACAGTCTGGCACCGGAGGGCGACAACTTTTTCGCCTCGCTGATGCATGCCTTGCCCGATGAGGCGCGCCAGAGCCTGGGAGTGCCGCAGGTCAGCCAACACGCCGTGTTGCAACGCAAACTGATCGAGCAAGCCGATGCGCATCGTCTGGAGGCCTCGGCGTGGCTGGAGCCAAAAGTGCCCAGGTTCAAGCCGCCGGTGCGCATCAACGACACGCTGATAGGTTATCAGGCCAGTGGGCGGGGGCCGAGTGTGAGCCCGCTGCTGGCTCATCAGGTGCGCATAATCTATCCGGATCTGGATGAGGTGCAGATCAATGCGTTTTTCCTTGAGCTGGTACGGGCGGGGAACGATGGCCGAGCAATCGTCAGCAGGTTGAAAGCGCTGTTTGAAGAGCGCCAGGCGCTGCATGACGCGCTCAATCATTGGGTCAATCGCTCGTCGGTAGCCAATCGTCAGAGCAATTTCCTCGCCGGGGAAGCGCTCAAGCGTAGCTGGGGCCGTTCTTGGTTGGCCGGGAAAGTGCCGAGTGCCGATGCCTTGGCGTTGACCCTCAATGAACCGTTGCCTTCATTGACGGCGAACTTTTCATACGTGCGTGAACTATCTGTTCTCGGTACGGCCCTGCATGACACCAATATCGATGGGTTTCTGAGCCAGTTTCCCTCTCTCGAAAAACTGACCTTGCGGCCGCCCTATTTCCCAACCGTAGAAACCACGGATGCCAGCCCGAAGTTGACCCGCGTGCCCCAGGTGTTGGCACAGTTCACAGGGCTCAAACATTTGGCAGTCAGCTTCGATGCACATCAGTTGACCGCGCAGTTATCGTCGCAATTGACGGCACTGGCCGGCCTTGAACACCTGGAGCTCGGTTATTTCGCCTACGACGGCCACGTCCTCAACGGCCTGGATTTAAGCCCCTTGCAACGCTTGAAACGCTTGAAGATCGTGGCGCCCAACGTGCCAATGCAATGGCCCGCCTATGTGCAGAAACTGCCGCTTCTGGAGCGACTGGATCTGGCCCAGACCGCCATTGCCACGTTGCCTGCCGAGCTCTATAGCGGGTACGAGCGGTTATGGAGCGGGTTATCGCTGGACTGGTCGACGTTCAGCTATGAAGAATTCAAGCCAGCCTATGAGCACGTCAGGAATTATGCGGGGTCGTTCGGGCCACACCTGGCGAACCTGGACGAAATGGTCAGAGGCTTTGCGCGCGGAGAACTGAGCCTGCTGATGGGCGAGGTCCCTGTCGGCCGTCGAATGACGGACGTGGTCATGGGCCTGTGGAACACGCCACAAACGCGGATGAACGCCGTGCAAGCGCTGCGTGAAGAACACCTCGGCATTTTCAAGCCGTTCTACGAACCCTCTTTGGTCCCCGTACTCCGGGTGCGCTGGAGGGACGGGCAGAATGCAAGCATCCTGGCGTTGCTGAAGAAAAGCTGGCGCGGGGCGGTATGCCAACGCTATGGCCTGCCGACCGATATCGATATTTCGATGTTTGAACTGCCGGATCCAAAGATGTCGCCGACCAATCCCCTGGTCGCTGAAAAAATCCGCGAATTGCCAGTGTTGCCGGCCGGTACCTTTTCGCATGTCAAAACGTTAAAGGTGAATTGGCTGGAGGATGTGCCGCCTGATCAGCTCAGTGGTTTCATCCAGGCGTTCGCCGGAACGCAAAGCCTTGAACTGCGCTTCAGTCGCCTCACTGAGGTACCGATCAGTGCGGACATCCTGCCGGAATTGACACACCTGGACTTGTCCGACAACCAGATCGCAGTGACCCCGGCAGTACAGGCTCAATTCAATGGGTTGAACAGGCTGCAAGTGCTGAGCCTGCAATATAACCGGCTGGGCACCCTCGACGTCAGCGCACTGACCCGCCTGACGGCGCTGAACCTGCGCGAATCGATGCTACGGGAATGGCCGCAAGGCGCTGAACACCTCGCGCAATTGGCTTGCCTGGACTTACGTGACAATCAGTTGACGAGCCTTGCACCGCTTGCGATTGATGATTCAGATGTGTTGATGCGCACTGAGTTGGCAGGCAACCCGTTGAGCGTCGAAGGCACGACGGTACTCAATGCAGCGCGGCGTCGGGTCGAGACGACCAAAGGATTGCCTGAGGGAGCGTTGAGTCGGTTTGCGCTGGATCAGGAACCCCTGGTGTTTCCCCCGAAGCACACCGCAGGTTCGGTAGCGCACTATTTGCTGCCCTTGCCATCGGGTAATGGACACTTTGAGGGGGTTCCGGAAAATGCGATAAGGGCGTTAAGCCCGCTCTTGACGCAAGAGCAAGCCATGGCCAGGGTCAGGCAACTGCGCGAGACGGGGCTGAGCGACCTGCAAATAGATACGCAGGTCGCTCGGTGGTATCAGACCCATGACGTGCTGACGCGTGAGTTGAATGGTTGGTTGTTTACCCGCGAGGCGCGCGCTTTTGGCGACAGTCTCGACAGTCTGAAGCGAGTAACCCCCGCGCAGGCGATCCGCGAATCCTGGGTTCGGGCTGTGGTAGAAGGGCGCTCGGCTGGCGAGGTCGAGACGTTGAGCTTGCAGGCGACCCAACCTGGTGATTTTCCCGCGCTCTCCGTGCCGTTTACCCATGTGCGCAGCCTCAATCTGACGGGGGTCAAGCTCACTGCGCAAGGCAGCAACGGGTTTTTAGCCGCCTTTGGCCCATTGAACCGGTTGATACTCAGTGGTAATGAGCTGACAGCACTGCCCGAAGCCGTTCAACGCATGGAGCAGCTTGAGCGTCTGGAACTGGCCTACAACGCCTTCACGCAAGCGCCGTCGTTGCCTGCTCGATTGCGCAGTGAGCGCTTGCGTTGGTTGGACTTGAATCATAACAACCTGCAGGCCTTTGATATGCGGGACTTCAGTCGCCTGGAGACATTGGACGTGAGCTACAACGACATCGCAAGCTGGCCCGAGGGTGCGTTGGAGTCGCAGCACCTGACCCGGCTGAACCTGAGCGGCAATGCGCTGGTGTCCTTCCCGCAGTCTTTACTCGAAGGCGCGCACGACGGCTTGGTGTCAGGTACGGACCTGTCCGATAACCATAACCTGACCGCGCAAGCCCTTGAACAAATGCGCAATTACGCCGAGGCGCATGAGGCCAATGAGGTCATGGGCTTTTCGCGAGCAGAACTCGACCGCGCCCATCGTCGCAATTATGGCGGGTCCGACACTGAGTCGGACCCGGACTCCGACTCCGATGCTGATTCGGGCTCTGGTTCTGACGACGATGATAGTGATCCGGACGCCGGCTACCTGCCGGCTGAGAGCATTGAAAACCCGCTGCAAAATACCGCGCAGCCGGCACTTGACCCCTGGTTGGCCGATACCTCAGCGGAGTTGGCGACACAACGAACAGCGCTGTGGAATCAACTGGCACAGGCGCAGGATCATGATCGGTTTTTCCACCTCATTTCGCTGTTGCGCCTGACCTCGGAATTCAACCTCAATCGTCCAAGCCTCACGCAACGGGTATGGGGCGTTATCGCGGGGGCCGCAGAAAATGCCGAGTTGCGCGGTACCCTGTTCATCGAAGCCGAAACCCATGGCACCTGTATCGATGGCCGCATCCTCACGTTCAGTGAGATGGAAGTGCGGGTGTTCGAATACCGCGCCTTGCGCGATATCCCACAGCAGCGGCTCGACCTCAGGGGCCGGGCGCTGCTGAACCTGTCGCGGCAGTTGTTTCGGTTGAGCAGGGCCGATCAACTCGCAGAAGCCGCCGCGGTGGGCATGGACCGGGCCGAGGTGCGCTTGAGTTACCGGATCGGCTTGACCCGCGGCTGGCCCGACGGCCTGGAGCTGCCTGGGCAGCCGACCTACATGGCGTTCGCAAACCCGATCAATGCCGAGCTACAGGCACAGTTACGCGCACAAATCCTGGCAACTGAAAGTACCGATGCGTTTGTCGAAAGCCTGATTCAACGTGAGTACTGGTTGCGTTATCTGGATGAGCGTTACGCCGAACAGTTCGAGGCCCTTGAGGACGAACTGGCACGCCGTTATGAAGCCTTGGAGGACGCGCACAGTGATCGGGGCGATGCCCAGAGCATGGCGCGCTATGAGCAAGCCATAGGCCAGTTGGAGATCGAACGGGCCGCCGCCCGTACTCAGAAACGCATGGAGCTGTCCCGGGCGGAGATACAACGGTTATCGGGCATGGAACCTGCCACGCCCGCTCCGTCGTCACCCCAGCCCGGTCCGTCCTGGCGTCCCTGAAGCGGCAATTTAAGAGCGCCGAACCGGGTGGTCGGGGTTTAACCTCAGTTGTCATACCCCAGGTTCGGCGCCAGCCAGCGCTCCGTCACGCTGAGGTCCTGGCCTTTGCGCGCGGTGTAGCTGGCGACCTGGTCCTTGTCGACCTTACCCACGGCAAAGTACTGCGCCTGCGGGTGGGCGAAGTACCAGCCGCTGACTGCTGCTGCGGGGAACATCGCATAGTGCTCGGTGAGGAACACCCCGCTGCGCCCGGCGTGCATTTCACGGGCCTCGGGGTCCAGCAGTTGGAACAGCTGGGCTTTCTCGGTGTGATCCGGGCACGCCGGGTAGCCGGGGGCAGGGCGGATGCCGCTGTACTGCTCCTTGATCAGCGCCTCGTTGTCCAGTTGTTCATCCTTGGCATAGCCCCAGTGTTCTTTGCGCACTTGCTGGTGCAGCCATTCGGCGCAGGCTTCGGCCAGGCGGTCGGCGAGGGCCTTGACCATGATCGAGTTGTAGTCGTCGCCAGCGTCCTGGTAAGCCTTGGCCACTTCCTCGGCACCGATGCCGGCGGTGGTGATGAAGCCACCGATGTAGTCGGTCACGCCGCTGTCCTTGGGCGCGACGAAGTCGGCCAGGGAAAAATTCGGCTTGCCGTCGGTCTTGATGATTTGTTGGCGCAGGTGATGCAGTTTGGCGATGGGCTGGCCGTCGTCGCCGTAGACTTCCAGGTCATCGTCCTGCACCTGATTGGTCGGCCAGAAACCGAACACCGCGCGGGCGCTGATGAGTTTCTCGTCGATCAGCTTCTTGAGCATTTCCTGGGCATCGGCGTACAGCGCAGTGGCGGCTTCACCGACCACCTCGTCTTCGAGGATGCGCGGGAACTTGCCGGCCAGGTCCCAGGAGATAAAGAACGGCGTCCAGTCGATGTACTCGGCCAGGACGTTGAGGTCGATATTGTCCAGCACCTTGGCGCCGGTAAAGGTCGGTTTGACCGGGGTGTAGCTGCTCCAGTCGAACTGCGGCTTCTTGGCGATGGCCGCCGGGTAGCTCAGGCGTTCGGTACGCGCACTGCGGTTGGAGGTGCGTTCACGCACGTCGATGTATTCCAGGCGGGTTTTCTCGACGAAACCGGCCTTCAGTTCCTTGGACAGCAACTGCGTGGCCACACCCACGGCGCGCGAGGCGTCGGTCACGTAGATCACGGCGTCATTGCTGTACTTGGGCTCGATTTTCACTGCCGTGTGCGCCTTGGAGGTGGTCGCGCCACCGATCATCAACGGCAGGTGGAAGTCCTGGCGCTGCATCTCGCGGGCCACATGCACCATTTCATCCAGGGACGGCGTGATCAGGCCGGACAGGCCGATGATGTCGCACTTCTGCTCCTTGGCCACCTGCAGGATCTTCTCGGCAGGCACCATTACACCCAAATCCACGATGTCATAGCCGTTGCACCCGAGCACCACGCCGACGATGTTCTTGCCGATGTCATGCACGTCGCCTTTGACCGTGGCCATCAGGATCTTGCCCTTGGCCTCCGGCTTGTCGCCTTTTTCCAGCTCGATAAACGGGATCAAGTGGGCCACGGCCTGCTTCATCACGCGGGCGGACTTTACCACCTGAGGCAGGAACATCTTGCCGGCGCCGAACAGGTCGCCGACGATGTTCATGCCGGACATCAGCGGGCCTTCGATCACTTCGATCGGACGTGCGAACGACAGGCGCGACTCTTCGGTGTCTTCGACGATATGCGTGGTGATGCCCTTGACCAGCGCATGTTCCAGACGCTTGTTGACGTCCCAGCCACGCCATTCCTCGGTCTCGGCTTCCTTGACGCTGCCGTCGCCTTTGTACTTGTCGGCAATCGCCAGCAGGGCGTCGGTGCCTTCCGGCGTGCGGTTAAGCACCACGTCTTCCACGGCGTCACGCAGCTCGACCGGGATCTGGTCGTAGATCTCCAACTGGCCGGCGTTGACGATACCCATGGTCAGGCCGTTGCGGATCGCATACAGCAGGAACACCGAGTGGATCGCCTCACGCACCGGGTTGTTGCCGCGGAACGAGAATGACACGTTGGATACGCCGCCGGAGGTCAGCGCATACGGCAGTTCGTCGCGGATGTAGGCACAGGCGTTGATGAAATCGACGGCGTAATTGTTGTGCTCCTCGATACCGGTGGCGACGGCGAAGATATTCGGGTCGAAGATGATGTCTTCCGGCGGGAAGCCGACTTCATTCACCAGAATGTCGTAGGAGCGTTTGCAGATCTCTTTTTTACGCGCTTCGGTGTCGGCCTGCCCGGCTTCGTCGAAGGCCATCACCACTACCGCAGCGCCGTAACGCTTGCACAGTTTGGCGTGATGAATGAACTGCTCGACGCCTTCCTTCATGCTGATGGAGTTGACGATGCCCTTGCCCTGGATGCATTTGAGGCCGGCCTCGATCACTTCCCACTTGGAGGAGTCGATCATGATCGGCACACGGGAGATGTCCGGCTCCCCGGCAATCAGATTGAGGAAGGTGACCATGGCCTTCTTCGAATCCAACATGCCTTCATCCATGTTGATGTCGATCACCTGGGCGCCGGCTTCCACCTGCTGCAGGGCGACTTCCAGGGCTTCGGTGTAGTTGTCTTCGCGGATCAGCCGAGCGAACTTGGCCGAGCCGGTAATGTTGGTACGCTCGCCGACGTTGACGAACAACGAGCTGCGATCGATGGTGAACGGCTCCAGGCCAGACAGGCGGCAGGCTTTGGGAATGTCCGGGATCGGGCGCGGCGCATAACCGGCAACGGCCTTGGCAATGGCTTCGATATGGCCCGGTGTGGTGCCGCAGCAGCCGCCGACGATATTCAGGAAACCGCTCTGGGCGAACTCTTCGATGACCTTGGCGGTTTCCGATGGCAGTTCGTCGTATTCGCCGAATTCGTTGGGCAGGCCGGCGTTGGGGTGCGCCGAAACGTGGGTGTTGGCTTTGTTCGACAGCTCTTCCAGGTACGGGCGCAGTTCGCTGGCGCCGAGGGCGCAGTTGAGGCCGACCGAAATCGGCTTGGCGTGGGCCACGGAGTTCCAGAACGCTTCGGTGGTCTGGCCCGACAGGGTACGGCCGGAGGCATCGGTGATGGTGCCGGAGATCATGATCGGCAGTTCGATATTCAGTTCTTCGAACACGCCTTGCACGGCGAAGATCGCCGCCTTGGCGTTGAGGGTATCGAAGATGGTTTCGATCAGGATCAGGTCGGCACCGCCTTCGATCAGGCCCTTGGTGGCCTCGGTGTAGTTTTCCACCAGCTCATCGAAGGTCACGTTGCGGTAGCCAGGGTTGTTCACGTCCGGGGACAGTGAGCAGGTACGGCTGGTCGGGCCCAGTACACCGGCGACAAAACGCGGCTTGGCGGGGTTCTCATGGGTTTTGGCGTCGGCCACCTTGCGCGCCAGGCGGGCGCCTTCCACGTTCAGTTCATAGGCCAGCTCTTCCATGCCATAGTCGGCCATGGAGATCCGCGTGGCGTTGAAGGTGTTGGTTTCAAGGATGTCGGCGCCGGCGTCCAGGTAGGCCTTCTCGATTCCGCCGATCACGTCGGGACGAGTGAGGACCAGCAGGTCGTTGTTGCCCTTCACGTCGCTTGGCCAGTCGGCGAAGCGTTTGCCTCGGTAGTCCTGCTCCTCAAGCTTATAGCTCTGGATCATCGTGCCCATGCCACCGTCGAGGATCAGGATACGGTCCTTGAGGGCTTTGTGAAGGGCTTGCAGGCGAGCGCTACGATCGGGCATGGGACTACTCTGGTCAGGCATTACGGAGGGCGTGAATCATAGCAAACCTGTGCCGATTTAGAGCATGTCAGGGTTCTGCATGAATATCGCTCATGTTGTCGGCAGTCATGGCCCGGTAGAATCACCGCCACTTCACAGACCGCACGCCTTGAATCGGGACCCGATACATGTCACTTCGTTTGATCGTCAGCGCCGTCCTGGCCTTGATAGCCAGTACCGCGCAGGCTGACGGCCGCGCTTCGGCGATTTCCTATACCCGCGATATCCAACCGATCTTCACCGAGAAGTGCGTGGCCTGCCATGCCTGCTACGACTCTGCTTGCCAACTCAACCTTGGCAGCGCAGAGGGCGCGGCCCGTGGCGCGAGCAAGGTGCCGGTGTACGACGGCGAGCGTAGCCAGGCCACACCGACTACACGGCTGTTCTATGACGCGTTCGGCAAACAAGCCTGGCAGCAGAAGGGCTTCTATTCGGTACTGGATGCCCAGGGCAGCCAGGCTGCGTTGATGGCACGTATGCTGGAGCTGGGGCATAACGCGCCATTGCCACCCAATGCCAAACTGCCCGACGAGATTGTATTGGGCCTGAACCGCCAAAACATGTGCGCGACGCCCGGCGAGTTCAACGCCTATGCCGGCGCCCATCCCAAGGAGGGCATGCCGCTGGCCGTCACCGGCCTGACCGACCAGCAATACCAGACCCTGCAACGCTGGCTGGCCTCCGGTGCGCCGATTGATGAGCAGAGTCTGGCTCCCAGCACCAGGGAAGCCTTGCAGGTGCAGCAATGGGAAACCCTGTTCAACCAGCCGGGCGCCCGGCAAAGCCTGGTGGCGCGCTGGTTGTACGAGCATTTGTTCCTCGCCCACATTTACTTCGAAAACGGCGAGCCGGGGCATTACTTCCAGTGGGTGCGTTCGCGTACGCCGAGCGGGCAGCCGATCGACTTGATCGCGACCCGTCGTCCTAACGATGACCCAGGCACTCAGGTCTATTACCGCCTGTGGCCGGTACAGGGCGTGATCGTGCATAAAACCCACATCACTTACCCGTTCAGCGCGGCGAAAATGGCACGGATCAAAGACCTGTTCTATTCCGGTGACTGGCAGGTGAGCGCCTTGCCGGGCTACGGACCGGGGCGCCGTGCCAACCCGTTCGAAACCTTCGAAGCCATACCGGCCAAGGCGCGTTATCAGTTCATGTTGGATAACGCCGAATACTTCGTGCGCACCTTCATCCGCGGTCCTGTATGCCGTGGGCAGATCGCCACGGACGTGATCCGTGACAACTTCTGGACACTGTTCCAGGAGCCGGACCATGACCTGTACATCACCGATGCCCGTTACCGCGGCCAGGCCACGCCATTGTTGGCCATGCCTGGGCAAAACGATGATGTGGGCAGTGTGCTGGGCCTGTGGCTGGCCTATCGCGACAAGCGTAATCAGTATGAGGCGTTGCGCCGCGATAGCTACGCAGATGTGCCGCCGCCGAGTTGGTCGAGCTTGTGGGCGGGTAATGACAATGCCTTGCTGACCATCTTTCGCCATTTCGACAGCGCCTCGGTGACCAAGGGCCTGATCGGTGAGGTGCCGCAGACGATGTGGCTGTTCGATTACCCACTGCTGGAGCGCACTTATTACCAGTTGGCAGTCAACTTCGACGTGTTCGGCAATGTGTCGCACCAGGCCCAGACGCGCTTGTACTTCGACCTGATCCGCAACGGCGCCGAACAGAACTTCCTGCGTCTGATGCCGGCCGACACCCGCGAGGACTTCCTTGACGACTGGTACCAGAACAGTGGCAAGCTCAAGCTGTGGCTGGACTATGAAGCCATTGATGACGACAAGCCCACGGGGCTGCATCTGGACGAGAAAGATCCCAAGCGCGATTTTGCCAACCAACTGCTGACGCGTTACGGCGGTTTGAACGTCAGCCCGGACCCGATCAACCGCTGCACCGGGGCCTATTGCTCGCGCACCGGTATCGACCCGGCCTTGCAGGACGCCGAACAGGCGCTTAGCCGCCTGACGTCGCGCCCGGCGGCGGGGCTCAAGGTGATCGACCAGTTGCCCGAAGCCACCATGCTGCGCATCGAAACCCAGAGTGGCCAGCGCGTGGTCTACAGCATGCTGCGTAACCGTGCCCACAGTAACGTGGCTTTCCTGTTGGGTGAGGCTTATCGCTACCAGCCGGGCCTCGACACACTGACCATCTATCCGGGGGTGATGAGCAGTTACCCGAACTTCATGTTCAACATTCCAGCTCAAGAGGTGCCGCAATTCGTCACGCAAATGGAGCAGGCCAAGGATGCCAAGCGGTTTGAGAAAATAGTCGATCGCTGGGGGGTACGCCGCAGTCATCCGCAGTTCTGGCAATACTTCCACGATTTGTCGCGGTACATTCGTGAAACCACGCCAGTGGAAGAGGGTGTATTGGACATGAACCGCTACGAGAATCTATAACTACTGTATTGGTCCGGTCATTTCTCCAAGTGAGCGCTGAAGCAGTCGGATACCTACCTACGGACTGGACAGGGGACACCGATGTTGATTTCAGTGCAGTTTCTACGCGCCTTGGCGGCATGGAGTGTGGTGGGCCACCATTTCATGCAAGGGTTTTTCAACTTTGAAGCCAGCAACGCGCTGGAATTTCTGTTTGTCGACAAAGGCGCCATTGGGGTGGATGTGTTCTTTGTCATCAGTGGCTTGGTGATTTACCTGGCGACTGCCGACAAAGCGCTGAACCCCGGGCGTTTCATGCTGATGCGCGTGGCGAGGATTGTTCCGGCGTATTGGTTCTATACCCTGCTCATGATTCTCGTGGTTGCCGTTGTGCCTGCGATCTTTCCAGAGGCTCGGCTCGAACCCGGTCATGTACTCATGTCGATGCTCTTTATACCGGCCCAAAACCCGGGAGGCTTCGGCGTCTACCCACTGCTCGATGTCGGGTGGACACTGAATTTCGAGATGCTGTTTTATTGCCTGTTTGCCTTTGCCTTGCTGGTGCCCGCGGCCTATCGCTTGTGGGTGGTAGCAGCGCTGCTGTATCTGGTGTGCTACATCATCACTCCCGCCGTTGACCTGGCCAGTGGCTTCTACCATGAGGACATTATTTTCGAGTTCCTGATGGGCGTGGTGATCGGCATGCTGTATCGGCGCGGCCTATGCCGGGCCAAGCCGTGGCTGGCATTGTTGAGTATCGCAGCGGCCCTGGTGGCTATTGATCATGGCGCGGACATACCCCGAGCCCTGGAGTGGGGAGTACCCAGCGCGATAGTGGTCTTCAGTTGCGTGGCGCTGGAACCTTACTTCCAGGGCGCGCGCTTGTTGAAGGTGCTCGGGGATTGCTCCTACTCGGTCTATCTACTCCACGTGTTGGTGCTCAGCGCCGGGCGTTGGATCGCCGACCGCACGGGGATCGACCCTTACGCCATATTGCCTGGATGTATCGTCATCATCGGACTGGGCGCATTTGTGAGTTACCAATGGCTGGAGAGGCCTGCCTACCGCACGCTCACACGCTGGTTTGGCGTTGATGCTCCGGCACCCCTTTCGACAGCGCCTCGGTGACCAGGGATCTGGTCGGCGAAGCGCTTTACAAGTGGCCGGTCTCAGGGCTTCAAGTACTTCCAATAGCTTTTGCCATAGTCCATCAATAACTCGGTCCCGGCCGGAATATCCCGCCACGCGACAATAAATACCATGTATTTACCTACGCACAGGGAGCCGACGTTCTCGATACCGACATCGGTAATGCCCGGTACCTTGACCGCATTGATCAGGCTCAGCGTATTACTGTTGCCGTGGCCGCTAATGCTGGCACCGCTGGTGTTGGTCTGAAATAGATATGTGCCGACCGCCGCTTCACCCTTTTCAAGTATTTCGGTATTCACCGAAGCTTGGTCCAAGTGCAGCTTGCCGGTGTACGGCCCCAGCACATCGAACCGCTTGATGTCGGTGCGGGCCACGACCGAGAGTCCGCGTTCCGTGCCCTCGTTGAGTTTCTTGACCTCCAGCAATCGATCGAGCTTGCGATGATGGTTGCCCTCCTTGGAGATCCATTCGCGAATGCTCTTGGTGGCAGCCTCCTTGACTTCCACATGTTGCATGCCGATGAACTCATCGAAAAAGCCGTTGGCATCGGTAATTTTGATGTTTTGCAGTGGGCCTTCCAGTTCCAGGGTCAAGCTGCGCCTGACATCGTTTGGGTCCTGCAGGATCGGTGCGTTGTTGTTGATTTTATGGTCAAAGGACGCCGTGATTGAAGTGGAGCGCCGGCGGGCAGGGACGGCCTCTTCATCCAGGCGCGGATGTTTCGAGCCGCCTGCCGTAGGTGGCGGAGCGGGGCGTTTCCTGGCGATCGGTTGATCCAGCGGGCTCCTCTGCCCGAAGATCAACATTTCCCTGCCGGCGCGGGTCATGCTGCCATTGTCATTGACGTAGGCGCTCCAGATCACCGGATTGAGGTTTTTCTCATCGACAAACGTGAGCACGGAATGCCTTGAACCAGGGGTAATGTAGTGCTTGTGCCATTCGTCCAGGTGTTCAGGTGTCAGTACGGTGAATTCTCCACCGTTGGCATGCTTGGCGAGCACTTTGCCGGCGGCGCGATAGCTGCCATCGAGGTTGACGTACTGTGCCAAATCCCGTGGGTCCAGGTTATGGTCAGCGGCGAAGCCTTCAAGGGTAAGGCTGTTGCGTTCTCGTTGCGAGCTGTTGCGCCAATGCTCCAGATGGTCGTGGGTAATGGCGGTACGGGCGGTTCCCGCACGGTCGAGCATCTGTTGCCCTCGGGGTGTCAACGTGTCGCGGCTTTTGACAAATTGGCGGAATGCGGTGGGGTCCAGATTGTAGGTCTTGATGAAGGTGTCCAGGGTTTTTTTCAAGGCGTGTTCACTGGATTCGGTCCATTTCTGCAGGATCGAGGGGGTCACGACGTTCGTGACATCCGGCGCGCCGCCCGTGACTTTGATCTGGCTTGAGTACCAATGCCCCGGTTCTACGGAGGATAGCGTGATCGACAGGTCGCGATTGTTCTTCGGGTTGACCATGACCACCGAGAAGCTGTTGTCGGCGCCCGCGGCGGTTTCCTGGATAAATCCATAGGAATTGTCACGTACCTGATACACCGCGATCTTGCCCTTGTCATCGACATTGCAGATGAACTTCTGGTTGTAGTCCGCGCGGGAGAAGATACCGCGTGCGTCGGGTTTGAGACCGCTGATCAACTGAGGGTCGACGGCGTATTGACGGATCAACGGGCTGCTGTTGCTGATCACCGTGATCGGTTCGCGATAACGCGGGCCGAAGGCTTTATTGGACGCGGCATCGATGAGGCGAAAATCTGGCGCGTCGAGGCTACCGACGTTACGCATCGGAATGTCAGGGAAACCGTCGACGGTAAAGAGTCGATCGCCGGCCTGAAGTGGCTTCCAGGTCGTGGGGTCAACTGACTTCATGTGGCGGGCAGCGAGGGTTCCATCGCGTAGGAGGGCGACCCCGCGTTTCGTCTGGCGCATGGCAATACGGCCAAGCTTGACCAGTCCAAAGCGCGCCAGCCTGAGCAGGCTGGGTACCGCCGCCAGGGGGTTGAGTTCCTGCAGAACTGAAATCACCAGCGTGCCTGTCAGTTTTGCGAGTTTTGGCAAGGCCAGGCGCAACCCGGTTTTCCCGGCCTGGATGATCAGACGGCTGGAGCCGGCAACATACCTTCCGACCGGCAAGGCAAAAGACACGAAGTCGATGGTCAGGCTCGCGATCCCCGGTTTGATGCGCTGGGGATCCCCGGATGCGAGGTCGTCAATGCCGGCCCAGAAGGGAACAAATACCTTGCCCCAGAACGTCATGTCTTCCAGTACATCGCGGCCGATGTCCATTTCCCGTGTGCTTTTGCGGGTCTGTTCCAGGAGCGCTTCTTCGTCGCGGAAAAACAGCTCTCGGGCGATCATACTCGCCAATTGTTCACTGCGCGGGGCATACAGGGTATTAGGGGCGAACGATTCGATTCGACGTCCCAGGGCATCGATGGCCGGCAATGTTTCGCCGACTTGCTCAACGATCAACTCGGCCTTGCGGCCTGCAACAGGGGTATTGCTCTCCTTGTAGGCATTCGGATCAAAGGGGACTTCGGTGGCCAACCTGTATTTACACCAACTCATCGCGTCGCGTAGTTCTACGACCTTGCCGTCCAGCGGCAGGGTCTTGATGTCAGGACGTCGACGAATCAATCCGGCGAGGGGGAACACCTCGATGTAGTTGGCCTGGAAGGGCTGGCGTGGTTTTACGATTCGAAGGATGAAACCTGCCCGGTAACGAACGGCATCGGTCTTGCGTTTGTCTTCATATTCGACCGGAACCTTGTCCAGGGCTTTTCGCAATGAGTACACCGTGATTTCGTCTTGATCCACATTAAGGGTGTCAGAACCCAGGTGGGCAAGCAGGGATTGGATCAAGACCTTGTAGGCGTTCCTGGGCGTCTCAAGGGCCTCACGGAAAACTTTGTCGTACTCGGCGTCCGACGCCGAGCGCCAACGACTGGGCAGCTTGAGCGCAAGATCGCGGACTGCGTTGAACACCTCATGCTCATGTTGCTCGAGGGCGGCTACGGCTTGGGCAAGTTCCTCACGGGAGTGGCCTGACTGCCGAGTGGCAATCAACCCGTTGGCTTGCGCCCAGTAAACGCTCGGCGCGAGCTTGGCGGCCGCTACCAGTGCTTGTTGCTCGGGGCTGTTGGCATGGGCGCTATAGTGTGCCGCTGGCAGGTTGAGCAATTGTTCGAAGGTCATGTGGCGCGATGAGCCTGGTGCCAGCGCTTCGGCCAGAAGGAAACCGCTTCTGAAGTTGACCCAGGCAGTGGTGACACCGTAGGGCAGGTCCTGGGGAATATCGGCGACCCATACCTCGCTGGCGATATTGGCCTTGGCCACGCACATCACCAAGGGTGTCGACTCAGGGCTGATCGACAGGGCGTTTTCAAAGCGCCGGGCCAAAGAATTGCGGATCGACGAATAATAAGTTCCCGCTGAGATGAACAACTTCAATTCATTATCAATGGACGCTTGAGGTGCGGGGATGATCGTCAGCCATAGCGCGCGCCAGAGTAATTTCACTAGAACCGGCTGTGGGCAACTTTCGTGCTTTTGGCTGCCATACCAGCCCAACGCCGTGGCTATCCGTTCGGCCAGTGCCAGGTTCTGCGGGCTGTTGAGAATCTGCTCAAGCAAGACCGTTGGTGTCGTTGCGAGCAGTTCCTGCTGCGATGGGGAATAGTGCTCAGGCAATACTGTACGGAACAGAGATCGGCCGGTTTCCTTTTCGATTTGGCGGGTCACCTCCTTGATAGTTTCGTCGGCCGGTGCATCCAACAAATGCTCCAAGTCGCTTACGTGGCCGTCGTGTCCTAGTCGCTGCAGAACGCGGTGCTCCTGCAGGCCATAGAGCACCGATTTCCACTGTGCGGTGGTCTTGGGCTGTGGGGGGGCGATGGAGTAATACTTGAAGACCAGATCAAGCCTTACCGAGCCATCGGCTTTGAGTCCATTGCCCACGCGGCGGTTGATGTCGAGCAATACATCGACGTCGATGGACCAATAAGTGGGGACATGTCGAAGGACCACGGCGTGGTCGTCGATGCTGAAAACTTCGGGAAGAGCGGGCATCGGCGGGCGGGTGCTGCTGAGCATTGTCGAGAGCAGGTCGTAGAGAAAGTCCCGCCCCAGTACGGAATTGTCAGGCTCTGGTTTCTTGCAGAGGAACTGTTGAAAGTCTTCATCCTCCTGCAGTTTTTTCAGCACCCGAAAGGCTTCCTTGCACTCGCGACCCAATGCGGAATCTTGCGGGGGGTAATAATAACAATCAGAAGCGGGTGACGACTTCAGTGGGATGCGTGCGGTCACGTAATCAATCAAATGGTCCAGATGCGCTGGCTGTTCAGGCAAACCCTTGAAATGGAAACTCTGCATAGCAATATTCATTGAATCCTCACAACCAATAGCCGAAGAGGATTCACTATATTCAGCATGATTTTGCGGGAGGCCTATATAACTAGGTGCAAGGCAGGCGTTGGCGATCGATCTGTTTTCACGGGCAATGGGGCGGTTGTTCGCCATCGGTCAGGGGGATAGGGGGCTTTTCCGACAAAAATGCTCGGACTTTGTACCTGCGTAATAATTTGGCGTAAACTGCCGGCAAGCCTGTGAGGAGTTTCCATGACTGCCATAACCATTACCGACGCCGCCCACGATTACCTGGCTGACCTGCTGTCCAAGCAGAACACCCCGGGTATCGGCATCCGCGTCTTTATCACCCAGCCCGGCACCCAGTACGCCGAGACCTGCATTGCCTACTGCAAGCCTGGTGAAGAGAAGCCTGAAGACACCGCCCTGGGGCTGAAAAGCTTCACCGCGTACATCGATGCCTTCAGCGAAGCTTTCCTTGACGACGCTGTAGTCGACTACGCCACCGATCGCATGGGCGGCCAGTTGACTATCAAGGCGCCCAACGCCAAGGTGCCCAACGTTAACGCCGACAGCCCGGTCAATGAGCGGATCAACTACTACCTGCAAACCGAGATCAACCCGGGGCTGGCCAGCCACGGCGGTCAGGTGAGCCTGATCGACGTAGTGGATGACGGTATCGCGGTATTGAAGTTCGGCGGCGGCTGCCAGGGTTGCGGCCAGGCGGACGTGACTCTGCGCGAGGGCATCGAGCGCACCTTGCTTGAGCGTATTCCTGAGCTCAAGGGTGTGCGCGACGTGACTGATCACACGCAGAAAGAAAACGCCTACTACTGAGTAAGGTGTTCACTGCGAGCTTAAAAGACGGCGCCCCGTGAGCGCCGTTTTTTTATGCTCTAAATTCAGCCAGCTATGATGATTGTCTGATAGTTTGGATTGGCTGTGGTTCAGTCCATATCTTCAAGGACGATAGAGGTGGGCGTGACCTGCGCGGTACAGCGAGGATTCGCCAAAGCTATCATTTGCCAACACCCGCCCGACCACAATCAGCGCCGTACGCCGAAAGCCTTTAGTCGCGACCTTCTGGGCAATATCACTCAACGAACCCACCACCCAATCCTGGTCCGGCCATGTCGCGCGGTGCACCACGGCGATCGGGCAATCTGCACCATAGTGCGGCAGCAGCTCAGCGACGATCCTGTCCAGATGATTGACCCCCAAGTGAATGGCCATTGTCGTGCCGTGCCGGGCCAGGCTGTCGAAGTCCTCACCCGCCGGCATGCTGGTTTTATCCGCATAACGGGTCAGGATCACACTCTGGGCAATGTCCGGCAGGGTCAGTTCGGTTTCCAGCAACGCCGCGCAGGCAGCCACCGCCGTGACCCCGGGAATGATCTGAAAGGGAATGCCCAGCTCGCGCAAGTGACGGATTTGCTCACCAATCGCCCCATACAGGCTCGGGTCGCCGGAGTGCACGCGCGCCACATCCTGGCCTTGCGCATGGGCGGCTTTGATCACGTCGATGATCTGTTCCAGGTGCAGCTCGGCACTGTTGACCACCTGGCGTGCCTGATGACCTTCCAGTACTGCCGCAGGCACCAGCGAGCCAGCGTAGATGATCACCGGGCAGCTGCGGATCAGCCGCTGGCCCTTGACGGTAATCAGTTCCGGGTCGCCGGGGCCTGCGCCGATGAAGTAGACGGTCATGGGGAATTCCTGTTGAAAAAACGGGCGAGCATGAAGATTGCTCATGATCGAGAGCGGCAATTATCGGGATTTTAACCGGCGCAGGCTAATGCAAGGGTGGCCTGGATGGTTTTCTTGCGGGTGATGAGCAGGTGGGCAGGGCCGTGGGCGAGTTGCTCGGCCAAGGCCAATGCGGCACTTTCGGCGATGCCGTAACAGCCGGTATGGCTAAATGCTACGTCTGATTTGTGGCTCAGCCGATGTTCAAAGCCGGCCAGTTGTTCGGCGCTGAAACACTGCAAGGGCAGGCTCAATAATTGGGCCAGGGCCACCAACCCCGGCTCAGCCTGTTTGCGATCAATGCTCGCCAGCGCGGTAATGCGTTGGCGTTCAATGCCGCCTTCGGCGAGGGCGCTATCAAGGAGTTCCAGCAGGGTTCGGACATCACAACCCCGCTGGCAACCCAGGCCGACGACGAGGGTCATGCCGAGTAGTGTTCGTCGCGGTTACGGCGAAACAGCCAGGCACTGATCAGACCAAGGGCCAGCCAGAACGCCACATTGGTCAACTGCGATGCGATCTTGAACTGGGCTTCGAGGGCCTCCGGGGCCAGCATGGAGTGGACTTCCGGCTGCGGAGCGCCAATCACGTGGGGTACGGCGACGATCGCCACGCCCAGCACTTTGAGCAACCAGCCGCGACCGAACACCAGCAAAGCAATGCCAGCAGCGGTAGACGCGGCAGTGCCGATCCACCAGATCTGCCGTTGCGCCAGATCAGCGGCGGCGGTGCCCGGCAGTTCAGGCGGCAGGCCCAAGGTCGGCGCAAGTACGAATGTCGCGTAACCGGCCAGGCCCCACATTAGCCCTTGAGCTGTACGGGTTGGTGCGCGCAGGGTGTACAGGCCGGCCAGCATCAGCGCAAACCCGACCGCAACGACCAGGTTGCCACCGGTGGTCGACAGCACGCGCTGCCAGCCATCTTCCGGCTCCCAGGCTTCGGCGTCGTGGGTGTGGGCAGCGGTGCCAGCAGCATGTTCATGGGGGACTTCGGCAACAGCTGGAGCCTTTTCAAAGGTCTCCGCCTGCAAAATCAACGGCGCGACCCACAAGCTTTGCAGCAGGGTCAGCAGCAGGGCGGCCAATAAGCCGGTGAACCCTGCGGTTTGGGCAATACGCTTGATCATGTCGGCAGGTCTCAGTGGCACGGGAACGCGGCGCTGTGGCGGGTATCGTGGGCCGCGTTGTGCACGGCTTCGATATGGGAGAAACCGGCGAAATACACCAGGCACGCACCAAGGATTGACGCACCGATGGCGGCGGTCAGGCGTTGGCTCAAGGTGGCAGTGCTGCTGGCGGAGTGCGAAGTGCTGCTGATGATCGACATGGCGCGTCCCTTTCAGGTATCAGGGTGAAACGAGCGCATGAAAACCTCGCGAGCCAGGCACGCAGGGTTCTGAACAGCGCCCGCCCACCGCGGGTTTGTTATCTGATATTTTCGGGCCGGTCTCCGGGCTTGCGAGGGGCGGCTCTTGATAGAGTCCATCCTGACAAGCGTCTCCTTCCCATGCACAGCACAGTGGATTTGACGCTTCGCTCGCTTACCGTTGCGGGGGCAGCACCGGACTGGCCATAAGTCTATGACGCACCGGTTTCCCGTTTCACCCTGTGAGGGGCACCCGAAACAAGATGTGTAGGAGAGCATGACGCAGTGATGTGCGTCAAACTGATACGTAGTGACGAACGCAGCTTGCCTGTCGAAACCTTGCCATCTTGTATCAAGCACCGCCGACTGTGTTGTATCTGACCGAACTAATCAGGTGAGTCGGTAATCCAGCAAAATCGCAAAGTGCTCTCCCATATAAGTTGGCTTTGTTAACATGTGCTCGATGTTTTCAATATCAAATCTCCCATCTTCCGCGCCGGGCCGGCCATGGTCACCAATTCCGATATCTAACTCACGAAGTACCCGAGGGTTCTGCAGGAGTATTTTGGCATAGAGGGTTGCCTCGGCGGAAAAAGCTCTGGTGGTTGGTATTTGACCTGCCGCTTCTTTCAATTCGTTAAAGTTTACAAATCGGTCGTTTTCGCCTGCGGCGTACTCACGAAAGTGCTTTTTTATCCCATTTATCAGATCGTCTTGGAAGCAATGGAGTAGGGGGCCACGTTTGCTGATCCCTTGTTCCACAAGGCTGCTCATAAGCGGCTCTGATCGTTTGAATCGCGGTAAGTTGCCGCGAGCGTTCGGGGCTGCGGGAGGGTTGTCCTGAGAATCCAGCGGCGCACGCCCAACAGCGTCAGCACTGACGGGCTGTTTGTTATTGAGTGCACCCGTATTGTTAAAAAGAGCGAGGGGGGTGGGCGCGTTAGAAGTCGATATCAGCATGATTCATTCCTGAAGCCAATGGATTAAAATTCGCCACATTTCAAAAACACTCCGCTAATTGCGAAATGGCAGGAGTCTCTGTATGAAATGAGCACTGCTGCGTGGTGTCGTTCTGCGCGTCCGTTCCGTATTGAATATGACATCATATTGCAGGGCGCTTTTGCGGGATCGGCGCAAGCGTTACAAAGACTGAGTTGGTCAAGGCACAGGCTGGGTAAGTTTATGCTTTAGGCGGCGCGACATTGACCTGCTCCGTTGCACTGCGTAGCCTTGCACCCTCGAGGTTCTTCGGCCCAGGTCGAAGCTAAGAAGGGAACGCGGTTCAAGCCGCGGCTGCCCCCGCAACTGTGAAGGGTTCAGTTGACTGCCACGCCACTGCCGAGACGGCGGGAAGGCGCAGTCAGCGTTGGTCACAAGACCTGCACGCCCCAAGCCAGGAGACCTGCCTCGTCACCGATTTTCCAATTCAACCGGGCGGGGTGATCCGGTGACGAAATCCGCTGCTGCGCGCGCCGCAGGGCCTGTCGTCCCGTATGCCCGCCCCAAAGGGCATCCGATGAAAACACTGGCCAAACTCCCCGTCACCATCGTTACCGGCTTCCTCGGCTCGGGCAAGACCACGTTGCTGCGCCACATGCTCGATAACGCCCAGGGCCGTCGCATAGCCGTGATCGTCAACGAGTTCGGCGAACTGGGCATTGACGGCGAAATCCTCAAGCAATGCTCCATCGGGTGTACCGAAGAAGAAGCCAACGGCCGCGTGTACGAACTGGCCAACGGCTGCCTGTGCTGCACCGTGCAGGAAGAGTTCTTCCCGGTGATGCGCGAACTGGTCGCCCGTCGTGGTGACCTTGACCATATCCTGATCGAAACCTCGGGGCTGGCCTTGCCAAAACCCTTGGTGCAGGCGTTCCAGTGGCCGGAAATCCGCAGCGCCTGCACGGTTGACGCGGTGATCACGGTGGTCGACAGCCCGGCCGTGGCCGCCGGCACTTTCGCTGCGTTCCCGGATCAAGTCGACGCCCAGCGCAAACTGGACCCGAACCTGGACCACGAGTCGCCTTTGCACGAGCTGTTCGCCGACCAACTGGCCAGCGCCGACCTGGTGATCCTCAACAAAGCCGACCTGATCAGCACCGAAGACCTGGCCCGCGTGCGCCTGGAAGTGGCCGAGGAGCTGCCGCCGGCGGTTAAGATCATCGAAGCCAGCAGCGGTCGCCTGCCATTGGACGTGCTGATCGGCCTGGGTGCCGGCTCCGAAGAGCATATCGACGCTCGCCACAGCCATCACGATCATCACCATGAAGGCGAAGACGACCACGATCACGATGCTTTCGACTCCATCTCCATCGACCTGCCTCAAGCCGACGAAGCACTGTTGCTGGACGCCCTGACCCAATTGGTGGGGCAACACGGCATTTTGCGCGTCAAAGGCTTTGCTGCTATCCCGAACAAGCCGATGCGCCTGCTGATCCAGGGCGTGGGCACACGCTTTGACAAGCACTTCGACCGTGCCTGGGGTGCCGATGAAGCGCGTATCACGCGCCTGGTGCTGATCGGTCAGGAGCTGGACGCCGCTGGCCTTGAAGCGCAATTGCGCGCTGCCCTCAGCGTTTAACCATGCACCTGCTCAGGACCCAACCCGGTGGTTTCGTCGCGGACGACAATATTGCTGACCTTGGCCAAACCCCCGCCGAGCTGGTGATCCTGTGCAGCGGTGACTCCAGCCTGGCGCTGCTGGCCGAAGCCGCCCAGCAGTTGCCCGAGGATTACCCCAGCCTGCGCCTGGCCAACCCGATGCAGGTGCAGAACCACGCCTCGGTCGACCTGTACGTCGATGAGGTGTTGCGTCACGCCAAGGTCATCCTGATTTCCTTGCATGGCGGCATTGGTTATTGGCGCTACGGCATCGAGCGCCTGGTGGAGTTGGCCGAGCGTGGCGTCACGTTGATCCTGGTGCCGGGGGATGATCGTCCAGACCCGGAACTCAGCGGCCTGAGCACCGTCGCTGCTGAACAGCGCGAGCGTCTGTGGCACTTTTTGCGCCAGGGTGGCCTTGGCAATGCGTTGGACTTTTATCACTGCCTGGCCAGCGCCCATCTGGGCCGCGACTATGCCTGGGCCGAGCCACAAACCTTGCCGCGTACGGCGATCTATCACCCGCACAAAGCCAATGCCCGCCTCAATGACTGGCAGGCGGATTGGCGCGCCGACTTCCCCGTGGCCGCGGTGCTGTTCTACCGCTCCCACTTGCAGGCGGCCAATACCGGGTTTATCGATGTGTTCTGCCAGCGCTTGCAGGCAGCGGGCCTGAACCCATTGCCCATCGCAGTGGCCAGTTTGAAAGAGCCCGGTTGCCTCACAGTGGTCGAGGACCTGTTGGACGACGTGCAAGTCGCGGTGATCCTCAACACCACAGGCTTTGCCCAATCCACCCCCGAAGCGCCGCATCTGCGACCGTTTCGGCGCAACGTCCCGGTGATCCAGGCGATCTGCGCCCAGGATAACCAGCCCGGCTGGGAAGCCAGCGAACAGGGGCTCGGCCCCCGCGACCTGGCCATGCATATTGCCTTGCCCGAGCTGGATGGGCGCATCATCAGCCGGCCGATCAGCTTCAAGGACCTGGCCTGGCGCAGCGAGCGCAGCCAGTCTGACGTGGTGTGCTACCGCGCAGCGCCCGAGCGCATGGATTTTGTCGCTGAACTGGCGCGGCGTTGGGTTGACTTGGCCCGGGTGCCGAATGCCGACAAACGCATCGCCCTGATCCTCGCCAACTACCCGACCCGTGACGGTCGCATCGGTAACGGTGTGGGCCTGGACACGCCAGCAGCGGCGCTGAATATCCTGCGGGCCTTGCAGGTTGAAGGCTATCCGGTGGCGCCGGCGCTTGCGGACAGCGGCACCGCACTGATCCACGAGCTGCTCGGCGGTGTCACCAACGACCTCGACAGCCTCGACCAGCGCCCGTGCCATCAAAGCCTGGGCCTGGCCGAGTACCAGGCGTTGTTCGATCGACTGCCCGAGTCCAATCGCCAGGCCGTGCTGCAACGTTGGGGTGCTCCACAAAACGATCCAATGTTCCGCGACGGCCGCATGATGATCGCCGGCCTGCGCCTGGGCCTGACCTTCGTCGGCATCCAGCCTGCCCGGGGTTACCAGGTGGACGCGAGTGCCGTGTACCACGACCCGGACCTGGTGCCGCCCCATGGGTACCTGGCGTTCTATTTCTGGCTGCGTCACACCTACGGCGCACACGGCGTGATTCATGTGGGCAAGCACGGCAACCTGGAGTGGTTGCCGGGCAAGGGCGTGGGCCTGTCGGAAAACTGCTGGCCGGATGCATTGCTGGGGCCGCTGCCGAACATCTACCCGTTTATCGTCAACGACCCGGGCGAGGGTGCCCAGGCCAAGCGGCGTACCCAGGCCGTGATCATCGACCATCTGATGCCACCGTTGACCCGTGCCGAAACCTACGGCCCGTTGCGTAACCTTGAGTTGTTGGCCGACGAGTATTACGAGGCGCAATTGCTCGACCCGCGCCGCGCCCTTGAGTTGCAAAAAGACATTCTCAAGCTGGTGCGCGAAACCCGCATCGACCAGGAGCTGGAGCTGGACAGCGAGACTGACGCCGACATCTGGTTGCCGCGCCTGGACACCTACCTGTGCGATTTGAAGGAGTCGCAGATCCGCGACGGCCTGCATGTCTTTGGCGAGTCGCCCGAGGGCCGCTTGCGCATCGACACCTTGCTGGCGTTGCTGCGCATTCCGCGTGGCGATGGCCGTGGCCCGCAATCGAGCCTGTTGCGGGTGCTGGCCAAGGCCTTCGAACTGGGCTTCGATCCGCTCGATTGCGCCTTGGCCGAACCATGGACGGGGCGGCGCCCGTTGGTACTGCAAAAGATCGACGGGCAGTTGTGGCGCACCGCCGGCGATACCCGCGAACGCCTGGAGCTTTACGCAACGCGCTTGATCGAGCAGGCGCTGGAAGGCCCTGTCGAGCAGTTGGAAGAGCCTGGCTGGGAGGACGTCAAGTCGGTCGTCGAAAGCCTGCGCATCGTGGTGGCGCCACGCCTGGACGCCTGCGGCCCGGCGGAAATGCGCGGCCTGCTCGATGCCTTGAGCGGGCGCTTCGTCCCGGCAGGGCCCAGCGGTGCGCCCAGTCGCGGACGCCTGGATGTGCTGCCGACCGGGCGTAACTTCTTTACCGTGGACGTACGCAACCTGCCAACCACCACAGCCTGGCGCATCGGTTTCCAATCGGCCAACCTGATTCTGGAACGCCATCTACAGGATCATGGCGATCATTTGCGCCAACTCGGCCTGTCGGTATGGGGCACGGCCACCATGCGCACCGGCGGTGATGATATCGCCCAGGCCATGGCGCTGATGGGCGTGCGCCCGGTATGGGCCACCGGCAGCCAGCGGGTCGACGATTTTGAAATCCTGCCGATCAGCCTGCTGGATCGCCCGCGTGTCGACGTGACCCTGCGCGTGTCCGGCTTCTTCCGCGATGCCTTCGCCAACCTGATCCGCCTGTTCGACGCAGCGGTGCAGGCGGTGGCGGCCCTGGATGAACCGGACGACATGAACCCTTTGGCCGCCAAGGTGCGCAGCGAGCGCCAGGCGCTGGTTGAGTCGGGCCTGAATGCAGAGGCTGCGGCCAAGCAGGCCGGCTGGCGCATCTTCGGCGCCAAACCGGGCGCCTATGGCGCGGGCGTGCAGGGCGCGGTTGACGGGCGCCTGTGGCAGAGCCGCGAGGACTTGGCCGAGGTCTACCTGAACTGGGGCGGCTATGCCTACGGGGGCTCCGATGAAGGCACCGCCGCCCGCGAGCAGTTTGCCCAGCGCCTGAGCCAAGTGCAGGCGGTGTTGCAGAACCAGGACAACCGCGAGCACGACTTGCTCGATTCCAATGATTACTACCAATTCCAGGGCGGTATGCTCGCCGCCGTGGAAACCCTCAGCGGTGACAAGGCCGCCAGTTATCATGGCGACCACAGTCAGCCGGACTTGCCCAGAATCCGCACCTTGAAGGAAGAGCTGAACCGGGTGATCCGCGCCCGCGCCGCCAACCCCAAGTGGATCGAAGGCGTGAAACGCCATGGCTATAAAGGCGCGTTTGAAATGGCCGCGACCGTGGACAACCTGTTCGCTTTCGACGCCACCACCGCGTTGATCGACGACCATCAATATGCACTGCTCGCCGATGCCTACCTGCTGGACCCTGACACCCGGGCGTTTGTGCAGCAGCACAACCCCGATGCCCTGCGCGACATGACCGAGCGTATGCTCGAAGCCCAGCAGCGGGGCATGTGGCAGGCGCCGGGGGCTTATCGCGAAGCACTGGAAAACCTCTTGCTGGATATAGAAGAAGACAGCTGATGACCGAGATTCCCCATTTTCCGCTGTCCGCCGTGGTCGGTGCTGACGACCTGAAACTGGCGCTGTGCCTGACCGCCATCGACCCCCGCATCGGCGGCGTGCTGATCGAAGGCCCGCGAGGCATGGCCAAGTCGACCCTGGCCCGTGGGCTGGCGGACCTCCTCGCCAGTGGCCAGTTCGTGACTTTGCCCCTGGGCGCGACCGAGGAACGCCTGGTCGGCACGTTGGACCTGGAAGCCGCACTGGGCGAAGGCCGTGCACAATTTTCCCCCGGCGTGTTGGCCAAGGCTGACGGCGGCGTGCTGTATGTGGATGAAGTCAACCTGCTGGCCGACCATTTGGTGGACCTGCTGTTGGACGTGGCCGCCAGCGGCACCAACCTGATCGAGCGCGACGGTATTTCCCATCGGCATTCGGCGCGCTTTGTGCTGATCGGCACCATGAACCCGGAGGAGGGGGAGTTGCGCCCGCAGTTGCTCGACCGCTTTGGTTTCAATGTGGCGCTGAGCGGGCAGACCTTGCCCGCCGAACGTGGGCAGATCATTCGTCGTCGTCTGGATTTCGACAGTGATCCGGCGGCCTTCTGCGCGCAGTGGGCCGCGCCGCAAGCCGAGTTGCGCGAACGCTGCACGCAGGCGCGGGCGCGACTCGACAGCATCGACCTGGACGATCACGCGTTGGCGCAGATTACCGAACGCTGCTTTGCCGCAGGCGTGGACGGTATGCGCGCCGACCTGGTCTGGCTGCGTGGTGCCCGGGCCCATGCGGCGTGGCGAGGCGCGTCAGCCATTGCCGAGCAAGACATCGAAGCGGTGGCCGAGTTTGCCTTGCGCCATCGCCGTCAGCAGCAAACGCCCGCGGCCGCACCGCCGAATCAAGGGCAGTCGTCGAAACCGTCTGAAAGCTCGCCCGGCCAAGGCCAATGGGGCGATATGCCTGCGCCGGCCTTGCCCACGGGCGCCCGCCGCGATGTGCCGGCCTGGCCAAAAAAGCCCTAGGCATTCGCCCCCGACCTGACGCGGGGGCGGATGCCCGGCCCCAGGCGGGGCGACTGGACAACGGCAGGCAGGGCAAGGCGCGCAGCGCACAGAAAGGCAGGATCAATTGGCCGGGTACGTTGCTCGGTGGACGGCCACAATGCCGTGATGATCTGCTGTTCCACCTGCGTAGCCGTTCGGCGCCGGAACTGTGGTTGGTAATCGTCGATGCCTCGGCGTCCACCCGGCGCCATCGGGCGTTGACCGATGCCAAGGGTTTGTTGGCTCAGCTGTTCGACGACGCTTATCGGCAACGGGCGCGCATGGCGCTGTTGACGGCCAGCGGATCAGCGCCGAAGTGGCAGGTGCAGGGCTTGAAGGCGGCAAAGGGATTGACGGGTTGGCTGGAGCAGTTAGGCGCCGGTGGCGGTACGCCATTGCTCGCCGCCTTGAGCGAGGCCGGGCAGTGGCTCAAAGCGCGGCGCAAGCGTTACCCGGCGCAGCAACAGCGATTGCTGGTGATCACTGATGGTCGGCTCAAAGCCATTGATGGGTTGCCGCCGTTGGAGTGTCCGGGGTTACTGGTAGACATTGAGCGCGGGCCGATCAGGTTGGGACGGGCTCAGGAGTTGGCGATGGGGTTGCAGTTGGATTATCAGCATATCGATGATGTGTAGTGCCTGGGCAATCGACATCGGGAGCAAGCCCCCTCCCACATTTTTCAGTGCGCCGCACTACCTTGTGGAAGGGGGCTTGCCCCCGATGGCTGCCTTGAATACACCGAGGATTTATCAGCCTGCCCCCGGCACATTCGGCCAAAGATCCGCCACCAGAAACAACCGCTCCGCTTCCTCCCAGTCCTCACCGTTCTGCACCATCCGAACCAGTAACTGCGCCGGTGCCATCGGATCCAGGTCCTTCAGCCAGCTTTGCATCTGCGCTTCACTCCACACTTGATCCGCCGTGTAATGCGCAGGTGCCAACCAGGCGTGGCGGGGCAGGGGTTGCCAGTGGCCGGGTGGGCGGGTGCTGACAAAATCCGACCAGTCACGCTGATGCAACCAGCAACCACGCAGATGCTGCGGGTGGGCGCCGATTGGGGGTTGCGCCGTGCCAGGCCAGGGATAGAGCAGATAACCGCCCAGCCACAAATGCGCATCGAACACCTGGATATCCAGCGCCGCCAAGGCGTCGCGGCTCTCGGCCCGCGCAGAAATCGGCAGTTGATGTTCGGCCAGGTGCGCCAGCTTGCGGTCCAGCCGGTCATGGCAGCCCGGCCCGAGCCATAGCGCGGTGTCCTGGCCATTGCCGTCCTGTGGGCCAAGATAGAGTTTGATCGCCAGTTCCAGATGGTGCACGCCATCGCGGTCGCGCAACAGCATGTCCAGTTCGCCCAGGGTATGCCCGGCGCGGCGGATCGGCAGGTTGGCGGCCAGCAATTCCACACCCGGCGCGTGCTGCACGGCAAACTGCCACAGGCGCTCGTAATAGAGGCCCAGGCGCCGTGTGCGCGACAGGCTGAGCCACTGCTGCAGGGCGCTGCTGTCCTGATCAAGCGCACGCAGCCAATGCTCAAGCCGGTGTGGCGCCTGCACCCAGTCACTGCCGGCCAGCGGGTGGCGCTGCGGCCACGGCGTTTGCGCCAGCATGGGCGGGGCGAGGATCACCCACGCCAGGTCGCGCACCTCGGGGTGGCGCAATTGGCGGGGCAAGTTGTGCAAGTCAGGGAACACGGTCATGGTCCGAGCATAGCCTTTTCAGCCGGGTGAAGGTGTCTGAGAACCATTGTCATCAAGGCGTGGCGGCGACAAAGGATTTTGCCTGACGCGGCCTTTCGCCCATAATCGTTCTTTTTTGCCGCACCCCAAATCCCGCAGGAGCCCCATGGAGCAATTTCGCAATATCGGCATTATCGGTCGCCTGGGCAGTACCCAGGTGTTGGACACCGTCCGCCGGCTGAAGAAGTTTCTGCTCGAGCGCCACCTGCATGTGATCCTCGAAGACACCATCGCCGAAATCCTCCCGGGCCACGGCCTGCAGACCTCGTCGCGCAAGATGCTCGGCGAGGTCTGCGACATGGTCATCGTGGTCGGCGGCGATGGCAGCCTGCTCGGCGCCGCCCGGGCGCTGGCGCGGCATAACGTGCCGGTGCTGGGGATCAACCGCGGCAGCCTGGGGTTTCTGACCGACATCCGCCCCGATGAGCTGGAAGTCGAAGTGGCCAAGGTGCTCGACGGCCATTACCTGGTGGAAAACCGCTTCCTGCTGCAAGCCGAAGTGCGCCGCCATGGCGAGGCGATCGGCCAGGGCGATGCCCTCAACGATGTGGTGCTGCACCCGGGCAAATCCACGCGGATGATCGAGTTCGAGCTGTATATCGACGGCCAGTTCGTGTGCAGCCAGAAGGCCGACGGCCTGATTGTCGCCACGCCTACTGGCTCCACCGCGTATGCACTATCGGCCGGTGGCCCGATCATGCATCCCAAGCTCGATGCCATTGTGATCGTGCCGATGTACCCCCATATGTTGTCCAGCAGACCGATTGTGGTCGATGGCAACAGCGAGCTGAAAATCGTGGTGTCCAAAGACATGCAGATCTACCCGCAAGTCTCCTGCGACGGGCAGAACCATTTCACCTGCGCCCCCGGTGACACCATCACCGTGAGCAAGAAGGCACAGAAGTTGCGCTTGATCCACCCGCTGGATCACAACTACTACGAAGTGTGCCGTACCAAGTTGGGCTGGGGCAGCCGCTTGGGGGGTGGGGGCGACTGATGCTCGATCCCGCGCGTAGCTACGACCTGATTGGTGACGTGCACGGTTGCGCTCATACCCTTGAGCACTTGCTCGACCAATTGGGTTACCACAAGCAGGGCGGCACCTGGCGCCATCCGTCGCGCATGGCGGTGTTCCTGGGCGATATCATCGACCGTGGCCCACGCATCCGCGAGGCGCTGCATATCGTCCATGATATGACCGAGGCCGGCCAGGCGCTGTGCATCATGGGCAACCATGAGTTCAATGCGCTGGGCTGGACCACCCCGGCACCACCCGGCAGCGGCAGGCAGTTCGTGCGCGAGCACAACCCACGTCATGCGCGGTTGATCCAAGAGACCCTGACCCAGTTCGAGCACCACCCGGCCGACTGGCACGACTTCCTCGGCTGGTTCTACGACATGCCGCTGTTTGTCGATGCCGGGCGTTTTCGCGTGGTGCACGCGTGCTGGGATGAAGGCTTCATCCAGCCATTGCGCGCCACCTTCCCGGATGGCTGCATCGACCAGCACTTCCTGCAAGCCGCCGCCGTACCGGGCAGCTTCGCCTGCAACGCCTTCGATCGGCTGTTGCGCGGCACCGATATGCGCCTGCCCGACGGTCTGACCCTGACCGGCGGAGATGGCTTGACGCGGTCGTTCTTCCGCACCAAGTTCTGGGAAGATGACCCCAAGACCTACGGTGACATCGTGTTCCAGCCCGACGCTTTGCCAGAGCCGGTGGCGCGCACGCCGTTGTCGTCCACCGAAAAGAATTCCCTGCTGCGCTACGGCGTCGACGAGCCGTTGTTGTTCGTCGGCCATTACTGGCGCAGTGGCAAACCGGCGCCGATCCGCCCGAACCTGGCCTGCCTGGACTACAGCGCGGTGCTGTACGGCAAGCTGGTGGCGTATCGACTCGACCAGGAAACCCAACTGGATCCGCGTAAATTTGTATGGGTCGACGTTGAGCGACCCGAGGCCATTCCATGAGTACCGTAGCCGTATTGCGCTTGCCCCTGAGTGTCGACCTGGGTGGTTTCGTCAAGTTGCTGCAACGCATGCAGGTGCCCCATCGCGTCAGTGAAGAGGCGGGTGAGCAAGTGTTGTGGGTGCCTGAAACCATCAGCGATGACGTGCGCGTGTTGTATCAACGCTTTCCTGCCGGCGACCCGGACCAGCAGCTGGATATTCCTGAACAGGCGCCAGTTGCACGGCCAGGTTTCGTCCAGCAGCTGCGTCATAGCCCTGTCACGGCGCTGGTGCTGTTGGCCAGCCTGATTGTCGGCGCCGTGACCCTGCTTGGTGAAAACCTGCAAGCCATGGCCTGGCTGACGTTCCTGCCGTTCCGGGTGCTGGGCGAGTACATCCAGTTCACGCCGTTGGCCGACACGCTCGCTTCAGGGCAGTGGTGGCGATTGGTCACGCCGATGCTGATCCACTTCGGCATCCTGCACCTGGCCATGAACGGCATGTGGTACTGGGAGTTGGGCCGGCGCATCGAAGCGCGCCAGGGCAGTATCAACTTGCTGGGGCTGACCCTGTTGTTCAGCCTGGTCTCCAACTACGCGCAATACGCTTATGGCGGCCCTGGCCTGTTCGGTGGCTTGTCCGGTGTGTTGTATGGCCTGCTCGGGCATTGCTGGATCTTTCAACTATTGTCACCCAACCCAGCCTATCGCCTGCCCCGTGGGGTGCTGGTGATGATGCTGGTGTGGCTGCTGCTCTGCCTGTCGGGGCTGGTCTCGATGATCGGCTTCGGCCAAATCGCCAACGCGGCCCATGTCGGCGGCCTGGTTATCGGTTGCCTCACCGGTTTGCTCGGCGGGCTGTACAACCGTCGCAAATCGTCTATTTGATAAGGAAGAGCCGAATGTCCTCTTTTGCTGAAATGATCGAAAACATCACCCCCGATATCTACGAAAGCCTCAAGCTCGCCGTGGAAATCGGCAAATGGTCCGATGGCCGCAAGCTCACCGCCGAACAGCGCGAATTGTCCCTGCAAGCGATGATCGCCTGGGAGATCCAGAACCTGCCCGAAGAGCAGCGTACCGGCTATATGGGCCCGCAGGAATGCGCGTCCAAGTCGGAGCCGGTGGCGAACATCCTGTTCAAGTCGGATGCGATCCATTGATTGAAATTGGTCGCGGTGCAGTCAGCAAAATGTCGGCGCAACTTGGTGAGCCGACTGTTCAATATGCGTTTCGCCTGGGCGATGTCGAGGTGCCGGTCAATCCGATGATCGGCACCCATGTGCGCCTGGAGTACCTGGGTGCCATTCATTGCAGCCATTGCGGGCGCAAGACCAAGACCAGCTTCAGTCAAGGGTATTGCTACCCGTGCATGACCAAGCTGGCCCAGTGTGACCTGTGCATCATGAGCCCCGAGCGTTGCCATTACGACGCCGGCACCTGCCGTGATCCGGGCTGGGGCGAAAAATTCTGCATGACCGACCATGTGGTGTACCTGGCCAATTCGTCGGGGGTCAAGGTCGGCATCACGCGTGCCACCCAGCTGCCCACCCGCTGGCTGGACCAGGGTGCCAGCCAGGCATTGCCGATCATGCGCGTGTCGACTCGCCAGCAGTCCGGCTTCGTCGAAGACCTGTTCCGCAGCCAGGTGGCCGACAAGACCAACTGGCGCGCCTTGCTCAAGGGCGACGCGCAATCGGTGGACCTCAAGCAGGTGCGCGATGAGCTGTTCGCCTCCTGCGCCGAAGGCTTGCTGGGTTTGCAGGAACGCTTTGGCCTGCAAGCCATCCAAACCATTGCCGACATCGAGCCGATTGAAATCCGCTACCCGGTCGAGCAGTATCCGACCAAGATCGTCAGCTTCAACCTGGACAAGAACCCGATTGCCGAAGGCACGCTGCTGGGGATCAAGGGCCAATACCTGATCTTCGATACCGGCGTCATCAATATTCGTAAATACACGGCCTACCAGCTCGCCGTGCATCAGTAGAAGGATCCCGAGCATGCGCACCGAACAACCGAAGATGATTTACCTTAAGGACTATCAGGCGCCGGACTACCTGATCGACGAGACGCACCTGACCTTCGAGTTGTTCGAGGACCACAGCCTGGTCCACGCGCAGCTGGTGATGCGCCGCAACCCCGAGCGCGGCGCCGGTTTGCCGCCCTTGGTACTCGACGGCCAGCAACTTGAACTGTTGAGCGTCAACCTGGCCGACCAGCCGCTGACGGACGCTGACTACCAGTTGACCGACAGCCACCTGACCGTGCAGCCAAAGAGTGAGACCTTCACCCTCGACACCACGGTCAAGATCCATCCGGAAACCAACACTGCCCTGGAAGGTTTATACAAATCCAGCGGTATGTTCTGCACTCAGTGCGAGGCCGAGGGCTTTCGCAAGATCACTTACTATCTCGACCGCCCGGACGTAATGAGCGTGTTCACCACCACGGTGATCGCCGAGCAGCACAGCTACCCGGTGCTGTTGTCCAACGGCAATCCGATTGCCAGTGGCCCTGGCGAAGACGGCCGGCACTGGGCGACCTGGGAAGATCCGTTCAAGAAGCCGGCGTACCTGTTTGCGCTGGTGGCCGGTGACCTGTGGTGCGTCGAAGACAGCTTCACCACCATGACCAATCGCGAAGTCGCGTTGCGCATCTACGTCGAGCCGGAAAACATCGACAAGTGCCAGCACGCCATGACCAGCCTGAAGAAATCCATGCGCTGGGACGAAGAAACCTACGGCCGCGAGTACGACCTGGATATCTTCATGATCGTGGCGGTCAACGATTTCAACATGGGCGCCATGGAGAACAAGGGCCTCAATATCTTCAACTCCAGCGCCGTGCTGGCCCGCGCCGAAACCGCTACCGACGCCGCCCACCAGCGCGTCGAAGCCATCGTCGCCCACGAATACTTCCACAACTGGTCGGGCAACCGCGTGACCTGCCGCGACTGGTTCCAGTTGTCGCTCAAGGAAGGCTTCACCGTGTTCCGTGATTCGGGCTTCTCCGCCGACATGAACTCGGCCACGGTCAAGCGCATTCAGGATGTGGCCTATCTGCGTACGCACCAGTTCGCCGAAGACGCTGGCCCTATGGCCCACGCGGTGCGCCCGGACAGCTTTATCGAGATCTCCAACTTCTACACCCTGACCGTTTACGAAAAGGGCTCGGAAGTAGTCGGCATGATCCACACCTTGCTCGGCGCCGAAGGCTTCCGCAAAGGCAGTGACCTGTACTTCGAACGCCATGACGGTCAGGCCGTGACCTGCGACGACTTTATCAAGGCCATGGAAGACGCCAATGGCGCCGACCTCAGCCAGTTCAAACGCTGGTACAGCCAGGCGGGTACGCCACGCTTGGCGGTGAGCGAGTCCTACGACGCGGCGGCCAGGACCTACAGCCTGACATTCCGCCAGAGCTGCCCGCCAACGCCGGACAAGGTCGAAAAACTGCCGTTCGTGATCCCGGTGGAATTGGGCCTGCTGGACGGGCAGGGCGCCGCAATCAACTTGCGCCTGGCCGGTGAGGCTACAGCTGCAGGCACCTCACGAGTGATCTCGGTGACTGAAGCCGAGCAGACGTTCACCTTTGTCGATGTCGCTGAAAAGCCGTTGCCTTCGCTGTTGCGTGGGTTTTCGGCGCCGGTGAAATTGAACTTCCCGTATAACCGCGATCAGTTGATGTTCCTGATGCAACACGACATCGACGGCTTCAACCGCTGGGATGCCGGCCAGCAGCTGTCGGTGCAGGTGTTGCAGGAACTGATCGCCCAGCATCAGGCAGGCCAGCCGCTGAAGCTGGACCAGCGCCTGATCGATGCGCTGCGCACGGTATTGAGCGACGAAAGTCTCGACCAGGCCATGGTCGCGGAAATGCTCTCGCTGCCAAGTGAAGCCTACCTGACGGAAATCAGCGAAGTGGCGGATGTGGATGCGATCCACGCGGCCCGTGAATATGCCCGCAAGCAACTGGCCGAGAACCTGTTCGAAGGCTTGTGGCTGCGCTACCAGGCCAATCGTGAGCTGTCCAAGCAAACGCCGTACGTGGCAGAGGCCGAGCACTTCGCCCGCCGTGCCTTGCAGAACATCGCGTTGTCGTACCTGATGCTCAGCGGCAAGCCAGAAGTATTGGCGGCCACCCTGGATCAGTTCGACACCAGCGATAACATGACCGAACGCCTGACGGCCCTTGCGGTGCTGGTGAACTCGCCGTTCGAAGCGGAAAAGGCCCAGGCGCTGGCGGTGTTTGCCGAGAACTTCAAGGACAACCCGTTGGTCATGGACCAGTGGTTCAGTGTTCAGGCCGGCAGCACGTTGCCGGGCGGGCTGGCGCGGGTCAAGGCGTTGATGGGACACCCGGCGTTCACCATCAAGAACCCGAACAAGGTGCGCGCCTTGATCGGCGCATTCGCCGGCCAAAATCTGGTCAACTTCCATGCGGCGGATGGCTCGGGTTATCGCTTCCTGGCGGATCTGGTGATCGAACTCAACACCTTGAACCCGCAGATCGCCTCGCGCCAACTGGCGCCGCTGACGCGCTGGCGCAAGTATGACAGCGCACGCCAGGCGCTGATGAAGGCGCAACTGGAGCGCATTCTCGCGTGTGGCGAGCTGTCCAGCGATGTGTATGAGGTGGTCAGCAAGAGCCTGGCGTAACGTTTTCTGCCTGATGTTCCGGGGGCAAAATGTGGGAGCGGGCTTGCTCGCGAAGGCGGCCAGGCAGCCGACACAGTTATACCGAGTACATATCCATTGCTGCGGTAACGGCTGATATTGGTTCCGATTTTACAGCGGGTCACTTTTGGAAAAGAGCCCGGAATGCCGGCCCAGCCAAAAGTAACCAAAAGGGCTCTTGCCCCACCACTCGGCACCTCGCTTAGGCTCGGTGTGCCCGTAATCCGCCAGTGATTTGGGGGG
>NZ_JXSI01000005.1:0-152234 GCF_002916705.1 Pseudomonas sp. GZJR-8 | reverse complement strand
AAGGGCTCTTGCCCCACCACTCGGCACCTCGCTTAGGCTCGGTGTGCCCGTAATCCGCCAGTGATTTGGGGGGCCGCCGCCACGCGCCATCCATGGCGCGGGGCGGCTAAACCGGCATCCCTGCCGGTTTACCCCCCAAATCCCTGTCGAATTTCGGCCAGCGTGGTTTAACGGGGCGCCTGAGATCAAAAGCAGATCAAGATCAAGAGCGGCTCGCTTCGCATCGTGGTTACGGTTGGTGACTACAAACCAGGCTCAACGGGGCGTGCCCCCTCTCATATTTAGTCCGCAGAGCAGCATCTGACATGACGTTCGACTCGCCCCTCATTGCCTACCAGCACGCTATCGCCCAGCAAGGCTTCGTCTCCGACGACGCCCAGCGTCGGGCGGTGCAGGCTTTGCAAGCCTGTCACGAGGGGTTGCATCAAGGCCATTCGCCAGTTGCCGGGGTCTATCTGTGGGGGCCGGTGGGGCGTGGCAAGACCTGGCTGATGGACCAGTTCCACCAAAGCCTGCGTGTGCCCGCGCGGCGTCAGCATTTTCATCACTTCATGGGGTGGGTGCATCAGCGCTTGTTCCAGCTCACCGGAACCCAGGATCCTTTGCGGGCGCTGGCTCAGGAGCTGAGCCAGGAAGTGCGCGTGCTGTGCTTCGATGAACTGTTTGTCAATGATATCGGCGACGCGATCATCCTCGGGCGGCTGTTCCAGGTGATGTTCGAGCAAGGCGTGGTAATGGTGTGCACCTCCAACCAGCCGCCTGATCAGTTGTATGCCGATGGCTTCAATCGCGAGCGTTTTCTGCCGGGCATCGACGCGCTCCAGCAGCATATGCAAGTGGTGGCGGTGGACGGTGGCGAAGATCATCGCCTGCATCCGGGGGTGGGGCAGCAACGCTATTGGGTGAATCAACCGAATGCACTGGCTGCGGTGTTCAAGCAATTGAGCCAAGGCCAGGCCGTAAGCAGCGGGGCGGTGAGCGTGGGGTACCGCTCCATTGTGGCGGTGCAGGCCAGTGATACGGTGCTCTGGTGTCGTTACGCCGAACTGTGCGAGCAACCCCTGGCCGCGATGGACTTCATGCTGCTGTGCGATCGCTTCGAGGCCATCCTCCTGGGTGAGGTCCCGAACCTCAGCGCCCAACAGCGCCCGGGGCGGATTGCCCGTGGCACCGAGGACGGCGCCGAGCGTGTGATGGCCGGGGACCGCCAATTGCCGCAACTGTCGGTTCATGATGACAGCGTGCGGCGCTTTATCGCCTTGGTGGACGAATGCTACGACCGTAAGGTGCCACTCTTTATCGAGGCCCGGGCACCCTTGGAGTGCCTGTACACCGAAGGCTACCTGGAGTTTCCATTTCGTCGCACCCTGAGCCGCTTGCAAGAGATGCAACTGCAGCGCTTTGCTGTCTAGGAAAAATCCCCACTCCAGGGGCTTTTGCGCGATTTGATGCGAGCAACCTTCGCAATTTCCGTCAGATATTTGTAGTTAATCTCCTTCATCTACTGCCGACTCCACGCTTACAATCGAGGCTCTCAAAGGGGAACGAATCCCTGGTTGTCGTTATCGAGGAAGGAAATGGACACCCCAGACATCCTGGTGCTGCAAGCCAGCTATACCAACGAGGTGCACGCCAACGCCATCGGCTTGCTGCTCAACCACTATGCGCAAGACCCGATGGGCGGCGGCCACGCCTTGTCAGCCGATCTGTTGCAGCAACTGCCGGCTGAACTGGCCAAGCGTCCTCATGCGTTCAGCGTGCTGGCATTTGTCGGTGGCGAACCGGCGGGGTTGGTCAATTGTTTTGAGGGCTTCTCGACGTTTGCTTGCCGCCCGCTGGTCAACGTTCACGATGTGATGGTGAGGGAACAGTTTCGTGGCTTGGGCTTGAGCCAGAAAATGCTGCAGAAGGTCGAAGAAATCGCCCGCCAGAGGGGCTGCTGCAAGATTACTCTGGAAGTGCTTGAGGGCAATGAACTGGCGCAATCGGCGTATCGCAAGTTCGGGTTCGATGATTCAGTATTTGATCCGAAGTATGGCCATATGTTGTTTTGGAGCAAATCGCTGTCATAAATGACTGGCGAAAAAAAGGCGCCATTAGATGGCGCCCAATAAACCTTTGCCAACGGAGCGGGATGGCGCAGGGTATTACGGATTAACTAAGCATTAAATCAACTGTTCGGTTGTTCCTGGCTGACGGTATCGACTTTCAACGTCTTCCCGTCGGCAGAGGCCATTCGTTGCTCTGCTGTGCCGTGAGTTTGCTGTTGAATAAAGCTGAAGTTGTCGTAGAACTCCTTCGAACGCTCTGAACCGCCCTCTGCGAAGGCAGCGGCGGAGGTCAGGGTCATCAGGCTGGCAAGCATCAACGTCGAGATTTTCATCGCGGTATTCCCATTAAGAGTGATAGGTGTCTGGCCGTTCCTTGATCAGAATCATGGAGCGACTATGGCGCTATCTTATTAAGTGGGAATTAACTGACAGGCACTGCGAAGTTAACGATTTTGTTAACTTCGCAGGGAGCGACTACAGCTTCCAGTCCAATGCAAGCGTGATAGATCGCGGGTCACCCCAATACACACCATTATAAAAGCCGACACGTTCGTAATATTTTTTATCAAATAGATTGTTAACGTTAACCGAGGCGGAAACCTGTTCGTCGAACTGGTAGCGTGACATCAGGTTGACCACGGTGTAACCCTGTTGCGTGATCTTCGCCCGCGTGGTTATCGGCCGACCTTCGCTATTGCGTGCCCCTGTGGGCCGGTTACCGAAATCGTAGATTTCGCTTTGCCAGTTCACCGCGCCACCGACGGTGAGGTTGCGCCATGCGCCCGGCAGGCGATAGGCGCTGGAAACCTTCAACAGGTTCAAGGGCTGGCCCGTATTGGTACGTTTGTCTGAGCCATTAAGCGAGTGGGTGTAGGTGTAGCCGGCGGTCAGTTTCCAGTCCGGCCGGATTTCGCCTGCGGCTTCCAATTCGAAGCCGTTGACCTTGTTACCCTTGCCGCCAGACTTGTAGTACTCCTCGCCAGTGACGGGGTTGGGAGGGACCGAGTCATCGCGCTCTGCAACGTTGTCCTGGGTGCTCCAGAAATAGGCGGCCGCCAGGTTCAGACGTTCATTGAGCAGGCTGCCCTTGAGCCCCACCTCATAATTGCTGCCCACCACCGGTTCCAAGTACTTCTTGTTGACGTCACGCCTGTCTTGCGGCTTGAAGATATCGGTGTAGCTTGCGTAAACGGTGTACTGCGGGGTGATGTCATAGAGCAGCCCGGCGTAGGGCGTCCACATGTCGTTGTGGGTCTGGCGTGTTTTGCCGGCAGCCGTCAGTTGATCATTGTCGTTGTATTCAGGCGTGGCGCTTTCCAGCTCCCAGCTGCCGTAGCGGCTACCCAGCACGGCGTGCAAGCGGTCTGTAAGGCTCAGTCGAGTGGCGAGGTAGCCGGCTTTCTGCTGTTTTTTGCTGTGTTCGCCCTTGAGGTCGGTGACCGTGTCGGCGAACTTGCCGATATCGCCCATGTGCTTCCAATCCTCGATGGGGTAGTAGCTGGCAGGCAGGTCGTTACGCATAAAGGGCGAGACGTCCCGTTGGGCGGCCTCGCCATAGCCCATCATCAACCCGTGTTCGCGGCCCAGCAGGGTGTAGCTGCCGGCCAGGTTGAAGTCGATGGCTTCCATCCGCGACGTACCGCGCATATGACTGGCCCAGGCCGTCATGCCGCTGCGGTCCGCATTGGGAAAACCGGTGCCGCCGTAGTAGACCTTGCCGTCGGTGTCACTTTGGCGATGGGTATAGGCAGCCTTCAAATGCCAGTCGCCGCCGAGCCGATGGTCGAGGGTGGCGAAGGTGGTCTTGTCAGTCAGCGGCCAGGAGCTCCAGTGCGCCGCCATATTGGTGGAGCGAGGCAACCTTGCCTTGCCGCCCTGGCTGTTCCAGTAGGGCACAGTGCCCCAGGAGGTGCCTTGTACCTGTTTGTCCTGGTAATCAAAACCTACAGCCAGCACCGTATCGTCTGAAAGGTCACCTTCGAGAATGCCGTAGCCAACTGCGCGCTGCAGCCCATAGTTATCGCGAAAGGATTTGCTGTCACGGTAGGCCAGGACGCTACGCCCGCGCAGCTTACCGTCGAACGCCAAAGGCCCACCTACGTCGATGTAGCTGTAGTAGTTGTCATGGCTGGCGCCACTCACACCGGTCTGTGCCTGCCATTGGGCAGTAGGGCGCTTGCGCACCATGTTTACGGTGGCCGATGGGTCGCCCGCGCCTGTGGTCAGGCCCGTGGCGCCGCGTACCACTTCGATACGGTCGTAGATGATGGTGTCGGCGTCGGACTTCATGTAGCCGAATGTGTTGAGCATCCCATCAACCTGGAAGTTGTTGATGCCGTAACCGCGGGAGGAGTAGTAGACACGGTCCGAATCGTTATGTTGAACGTTGATGCCGGTGGTCTGGCGCAGCACTTCGGTCAAGGTGTTGAGGTTGAAGTCATCCATCTGCTGGCGTGTGATCACCGAGATCGATTGCGGGGTTTCCTTGATGGAAAGGTTCAGGCGGGTGGCGGTATTCATCGAACCGGTGGTGTAGGCACCGGTGTGCTCGGTGGTGGACCCAAGGCCGTCGGCGCTGATAGTGGTCGCGCCCAGCTCCAGGGCTTTGCTGGAGGCTTGTCCGGGGTCGATTTCAGCCAGCAGATCCGGGCTCAGCGCAAGACTGAACAGACCGAAGGTAATGGTCATGGAACGGGTAAAAGGCGCGAACATTGCGGCAGACTCCTTGTCGTCTTTTAACCCTCCCGGGGTGGGAGGGCATGGTTCAAAGACGAAAGGAGGTGTGGAACTTTAGGCTTAAACGAGAATGATTGTTATCTTTGTGTTGCAGCGCCCCTGCTTACTTCGCCACCACTTCGGCGCCATTGGCCTTCTTCGGCTTGATCAGGCTGAAGTCGATCAGGGCCTTCTGCTTGGTTTCGTAAGGGTTGCCGATCAACAAGGGCCGAGGCTTGAAGCTGTCGCTGACCAGGCTCTTGCTGTGGTCCAGTTCGTCAAAACTCAAGCCTGCCATGTCGGCCCAGGTATGGATCAACTGCGAACTGCTGTAAGGCCGTTGCAGGTCGCCGGCGAAACTCCAGTCGTGGCTTTCGCGCCACTTCGGTGAGGCGTAGGCCATGAACGGGATGGTGTACATCGGTGCAGTCGGCTTGCCTTCGTTGCGGCCCAGGGTGTCGTGGCCGGCGGAGTCGAACACGTCTTCGCCGTGGTCCGAGAGGTACAGCAAAAAGCCGTTGGGGTCGGTCTTGGCGTAGTCCTTGATCAGGCTGGAGACCACGAAGTCGTTGTACAGCACTGCGTTGTCATAGCTGTTGTAAGTCGGCAACTGCGCGTCGCTGACACCGGCCGGCACGCCCTGGCGGTCGGTGAACTTGTCGAACGTCGGCGGGTAACGGTACTGGTAGCTCATGTGAGTACCCAGCAGGTGCACCACGATGAACTTGCGCTCGGCGGTATCGGCCAGGGCCTTGGAAAAAGGCGCCAGCACATCGCCGTCGTACTGGCGGGCGTTCTGGTTGCGGTTGTTGTTCAGGTACACCTGCTCGTCGGCCTGTTCGGAAAAGGTCGTGAGCATGGTGTTGCGCTTGGTCATGGTCTGCTGGTTGGTGATCCAGAAGGTCTTGTAGCCGGCCTGTTTCATCACGCTGACAATCGACGGCGTCTTGAGGTACAGGTCCGGGTTTTCTTCATCGGCAAAGGTCAGCACCTGTTGCAGCGCTTCAATGGTATAGGGGCGAGGGGTGATGACGTTATCGAACACGGCCAGTTGGTCGCGCAGCTTGTCCAGTTCCGGCGTGGTGTTGCGCGGATAACCGTACAGGCTCATGCGCTGGCGGTTGGTGGACTCGCCGATTACCAGTACCAGCGTGGACGGCTGGCCGGCCATGCTGTCCTTGAGGTTCTTCAATGGCGGGATCTGGCTTGCGCTGTTGAGCATGCCCTGCATATTGTCCAGCTGTTCGGTGTAGCGACGGTAGGCGACGATCATCTGCCAAGGCACGGCAGGCTCGATACGGGTTTCGAAACGATCAATGGCCAATTCCATGGTTTCGCTGGTGGCGATTTGCTTGACCAGCGGGTAGCCCACAACCGCCAGGACAATGGCGATGGCCGCCACGATCGACTGGCCGCGAGGCAGGTACACCGGGCGCAGGCGCGTCCAGAGGAAGATAGCGAAGGCGGTGTGGGCTATGAACGCCAACACGATCCACCAGGCAAAATATTGGGTCGCGTATTCGCCCGCTTCGGAGATGTTCGACTCGAACATGATGAAGATGACGCTCTGGGAGAACTCCTGCTGGTAAATGAAGAAGTAACCCAGGCTGGCCATGGAGCAGGCCCACAACACTACACCGATCAAGGCGGCAAGCAGGCGTGTCTTGCGCGGGAACAGCAACATCGGCGCCAGCCACAGTGCACTCATGAAGAATGCCTGGCGGAAACCACTGAAGCCGGACGTGCCGGTCAGTTGGATAAGAAGCTGGGTAATACCCGAGAAATACCAGAAAAACAGGAATAGCCAACCAAGGCCGGCCCAATCAAAGCCTTTCGCAGTCGTCGTGCTGCGTTTGAACATCGCCATCCAGCGCCCCATCAGTCAATGATCGTCGCGCAGAGTCGCGCGACATCGGGCCGCTCAGAACGTGAGCGGCATCGCGGGCGGGAGTATCAGGATAAGTGTGTGAAAACTTTGTGAGTTTTCCGTAGGTATTGCCTTACAAACTGACCAGGTGCGTTCAGCAGAGCGCCGGCTTGGCCTGGGATGGCAGCTCGAGCTGGGCTTGAAGGTGTGAACGCAGACGCAGGACTTCCTGTTGCAACTGATCGCGCTCGTCCTTCAACTGGCGCAATTCATCGCGACGGATGCTGACGTAGAGGGTCTGTGGCGGGCGGGTCATCTGTGCTGTGCTCATTGCTTACCTCGCAAATAGCCGGTAGATCGCGCTGCTCAAACAGGGTTTGGGCAACAGTCGGAAGCAAGTTTGAATTCTTTTTTGCGGCAATGGAACTTTTTTATTTTTGGCGGTCGTGTGACTTTTCAGGCGGTGATGGTGAAACGATGGCAACTTTTTTGTCATGAAACTACACGGATCCGCTCTGGACTAACCCTCATTAGCCTCATTGCGCTATAAACTATGTCACACATTTTTTAGAAGTTAGGAGCATCAGCACATGCAACTGGGGATTATCGGACTAGGCCGCATGGGCGGTAACATTGCGCGGCGCCTGATGCTCAATGGGCATACCACCGTTGTATACGACCGTAACGAAGCCTTCGTCAAAGCCTTGAGCGAGGAGGGCGCCACTGGCGTCGCCGACTTGAATGCCCTGGTGGCTGGCCTGCAAAAGCCCCGTGCGGTCTGGGTAATGTTGCCGGCGGGCGCGCCCACCGAAGACACCATCAATGCCTTGAGCGAGCTGCTCGAAGACGGCGATGTGATCATCGACGGCGGCAATACCAACTACAAGGATGATGTACGTCGCGGCAAGGCCCTGGCTGAAAAGGGCCTGCACTACGTTGACGTCGGCACTTCCGGCGGCGTCTGGGGCCTGGAGCGTGGCTATTGCATGATGATCGGCGGCGACGTCGAGACCGTGCAGCGCCTGGACCCGATCTTCAAGAGCCTGGCCCCCGGCCTTGGCAATATCCCGCGCACCAAGGACCGTTCGGCCGCAGCCGACCCACGCGCCGAGCACGGTTATATCCATGCAGGCCCGGCGGGTTCCGGTCACTTCGTCAAGATGATCCACAACGGCATTGAATACGGAATGATGCAGGCGTTCGCCGAAGGTTTTGACATCCTCAAGACCAAGAACTCGGAAAACCTGCCGGAGGATCAGCGCTTTGACCTCAACGTTGCCGATATCGCCGAAGTCTGGCGCCGTGGCAGCGTGGTGTCGTCGTGGCTGCTGGACTTGACCGCCGACGCCCTGGCCACCGACCCGAAACTCGATGGTTACTCCGGTTCCGTAGCGGACAGCGGCGAAGGCCGTTGGACCATCGAAGCGGCCATGGAACAAGCGGTGCCGGTACCGGTGCTGTCGACGTCGCTGTTTGCGCGTTTCCGCTCCCGCCAGCAGAGCACCTACGGCGACAAAATGCTGTCTGCCATGCGCTTCGGCTTTGGCGGCCATGTGGAGACCTCCAAAAAATGACCGCCAACGGCAAGAAACCCAAGGCCGAACCCGCTCCACCTACCACGTTGTTTCTGTTTGGCGCCCATGGCGACCTGGTCAAGCGCCTGCTCATGCCGGCGCTGTACAACCTGAGCCGCGACGGGTTGCTGGGCGATGGCCTGCGTATTGTCGGCGTTGATCACAACGCCATCAGCGACGCAGACTTCGCCAAGAAGCTTGAGGATTTCATTCGCACCGAAGCCGCCAGCAAGGTCCGGGGCAATGCTGAACATGCCCTGGACCCTGCGCTGTGGGCGCAACTGGCCAAGGGCATCAGCTATGTCGAGGGCGACTTCCTCGACGACGGCACCTACGCGGATATTGCGCAGAAGATCGCCGACAGCGGCACCGGCAACGCCGTGTTCTACCTCGCCACTGCGCCGCGCTTCTTCAGTGAAGTGGTGCAGCGCCTGGGCAGTGCCGGTTTGTTGAATGAAACGGACGATGGCTTTCGGCGTGTGGTTATCGAGAAGCCGTTCGGCTCCGACCTGGCCACCGCCGAGGCGCTGAACGCGTGCCTGCTCAAGGTGATGAGCGAGAAGCAGATCTACCGCATCGACCATTACCTGGGCAAGGAGACGGTGCAGAATATTCTGGTCAGCCGCTTCTCCAACGTGCTGTTCGAAGCGTTCTGGAACAACCATTACATCGATCACGTGCAAATCACCGCGGCTGAAACCGTCGGCGTTGAAACCCGAGGTAACTTTTTCGAAAAAACCGGCACACTGCGCGACATGGTGCCCAACCATCTGTTCCAGCTACTGGCGATGGTCGCCATGGAACCGCCGGCAGCCTTTGGTGCCGATGCGGTGCGCGGTGAGAAAGCCAAGGTGGTGGGTGCGATCCGTCCTTGGTCGCTGGAAGATGCGCGGGCCAACTCCGTGCGTGGTCAGTACACCGCTGGCGAAATCGCTGGCAAGCCATTGCCCGGTTATCGCGAAGAAGCCAACGTCGCACCCGACAGCAGCACCGAGACCTTCGTTGCGCTCAAAGTGATGATCGATAACTGGCGTTGGGTCGGTGTGCCGTTTTACTTGCGAACCGGCAAGCGCATGAGCATCCGCGACACCGAGATCGTGATCTGCTTCAAGCAGGCGCCTTATGCGCAATTTCGCGATACCGAAGTCGATGAGCTCAAGCCCACTTACTTGAAAATCCAGATCCAGCCGAACGAAGGCATGTGGTTCGACCTGCTGGCCAAGAAGCCTGGGCCGACTCTGGAGATGGCCAATATCGAGTTGGGTTTTGACTACAAGGACTTCTTCGAGATGCAGCCCTCGACAGGTTACGAAACCCTGATCTACGACTGTTTGACCGGCGATCAGACGTTGTTCCAGCGTGCCGACAACATCGAGAACGGTTGGCGCGCCGTGCAGCCGTTCCTGGATGCATGGAAGGAAGACGACGGTATCCAGGCCTACAAGGCTGGCGAAGATGGCCCGGTGGCAGCGGATGCGTTACTCGCTCGTGACGGCCGCACCTGGCACAGCCTCGGATGAGTGACGTAACGATTCATCCCATCCGCTTTGTCCTCAGTGATGTAGACGGGACGCTGTTGCACCCCGACCACAGCCTCAGTCAGCGCACCGCCGACGCAATTGCTGCGATGCGTGAAGCCGGGGTGCTGTTCAGCCTCGCCAGCGGGCGTCCGCCCAAGGCGATGCTGCATTTGATCGAGACGTTTGGCATCGATGTGCCGGTGGCCGGCTTCAACGGCGGCACGCTGGTCAACCCGGATGGCAGTATCCTGGTGGCTCACCATTTGCCGGCAGACGCGGCACTGGTCACGCTGGCGCTGTTTTCTGCCGAGCCGGACGTGGAGGTGTGGGTGTTTGCCGACGGCGATTGGCTGCGCCGCGACCCGCCAGGGCCAATGATGCAGCGCGAAGCTGATGGCTTGGGCTATGGCCCGGTGGTCGTGGAGAGTTTCGAGCCCTACCTGGACCGGGTCGACAAGATTGTCGCGGCCAGTAACAACACGCAGTTGCTGGTGGAGTTGGAAGCGCAGTTGCAGCCCAAGGTACAAGGTTTGGCTCAGGTATCGCGTTCGCAGCCGGTGTATCTGGACGTGACCGCAATGCTGGCTAACAAAGGCGAAGCCTTGAAAACCCTGGCCGAGCACCTTGGCGTGCCGCTGAACCAGACCGCCGCCATCGGCGACGGCGGCAACGATCCGGCGATGTTTCACGTGGCTGGGTTGTCGATTGCCATGGGTCAGGCTGAAGAAACCGTCAAGCGTCAGGCCAATGTGGTGACCGGCAGCAACGTCGAGGACGGGGCTGCCGAGGCATTCGAGCGGTTTATTCTCGCGTCATGCTAAGTACTTGAAGTGTTATTGCACAACTTCCAGCCGATGTTTGACGTTGGCTGGAAGTTGTCGCATTGAATTACTTCGGCATTGCCCAGGACTGTAACTGGTAGCCATCTTTGTCGAGCTCGGCGCGAGCCTGCAACAACAGGTCTTCCAGTTGAGCCGGGTCGGTATAGGCAGTCGACGATAGCTGTTTTCTGCCGATACGGGTGTTGGTCCGGTCGATGACGCTCAGGCTGAGGGCGCCATTGCCATCGTGCCAGGCCACGCACTGAAAGGGTTGGAAGGCACGGTCTGCAATCAAAAGAGCTTCGTTGATGCGCAGCGGAGCGTTCATTTGGGTCTTCTCTCTGTATGCCCATTCAAGTGAGTACCGGCGGTTGGGCTGACCGTACGGTGGGTTACTTGTACTGATGCACGATGATGGGGTGCGGGTCACATGCTAGAGCAAGAAATTTTAACTTTCCCTGACTAACGTCATGTAAGCGGCTGTTTTGAAAGCTGATTGAAAGTTTCGGCAGCAGCAAACTTTTTGCCCCCGATTAAACACACATGGCTTTTTGCCCGCACTTATAGCGAAATAGTACAAGGTGAGCGTCAAGATCTTGCTAGGGTTAGCGCCAGGCGCCCCAAATCCTTGTTTCTAAATAACTTTAATAATCTGGCGCCAAGGAATCGTCATGATTGTGACACCTGTTCAACGCCGCTTGCTGGTAGTCGAGCCCTGTGATGACTGTCACAGGCTACTACCCGGCTTGCGCACTGCCGGCTGGGAAGTTGACAGCTGTGCATTGCAGGCGGTGGGGGATCGTTCTTGCGATGTGGGCCTGCTCCGCTTGCAGCCCTGCCATCTGGAACGCCCCGAGGCGGTCAAGGAGTTGATTGGCCGCAGCGGTACCGAGTGGATCGCCGTGCTCAGTCCTGAAGTCCTGCGTTTGCAGAATGTCGCAGACTTTGTCTGCGAATGGTTCTTCGATTTTCATACCTTGCCGTTCGATGTGGCTCGGGTCCAGGTGACCATTGGGCGTGCGTTTGGCATGGCGCGACTGCGGGGCAAGGGTGTCGTGCCGGTAGATGAAGCCCACGAGTTGTTAGGCGACAGCCGCCCGATTCGTGAACTGCGCAAACTGTTGTCGAAGTTGGCGCCCACCGAATCGCCGGTACTGATTCGTGGCGACAGCGGCACCGGCAAAGAGCTGGTCGCCAAGACCCTTCATCGACAATCCCAGCGCCACGCCAAACCGTTTGTGGCGATTAACTGTGGGGCGATCCCTGAACATCTGATCCAGTCGGAACTGTTCGGCCATGAAAAGGGCGCCTTTACCGGCGCACATCAGCGCAAGGTCGGACGGATTGAGGCGGCCCACGGTGGCACGTTGTTTCTGGATGAAATCGGCGATTTGCCGATGGAGCTGCAAGCCAACCTGTTGCGCTTTCTTCAGGAAAAACATATCGAGCGCGTCGGCGGCAGCCAACCCATTTCGGTGGATGTGCGGGTGCTGGCAGCCACCCATGTGGATCTTGAAGCCGCGGTGGAGAAGGGCGCCTTTCGCGAAGACCTGTATTACCGCCTCAATGTCTTGCAAGTAGTCACGGCCCCATTGCGCGAGCGCCATGGTGACGTGGCGATGCTGGCCAATCATTTTTCGCGTTTCTACAGCCAGGAAACCGGCCGACGCCCGCGCAGCTTCAGCGAAGAGGCATTGGTGGCGATGGGGCAACACCCGTGGCCGGGCAATGTGCGTGAGCTGGCCAACCGTGTGCGCCGCGGTCTGGTGCTGGCCGAAGGGCGCCAGATCGAAGCCGTGGACCTGGGGCTGCAAGGCCAGCAGGTACTTTCGCCGCCGATGGCGACACTGGAAGACTACAAGCACCGCGCCGAACGCCAGGCGTTGTGCGATGTGCTCAATCGGCACAGCGATAATTTCAGTGTTGCAGCCCGTGTGCTGGGGATTTCCCGGCCGACGTTCTACCGGCTGCTGCACAAGCACCAGATCCGCTAAGGCGGGTTGTGGAGGGTAATGCCGGTCACTTAAGCGCAGATCCCCTGTGGGAGGGAGCTTGCTCCCGATGGCGGCCTCAGGACCGGCCGGGATGTTGGATTAGACCGAGTACATATCCGTTATTTGGGTAACGGCTGCTACTGGTTCCGCTCTTACAGCGGTTCACTTTTGAAAAGAAGAGCCCAAAAGTAACCAAAAGGCTCTTGCCCCACCACTCGGCACCTCGCCTGGGCTCGGTGTGCCCGTAATCCGCCAGGGATTTGGGGGCCCCCCGCCACGCGCCATCCATGGCGCGGGGCGGCTAAACCGGCATCCCTGCCGGTTTACCCCCCAAATCCCTGTCGAATTCCGGCCAGCGTGGTTTGACGGGGCGCCTAAGATCAAAAGCAGATCAAGATCAAGAACGGCTCGCTTCGCATCGTGGTTGCCATTGGCGACTGCAAAGTTGTGTAGATACCTATGCCCCGATAGCGGTGGATCAACCAACATCAATGTTTGCTGGGCCGACGTCTTCGCGGGCTTGCCCCTCCCACTTTTTCGCGGTCAGAAGTAGTACGGGAATTTCAGGCTGAACGTAAAGTCCGGCGCATCATCGGTCATCCCGATCGCCAGGTTCGGCACAATGGTCAGGTTATCCGAGGCGGCAATCGTCATGCCTACGTTGAAATAACCCGCGTTGGCATCGCTGGACACCACCGATTGCCAGTCGCCGCCGTCCGGCTTGAGCTTGCTCTTGCGCTGCACCAGATCGGAAACCGAGAACGACATGCTCATCTTCTCGTTCAAGGCGAACGCCACACCGACACCGAACTGGAAGCTGTCGCCCAGGCGTACTTTGCCCCCCACCTTCTGGTTGACTTCACTGCTGATGTCATCGAACGAGTCTTCGAAGTTGTGGGTATACGACAGCGAACCGAACAGCACCGCCGGGTCGAAGGTCTTGACCAGGGAAATGCCCGGTGTAACCGACCAGACCCCGTTGCCCGTAGGCAGGCTTTCCGGCAAGTAGAGGTTGTCGTTGTTGGGTTGCCTGACCAGCTTGATGCCGAACGGCTCTTTACCCGTGGGCGCCTTGACGCGCACAGACACTACCGCATCCGGCAAGGTCGGCGTTTCGTCGAGGAACTTGTAGGCCACGCCAAAGTTGACGTCACCGATGGTAGGGTCGCGGGTCACCGAGGCTTCCGAGGTAGCGGTGGCATCGTTGCCGGCGCCGCCGGACTGGTAGGTCGAATCGCGGTACACCACGGGGACGTTCAGATCGAACTGCCAGCGGTTGTCGACGTTGTAGCGCCCGGTAAGGTCCAGGGTCCAACTGTCGGACTTGATCCGGTCCAGGTTGATATTGCCCAGAAAGATCGAGTCCAGCGCCAGGAAGCCATTGAGGGTCAATTGGCGTGCGTCGTAACGGGCATAGGTGATGCCGGTTTCCACGCTGAACTTGCCATTGCCGAAAAAGCCGCTGGCCTCGTTGTACAGGTTGCTCACACTTTGCGCAGGGGCCGAGTCGTCCTTGAGGGATTGGCCGTAGGAGCTGCCGCCACCGCCTGCACCACCTGACGCTGCGGCTGCACCGGTACCCGTGGCGGCGACAGCGTTAGCGCCTTGCTTGAAGTCGGCAGGTGATTTGGCCAAGCGCTTGGGGGCGGGCGCTGCGGGTTGATCCTCTACCTGACGCACGCGTTGCTCCAGCACGGCCAAGGCTTTTTGCTGCACGTCATAGCGTTGCTTGAGTTCCAGCAGTTCCTTTTTCAGGGTTTCGATATCGGCGTCTGGCGCGGCATACAGCAAGGATGCGGGCAAGAGCGTACTTAAACAAATCACCGCGCGTAGCGATAACGATCGATGCATGAAATAAGCCGTCCTGTTCTAATGCGAAAGTGTCGAGGGTCAGCGTAGTTCAATAACCGAGCGTGCGTAGGCCTTTGAGTTGATCCAAATTGCAGTTCAACGCGCCGTTGTTCAAGCCGTTATTGTTCATCACGACGTTGAGTTGGGTGATGTTTCTGACAAGGTTGCTGTTGCCGGTCAGCACCGTTCCCTGCAGCACATTGCCGCCGCCGATCTGCTGCAGGCTGTTGCCCTGGTTGTGGTTGGCCTGGATCGCCATCTGTACGCCGCCGTTGTTGGCCGAAACGCTGACGCGGCCCGCCGCGCTGTCGCCGGTCACGGTGCCGCCGGCCATCAGCACTTGCCCCGTTTGCAGGTTACTGGCGGGGGCGACACCATTCTCGATGCTGATGCCCACATCGTTGTAGGCGGTGTTGCCATCGCCTGCGGTGCGCACGCTTTGGGTTACGCCCTGGCCGCTGCCGAGGCCGGCGCCACCGACCACATTACCGGTGCCGGTGTTTGGCAGGCTGCCGTTACCCGTGGAGCCGGTGGTTTGCACATAGAATTGCGGAGTAACGGTGGTCTTGTCGATCTGCATGTTAGCCGTGCCGGTAATGCGGTCACCGACGGCGTTGGTCCAGGTGCTGCTCATGACAATGCCGAAGCTGATGATGCGCCCCGGCATTACGTAACGGCCACGCAAGTCGGCCATCTGCGCATCATTGAGTTCGATCGGTTTGAAAGCCGATGAAGCATAGGCGGGCATAGAGGCTGCCAGACACAAGACCGTCAGCCAACGGAAAGTGTTCATCTGCTGCTCCTGGGGCGTCCTGCCCCTTATTGCGCTTCTAGAAGAAGTCGCTCTGGATAAAACCGAAATCCATCAACTCGGCATCGCCCACGGGCCGGAACGCGTTCAACTGGTTCTTGGCCGTCAGCGGAGTGGGCGGGTCAAGCAAGACGTTGGCCTTGTCGTAACCTTCACCCAGCACGGCAAACACAATGCCATTCCAGCCTTTGACGAAGTCGTCACGGGAATAGCGCTTGTGCCCCAGCACGGGATCGCCGATATACACCCAGTCCTTGTCGGCCCGCTGCATCACCACGAAGTGCTTGTAGCCACGAATCTCCAGCAGCACCACCACGGGAATCTTCACCGTCACCAGGGTATCGGGTGCGATCTTGTAGCCGCGGGCACGCATACCGATGCTTTCGAGGTAGCGCTTCATATCCAGCATGGAAAAGCCTTGGGTGCGCACCAGGTCCTGGTCGGCGGTTACCAGCATCCCTTTGATGATGTGGTCTTCGTCGACGTCCAGCCAATAGGCCTGGCGCAGGATGGTCGCGAGTGCCGCGGCACCGCAGCTGAAATCGGTTTTCTGTTCCACCAGGTTGGCGAACCGGCGCTCACGGATGCTCTCGACCTTCTTGAAGATCACCGCACCGCCGGGCATGGCGGAAATCGCCATGGTGCCTGCCCAGGTTGTGCCGGTGAGCAACATCAAGAGGGTGAGGGTCGCGATACGCATGATCGAATGACCTGTTGGGCACTGAAATAAAAAGGGCCTTGTTGCCAAGGCCCCGTTGGATCAGAAGCGCACGCCGCTAGGGCAGGCGGTGCAACCTTGACCGATCACCAGGCTGTTGCTGCCCTGGTTGCCCGCACCGGATTGCAGGTTGACGCCTACGTTGCCTGAGTTGCGGTTGACCGAGTTGTCGAGGCTGGAATTGTTCGACACGTATTGAGCTTTGCCACCATAGCCGTGGCTGCTGGCGGCGGTGCTGAGGAAGTTGTTGGCAAGCGAGTTTTGTTCGGTATTGGCTGCCGCCGCGATATTTTTCCCGTCAGCGGTCACGATAGCCAGGTTGTTTTTACCTTGGTTGCCTTGACCGGACTGGCCGTTGTAACCGACGTTGCCGGAGTTACCGTTAACAGCATTATCCAGGGAGGAGTTGTTTTGCGTGCCTTTGTTGATGAAGCTGTTCAGCCCGCTGTTTTGATTCACGTCGACCACGCCGAACACGGTCGCTGCATCGCCTTTGGCGCTGGAGATGGCGGCAGAGTTGTCGGCCTGGTTGCCACTGCCAGACTGCACGTTGACGCCGACGTTACCGCTGTTGCCATTGACGGAGTCATCGGCAGACGCGTTGTTTTCGGTTTTGGTGTCGTTGAATTTATTGCCTGCGCTGTTTTGTACATCCGTGACGACAGCAGCAATTACGCCCGTTGGCTGAGGCGCTGGGTGCCAGCCACCCGCTTGAGCAGCTGCTGCCATGAGTGCGGCGAGAGCGAAAACCAGAGGTTTCAGAGCCATTTGAGGTTTCATGGTGTTTCTCCTTGCTTCTAATTAGTTGGGTTAAGTGTTGGTACGGTCTAACTAACGTCTACCAAGCGGTTACTTGATAGTGATGCCCAGGGTGTTAGCCACTCGGTTCCCCACCCCGGCACTCTGGTTCACCTGAATCACTCCTCGGCTGCCGGTGAAGGCCTGGTCGCTGGTCGCGACCTGGCGGCTGCCAGTGGTGGGGGTGAGCCCTGAGTCGGTCAACTGCGTCGTGTTCTGTTGCAACAGGACGCTGTCATCGATGCTTTGCGGGCCAGGGTTGAGGCTGATCCGCACCGCGTTGATTGATTGGTTATTGGCCCCGGCCGACTGGTTAACGCCCAGCACGCCGTTGCCATTGATAAATGAAGCGCCCTGAATCGCCACCTTGGCACTCAAGGACGGGTCGACGTTGCCGTCGAGCCGCTGGATATTCACATTGGTGGCCTGGCCATCGAGCGCGATTGCGCGGCTGTTGGACATCTGTTGCTGGTTGCCGGCGGCCTGGTTGATCGACAGCACACCTTCGTACTGTTGGCCGCTGTTATTGATAACGGCGGTGTTGTCGGCCATTGCCGAGACGCTGCCCAGCAGGGCGATGGTCAACAGGATGCGCTTCATCATTTGCCCCCCAGCATGTTGCCCAGATTGTTCAAGGGCGCCATGCCGCGCTGGATCGAACCATTGATCTGCCCAGCCATGCTGCTGCCCGCGCCATGGCCGGCGGCTGCACCGGCGCCCTGGGTCGACAGGCTGTTTTGCGTGGCGCTCAGGCCAGACAGGTTGCCGTTGGGCTGGATGGATCGCGCAAGGCCAGAACCGCTGCGGATGCCGCCAATGTCCCGATCACTGAGTTCGCCGGAGGTGGCACTGATGATTTCTTTGCTGGGGTTGGCGTTGGCAGTGGTGGGGTATGGATCGGGGAGGGAGGTGCGCCCGTACATGTGACCCTGCACGGTTCGCCCTGTCACGATAACGCCATCGCCCGCATGGCTGATGCCGGCGCTGAGCACGCAGCTGATCAGCAGTACGGTTATCGAGGCGTGTGTGAGTGTGATCACGGCGGCAGTCCTTGTTCTGAACGCTGACCCTAAACAGCGTTATCAGGGAAAGAGCAGAACCCGTGCCGCTTTTTGTTTACGTAGAAAATTCAATGGGTTGCGGTTTTGCTGCGCGCATCAGCGATAGCAGTGTTTCAAGCATGAAACAGTCGCTGGGCGGCGCGATATGCCCGGCCACACTCTTCAACTGTGTCAGCGATGAAACAGTGTTCATGACAGATGCATGAATCCGCAGCCGCTGGGCGATTCAGCGTACCGAGGTGTTTCAAAAGTGGACACTGAAGTAAAAAAACGCGCCTCAACCCTTGGGCGTTTTACCCGGGATGGAGTTGAGTACGGGATTGCCATCCTGGTTGCGGGTCAGGTAGACCGGCAGGACCTTGGGCAGGGAAGGGATGAGGTTGTTGACCTCGCTGAGGTTATAGATGCCACCAATGCGAATGCTCCCGGTGCCAGCATCCGCCAGCATCACTGGCTTGTTCAGGTATCGGTTGATCAGCGGCAACGCATCGGCCAATGCAAGGTTATCAAGCACCAGCTTGCCCGTACGCCAGGCAAGCGCAGGGTCATTGGGTTTGATCGCGGCGACTTGCGGCGTGGCGTCGCCGCGGTGGTAGCTGGCCTGCATCCCCGGCGTCAACGGCACGCTGCCATGCACCGCGTCGCTGGTGATCTGCACCGAGCCTTCCAGCAACATTACCCGCACCTGGTCTTCATACTTCCACACATTGAACTGGGTGCCCGTCACCCGAACCTGGCCTTCGCCAGCCTGCACGATAAACGGGTGCTCGCTGTCGTGGGTGACGTTGAAAAACGCTTCGCCCTTGGCCAACTTCACCTGGCGACGATCCTTGTAGTGGCTGTAAACCAGCTCGGTGCCCAGGTTCAACTCCACCTCACTGCCGTCACCGAGGGTAACTTTGCGCAGCCCGTTGGTGGCGTCAAACCGCTCGTATGAGCTTGGCAACCAACCGGCTTCCCACCCCGTGAAGGCGGCCAGCGGCAGAGCAGCAAGGCAGATAGCGGCTGCCACCGCATAAGAGCGCCAGCGTTTACGAGGCTTGAGCGGCACCACAAGCGGTGCAGGCGCATTGCGGGGCAAATGATCGGCCACGTCCCAGATTTCCAACATCGCGGCATACTCGAAGGCGTGCAGCGGGTGGGCATCGTGCCAATGTTCGAAGGCCTGACGTTCAGCCGCCGTGCAGTCGCTGGCATGCACACGCATACACCAATGCGCAGCGGCGTCGGTGATGGCGTCGTATTCGGCTTCTGAAAGGGACTTTTCGCTCATTTATCCATCCTGATTTCCCCACATTCTACCCCCCCGAGCCTTACGGCGAGAACAGCATCATGGCGATTGCATATCAATTGGAACTTATTCTTGTTTAAACGCGCCTAAAAAATCAGGAAACACACTGTCATTCACCAAGGAGTACGAAAATGTTGAAGAAAACCTTAGCCGCCCTGTGTGCAACCACCGCGCTGTTGAGCGCCGGCGCTGCGCTGGCAGACAAGCCGGGTGCGGGCTGGATTCCGATTGAAAAAGCTATTGAAGTGGCGAAGACCAAGGCTGGGTATGTCGAGGTCTACGCCGCCGAAGCCGATAACGACGGCTACTGGGAAGTCAAAGGCCGTAAATCCGACGGCGTGGTGTATGAAGCACGAATCGACGGCGCCTCGGGCAATGTCCTGCGCGACCAGAAAGATTGATTCACGTGTTGGGGGCCTGCTCAGGCCCCCTCATCCAGCATTCTCCCCAGATGTGTAATCAGGTAACTGACTGAGTCGGCGTTGGATAGAATGACGTCAATACGCTTGTCGACATTGCTCATGAAAACTTCTCGGGCCTCATTCAGGGTCTTGGCACCCGTGATATTCAGGACTCTGCGTTTGAGGAAGCTGGTGGCGGTGAAAAAGCCGTAATCCTCCCAGGTATTGGATATGTCATCCCATGCCTTGAATAGCATAGTTGCCGGCGTCAACGTCGACAGCCCGCTCGTTTGCAAATCATCTTGGCGCGTCTTCACCGCCTGAGCACCCGGCTTTGCCGTATCGATCAGGTCTCGGAATGGCTCCAGGCTCCGCAGGTAGGCAATGTCCTCTGTCTTGAACCGCAGATGCGTCAGCTCATGGATCAGGGTAGAGGCTCTGGCATGGGCGAACATGTCGAAAGGTTCACTCAGTATGGTGGCGTATTCAGCCAGGTTTGGATGGAAGAACCTTTCGAACAAGTACACTTTGCGCTCGCTGTCACCGAGAAGCACCATCGCGTAATCAGTGGTGGGGGCTTTCACGCTTTCACCGCTGACAAAGCGCATTGAGTCAGGCCCGATCAAGGTGGGGTCGCTTAGCTCATCCAGTATTCCATCGATGATGTCCTCGATTTTCTTTACCTGGGCCGGGTTCAGATTGAGAGTGCCGAACAGGTCGCACAAGAACAGGCCTACCCGGCTATCAGGCTTGAGCAGCTCTGCAAAGTGATGGATGTTGCGCTTGCAGTTGACGGCGTAGTAAGTCGATACGTTCAAGGCTTCGTCGATGACTTGGGCTTTCCAGCTTGACACTGCAGCGATCGCCCTTATGCCCTGCGCTTCAATATTGATGTCGCGCCTTTCGGCTCGTCGCACTTTTTGCCGCGTCCAGGCCTGGCCGAAGCGGGGCTTGTGTATGCTCAGGTCCATTACCCATTTGCCATCAGCATTGCGACCGACGTAGGGGCCCTGCTGATCGTCGTTGTCCAGGCGCCAGTGCTCCTTGGTTTTCTTCACCGGATACACCTTGCCTGCCAGCGGCACGTAACTCTTGGCGCTCGCCTTATCCTTGTAGACATGGGTGGAGGTGTCCAGCTCAAGGTCCTCCAGGGCGATGTCGTAGCCCTCCAAGCGCTGCAACCGCGTTCGCGAAGTGGCGGTGACGTCCCGCAGGCCCGGGGCAGTGGCGGTGGGCAGGCCGCCTTCCGGCAGGTCGACCAGGTCAGCGTCATCAGGCGGTGGGGTTTCGCTGCCATCAAGCTCGCTGTACAGGGCGGCCATTTGCACCACGGCCAGGCTGAAGTCCTTCATCGCGGCTTTCCACTGGTGCAGTTGCAGCGCTTCAGCCGAGCGCTTGACTAACTGGTAGCTGCGCCAGACCACAAGTGGATAGGCGAGTTTACCCGCCATGAAGTGCACTGCCGCGGGTATGCCCTTGCCGAACACGCCCACCACTTTATCCCAAAGCAGCTTGGAGCCTTTTTCGAACTGGCAGGCGAGCATTTTTAGCAGGATCAGCGTGTTCTCACTGAATAAATAGTGCAGCAGGTTGCCGGTCACGGCAGATGAGGCCAGGCTCATATCCGAAGAGCGATGAAGGTTGTTTTGCAGCAAGCTGCGGTAAACGGCCTGGTGCGGATCTTCCAGGTGCTGAATGACCCAGTCCTGCAGTTCCCCTGGTCGCTCCACCTCATCCAGCAGCGCTTGCTCGTTGTCATATTGCTTGAGCACGTGGTTTTCACTGTAGGGCGCATAGAGCACTACCGGACCGGCCTCTTTACCTCCAGGGCTGATCAGGTACATGCCCAATACCTTGGCGGCAGTAGCGCCTGCAGTCGCCACCAGCTCAACGGGCCGGATCAGCGTCGATACGTCCTTCAACGCCGCACGTGCCAGGCCGTCAGGCATGTCGAACACCTGCTGGACCAAGCCCAAGGCCTTGTTTGACAGGCGTTCTTGCAGATGTTGCTCGTGGGCGTATTGCAACACCTGCCATGGCAGTTGCCGACAGAACAGGCGCCGGCGTTTGCGTGCAGCTTCTGTGCGGGTGTCCATCTCGGTTTGCAATCGCTTTTGGTACACCGATTTCAAGTCCAGTTGCCGCACCAGTTGAACCAGCGCATTGGCATCCAGGGTGTCCGGCAGCGGTGTGGCGGTGCGCGAGCGGGGGCGGATAGTCTGGTTGTTCAGGTCCGGCCAGTGACGCAAGGCAAAATCGGTCAGGCTGTAGTCATGGATGTCGAGGGCCTGGTGCACGGGAATCAGCACGTCATCGGGGCTGAGTGCGTGTTCGGGGAAGCGTGCCTGGAGCAGCTTGCTCAGGGCGCCAAAGGTGTGCTCGCGCAGGGACAGGATGCCCTGCAGGTAGTCTTCCTCTTCCGGGGCGCTGTTGTGGTATTGCTCAAGCAGTTCTGCATGGTAGATCTGCTCCTTGGCGGGCGCCATTGCCAGCCACACGGGCAGGGCCTGCTGGGTGACCATGGCATCGGCCAGCGCCTTGGCTCGTGCAAGGTTGGTGGGCGCCGGGATCTGCAGGATCTCATCCAGGCGGTCCTGCACGGCGCGCGCCGGCAAGTCCATGGCCAGCAGTCGGTCCACCGAGTCCATGACGTAATCGCCGTAGGTTTTCAGGCGATTGTCCAGCAGGTTATCGTCAATACGTTGCAGCGCAGCCAGGCGATACGCCTGATGAGGCACGCGCTGGGACAATGACAGATTCTCCAGTAGCGACAGTCGTTTGATCGGATGCGCCAGGCGCTGGGTGAGCGCCTCGCGCAGGGTCGAGACCGACGCAAAAACCTCATGACCACGCCGAGGCGTCCATAGGATCGCCTGGCCCGAATTCTTGGGGTCAAGGCCGCCACGTTCGGTCAGTACAAACAGATTGGCCAGCGGCAGCAGCGCGTCGGACGTACCTTTGTGCAATGCCAGCGCATAAGCATCCGGCAGAAACCCGTTGATCCCATGTCGGGTCAGGCGCGCCAGGCTGTCAGTTCGCAGGACCGCATCAAGAATGGCGTTGCTGCGGTGCGTCAGCGTTTTACCCAGCAGTCGCAGTTCAGCCTCGCTGCGCAAGCCCAACAGCATCGAGTGCGCGTGTTTATCGCGGATATTGTTCAGGAACAGGCGCGGGAGTTCACGCATCTCGTGGCCGGCAAACACCTTCAAGACCCGTTCGATCATGTTGTTGAAGGTTTTGAGGGGCATGTTATTGAGCTTCAGGGCGACACCCTGGTTGCGTTCTGCGTAAAACCCAGTTCTGGAAGACACTGGGAGCGGCTTGCTCTTCTGGCCGAGGCGCTCGATGAAATGTTCAACCATGCTCAGCGAAGACACAGGCGCGCGCTCCTCACGCTGCTCGGCGCGGGACGCGTAAGTGTTGACATAAATCTCGTCGGCCTTGAGGTCCAGTCGTTGGGTTTGCAGTTCTGTGTTCAGGGCCAGGGTGGCCATGCTGCGCAGTGTCGGGTGCTTAAGGCGCTCGATCTGCAATCCTTCTTGGGCAGCGCGCAGGCGTTGCAGGTGCAGCTTGGCGCGCTCGGCTTGCACCGTGGAGGGGCGGCCATTGCCGCTGCTGACGGGATGTATCGTCCAGCGCCCATCGGTGTCCAGGTCGGCCAGGCGACTGTCGAGCATGGTGCGGATGTCCAGGGCGTAATCGAGCAATGCTTCCAGGTCCACCTGGCCGGCGCTGCTGCGATAGAGGCTCAGGGCATGGTTCATATTACTGGTCTGCTTGGCGGCGATGTCTTCGATCATGTCGGTGAACACGTGCCCGGTGACGGGGTGTGCGGCAACGTTGATCTGGTCCAGGCCGATAAAGGTGTTGCGCTCGTCCAGAGAGAGGAAATTGAGCAGTTCATCTTCGTGCCCGGCGGCGGTGAGCATGGTCAATAGCGTGTCTTTGAGATTATCCAGATCCTTAAGTACCTGCAAGCCACGGGATTGGGTGTAAAGGTAGGCATGGCTGTCATGCAGCATCAGGGTACTGGCCAGTTCCACGTAGTGCTGGTAGGGCGCGTAGATGCGCACTTTTTCCACGCTCAGTTTGGCGGCGTAGGTGCTGCGAGCGCCCTGGTCGCTGAGGAACAGGGCCTGGAGCATATGGCTTTCGTCAGTACTGAGGATGCCGTTCTGGCGCTTGAGCAGCACATCGAGGCGGAACTTGTCAGCCAGGATTTGCGCGAACAGGTCAAGGCGTGAGGTGCCGCTGTCGATGTCTTCGTTCCAGTAGGTCTGTAGCAGGCTCTCGAGCAATTTGGACAGCGTACCGGAGGTTTGTTCGATGAGCGTGTCCCAATACTCGCGATCTTGTTGCAACTGGGGCTGGGTGAAGTGGCTGGTGACGTGCTTGGGGTTGATGAATTCGCGAGTTTGCCCCAAGGGCCAGGCATGTTTGACATAGAACTGCAATAACGCATCACGTAACGACAGGGAGTCGATCCAGCGTCGATCGGCATCCGTCGGGCTTTGGAGAAAGCAGTTCACTTGCGTTTGCCGCTGATCCAGGCCGGGGAAATGAGGGTGCGCCATGATGCCGAGCAATGTGTCGAGCATGGCGGACAAGGTCGGGGTCTTCTGCAAGTGCTCAAGCATTGCTTGCACGTTGGCCTGTTGGCAGGCCTGCAGGGTTTGTTCCTGGTCTTGCATGACCGCACCCAGGACCGGCGAAGTGGTCAGTGTCAGAGCGCTATCCGCTGGCAGACTGTTGCGCTGTGCAATCGACAGAAAACTCAGCAACTCCACGCGCTGTACCGAATCAGCCAACGCCTGACTGACCTCGGCAAGCAGCGAGGCATGGCTGTCAAACACCTGGATACCGCCATAAGGCGTGTACAGCAGAGCCTTGGCACCGTCGGGCGTGGAACTCATCACAAACGCGCCGGCCAGTGGGATCGCAACCTGCCCCGACACATTGATCATTAGCTTTTCTACACGCATGGGCGGGCTTTGCAGGCGGGTATCCTGACGGCTGGCGTCGCTGGCGTAATACACGCCGTGCAGCCATTCCAGATCCTTGACGGTGAACCCCAGGGCGCGTTCGCGCTCGCTCAATGTCGAGCGATTGACGGGTAGCAGGAACTCGTCGAAAAAATAGGGCGGGGTGACACGGGTCATCGCCTGTCTCCAGCGTGAATAGGAAGACACAGGGTAGGCAGGCACCGATGACTGGCGGGGGTAACTATTGAGTCTCGTCGTAAGTTGACAGTGAGCGCTGCAGGTGGTGTTTAATCGACGGCCTGGATGTCCATTCGTTGCCCCTTCCAATCATAAAAATGGAGCTTCAAATGTCTGCGCAGTCTCCGACAGTTGTCACGGCCTTCATCAGCTTCACTGAGTTGGTGGGGGTGCTCCAACAGATTTTCGTCAGGCACGGCACCTCGCCAGAAGTGGCGGCGATCCTTGCGCACAATTGCGCCAGCGCTGAACGTGATGGCGCTCATAGCCACGGTATTTTTCGTATCCCGGGTTACCTCTCGACCCTGGCCAGCGGTTGGGTCAATGGCGCCGCCGTGCCGATCGTGACCGACGTTGCGTCAGGCTTCGTACGGGTCGACGCCGCCAATGGGTTCGCCCAACCCGCTCTGGCGGCCGCGCGTGCGTTGCTGGTGAGCAAGGCCCGCAGCGCCGGCATTGCGTTACTGGCTATCCACAATTCCCATCACTTTGCGGCCTTATGGCCGGACGTCGAACCTTTCGCCGAAGAAGGACTGGTTGCACTCAGTGTGGTCAACAGCATGACCTGCGTGGTGCCCCATGGCGCTGATCGCCCGTTGTTCGGCACCAACCCCATCGCGTTTGCTGCGCCGCGGGCCGATGGCGCGCCGATTGTGTTCGACCTGGCCACCAGCGCCATCGCCCATGGCGACGTGCAGATCGCCGCGCGCAAAGGCGAACGGCTCCCACCAGGCATGGGCGTCGATAGCCTGGGCCAGCCGACCCAGGACCCGAAAGCCATTCTGGAGGGGGGCGCGCTGTTGCCATTTGGTGGGCATAAGGGGTCGGCGTTGTCGATGATGGTCGAGTTGCTGGCGGCGGCACTGACAGGCGGCAATTTTTCGTTCGAATTCAATTGGGCCGATCATCCGGGAGCGCGTACGCCCTGGACCGGCCAATTACTGATAGTGATCGATCCGCGCAAAACCGCCGGGCAAAGCTTTGCCGAGCGCAGCCAGGAACTGGTGCGGCAGATGCATGCGGCGGGGTTACGGCGATTACCGGGGGATCGGCGCCATCGCACACGGGCGGAGTCGCAGGAAGCAGGCATAGAGCTTGACGCGCAGGACCTTCGGCAACTGCGAGAACTGGCGGCGGGGTGAAACAGGCTGCGCCATGGGCGCAGCCCGTGCTGATCAGTTACGGCGACCCAGCAGCAGACCCACCACCAGGCCAAAGCCTGCGGAAATGGCCACGGTCTGCCATGGATGACCGCCGATGTAGGTCTCGGTGGCGTCCACGACTGGCTTGCTGCGCTCACGGACGCTGGACACCGAATCCAGGGCTTGCTTGAGTTTGATGGCAACCTGCTCGCGCAGGGTTTCACCTTCCTCGCCTACCAGGGATGCGCTGCTTTTGAGCAGTTTGTCCGATTCTTCGATCAGCGCGGTCAGTTCGCTGAAGGCTTGATCCTTGATTTGTTCTTCGACGGCTTGGGCGGCGGTTTTGCGGGCCATGTGTGACTCCTTGCAAGTGAATGTGACAGTGAACAATGGAGTATCGGGCAGCGGCAAAAGTTGCAGTTATTTTGCGAGCCGTCCATTTGCGGCACAATGGTGATCAGGCCCTTTGGGCCTACAGTGTAAGATGTCAGTCATTTGTGCAGCAGGTAATTCAACATGAGCTTCAATCTCGCCAACAAGACCCTCGCCGAACGCGCCGAGCTGGAAGACGAAAAGTCGCGCCTCTACGACCTTTGGCAAACCAACCTGGGCAAAGCCAAGGGCGAAGCGGCCCGTTTGTTCGGCGAGCGCGCCAAGCGCAAGGGAAAATGGGCCGAGTGGGTGCGCGCCGAACTTGACGGCATGTCGCCGCCGGAGTTTTCCAACATGGTGCGCAGTGAAGTCAACAAGCTGATGGCGGCGGCGAAATAAAGCACGCCACGATCGCCTCGCGAACCTTGAGCAACAGCGGATCAAGCTGGGCCTGGGTACGCCAGCCCAACTCCACCGGGTAGTGCGGCAGCGCCAGCGGGCAGGGCAGCACACGCAAGCCGGTCATCTGCGCAATCGCTTGGGCCGCATGACCGGGGATCGTCGCCACCGCCGCGCTGCCTTTGAGCAGGTACGGCAGCGCCGCAAAGTGGCTGGTGGACGCACATACCTGGCGGCTCAAGCCCTGCGCCGCCAACCCTTCATCGGTAATACCGATAAACCCGCCTGACGACACCAGCACATGGTCGCGTGCGATGAATTCTGCAAGCTCGATACCTTGCTGATCGGGCGCCAGGCTACCTGGGTCAACCAGGCAACGGTAGTCACCTTCGCCCAGCACTTGCCGACTCAGCCTGCGCTCGGCAAACCCGCCGGCGGTAATGGCCAGGTCCAGGTTGCGGTCGAGCAGGGCAGCCGCAACGATCTGGCTGTGGGTCTGGCGAAAGATCACCCGCAGTTTCGGCAGGCGCTGTGCAATGGCGTCCATCAGCTGCCGGCCGTAGGCGATTTCGAAATCGTCTGACAGACCTAACACCACCGATCGCCCCTGATAATGCGGGTTATCCGGGTGGATCATCGCCAGGCTTTGTCGGCAGCGGTCCAATGCCTCGCTGATCACCGGTTTCAACTGATTGGCCCGCAGGGTGGGCGCCAGGCCGCGACCGGTGCGTACGAAAAGTGGGTCGCCATATAGTTCGCGTAAACGCCGCAAACCGGCGCTGATTGCCGATTGCGTAACGCCCAGGCGCAAGGCAGCACGGCTGGCGCTGGACTCGTCGTGCAGGGCTTCGAAGGTTTTCAGCAGGTTCAGGTCAACCTGGGCGATATTCATTTGGCTCATATCATTTAGCACTGAGGTGGGCTTTATTCATGATCGAGTCTGGCGGGAGAATGGGCAACCCTTATTACCGGAGTGAGCACATGCCCGTATCGATCGTCGCAGCCCTGCAAATCGGCTCCTTGCCTGGCGGCAAAGCGCAAACCCTGGCGCAGATCCTGGCCTATGAAGATGAAATACAGCGCAGTGGCGCGCAGTTGGTGGTGATGCCTGAGGCGTTGCTGGGGGGATATCCCAAGGGCGAAAGCTTCGGCACGCAATTGGGCTATCGCCTGCCCGAAGGCCGTGAAGCCTTTGCGCGGTACTTTGCCAATGCCATCGACGTGCCGGGCGTGGAGACCGAGGCGCTGGCCGGGTTATCGGCGCGTACCGGTGCGAGCCTGGTGCTCGGCGTGATCGAGCGCAGTGGCAGCACGCTGTATTGCACCGTGCTGTATTTCGAACCGTCCAGCGGTTTGGTCGCCAAGCACCGCAAACTCATGCCGACCGGCACTGAGCGGCTGATCTGGGGCAAGGGCGACGGCTCAACCTTGCCGGTGATTGACGCGGCTGTCGGGCGTATCGGCGGGGCGGTGTGCTGGGAGAACATGATGCCGCTGTTGCGCACGGCGATGTATGCCAAGGGCGTGCAGGTGTGGTGTGCGCCCACAGTGGACGAGCGCGAGATGTGGCAGGTGAGCATGCGCCATATTGCCCATGAAGGCCGTTGCTTTGTGGTCAGCGCCTGCCAGGTGCAGGCATCACCGCAGGTCTTGGGTGTGGAGGTTGCCAACTGGCCGGCGGAGCGCCCGTTGATTGCCGGCGGTAGCGTGATCGTCGGGCCCATGGGCGATATTTTGGCGGGGCCGTTGCTGGGGGAGGCGGGTTTGTTGACGGCGCAGATCGATACAGATGATCTGGTGCGGGCACGCTACGACTACGACGTAGTGGGGCATTACGCTCGGCCGGATATTTTTGAATTGGTGGTGGACGAGCGCGCCAAGTCAGGCGTGCGCTACATCACTGATTGAACCGGGTCAACCCAAGGCTTTTGTAGGCGCGAGCTTGCATTTCGCAGATTTGGATCAGATCACTCGCGCATCACCAGGTGGCGGTATTGGGCAAATCCAGAGTGCCACGCTCTACAAAGCGCATGGTGCCGAACAATCCGCCCGCCAGTTTGCCGCGCAGCACATACGGCAGGTTATTCAGGCTTTGGGTCTGGCTCAGGCCCAGGGTCTGGCGCAACACCGAGAACGCCGAAACACTCACGGGGACCATCAGCACCGTCTCTGAAAAACGTGGGATGCTGCCGGCCTGGTCACTTACCCCGGACGCCAACGGCCGGCCATTGACTTCCAGATCCAGCGCCACGCCGTTGTAGTCGATTGCCGTTTCATTGGGGTTCTGCACCCGCAGCTTCACGGCAAAGCGCACTTCCAGATCCTGGCTTTGCAGGGGCTCGATGCCCACCACGTTGATATTCACCGGGTCGCGATTGGGGAACAGCGCGCAGGCGCTCAAGCTCAGCAACAACAACGAAAGAACCATGAGCTTGCGCATATAAAAGTGCTCCTACTGTTTCGTGACGTCCGGGTCCTGCATGACCTTGAGGGTAGAGGACTCCGGATCGAATTCATCTTCTTCCAGCTCTATGAACTCTTCGGGCAGGAAAATGTTCAGCAGGATTGCACAGAACGCACCCACAGTGATCGGCGATTCGAAGATGTTGTGCAGCGCCTTGGGCAAATCGCGCAGCACTTCCGGCACTGCGGCGACGCCCAGGCCCATCCCCAGGGAAATCGCCACGATCAGCACATTGCGCCGGTGCAGGCCGGCTTCGGCGAGGATCTTGATCCCGGCCACGGCTACGGTGCCGAACATGATCAGGGTCGCGCCGCCAAGTACTGGTTTGGGCATCAGTTGCAGCACCGCGCCGATCATCGGGAACAACCCCAGCAGCACCAGCAGCCCGGCGATAAAGTACGCCACGTAGCGGCTGGCCACGCCGGTCAGCTGGATCACGCCGTTGTTCTGGGCGAACGTCACCATCGGCAGGCTGTTGAAGGTAGCGGCCATCGCCGAGTTGAGGCCATCGGCCAGCAGGCCGGATTTGATGCGCTTGATATACAGCGGGCCCTTGACCGGTTGCTGGGAGATCATCGAATTGGCTGTCAGGTCTCCAGCCGCTTCCAGAGGCGAAATCAGGAAGATCACCGCCACCGGGATAAATGCCACCCAGTCAAACGAGAAGCCGTACTTGAACGGCACCGGCACGCTGATCAACGGCACCTGGGGCAGGGCGGCCATGTCGACGCGGCCCAGCCACCACGCCACCACAAAGCCCAACGTCAGGCCGATCACGATCGAACCCAGGCGCAGGAACGGGTTGTTGAAACGGTTGAGCACCACGATGGTCAGCAGCACCAGCGCCGCCAGGCCCATATTGCTGGCGGCGCCCAGGTCGCCAGCGCCATAGCCGCCGGCCATGTCGGTGACCGCCACCTTGATCAGTGACAGGCCCATCAAGGTAATGATGGTGCCAGTCACAACCGGGGTGATCAGCTTGCGCAGTTTGCCGATGAACTGGCTCAGCACTACTTCGATAAACGCGGCGAAAAAGCAGATGCCAAAGATCGTCGACAGGATTTCATCGGTGCCGCCGCCCCGGGCCTTAACCATAAAGCCCGCACTGAGAATCACGCTGATAAACGAAAAGCTGGTGCCTTGCAGGCACAACAGGCCCGAACCCACTGGCCCGAACGTGCGTGCCTGCACAAAGGTGCCGAGCCCCGAGACGAACAACGCCATGCTCACCAGGTAGGGCACTTCGCTTTCGAGGCCCAACACGCCGCCGACAATCAGGGTCGGGGTGATGATGCCGACGAAGCTGGCCAAGACGTGCTGCAGGGCGGCAAATATCGCGGCGGTGAAGTGCGGGCGGTCTTCCAGGCCGTAGATCAGGTCGGATTTATAGCGCGGGCGAGGGGCTTGAGCGTCAGACAAAATGATGGCTCGGGTCGGAAAATGGAGGCGAAGAATGCCAGAAACCGTCAGTCGTCAGAAGTGTAAAAAAATATTAATAAAGACCCTGCGCAAAAAAACTGTCCCGGCCGATAGTGAATATAGGCCCACATTACAACGACAACAGTGGTGACCAAGGTCTGGCCGGCGCGTTGACGCTGACAGATCGTTTCGCGACAGGGACGTTCGCAAACACTACTTCTGAGAGCAGCCCTATGTCCCTTCGTCACCTGAATATTGCGCCTCGAGCGTTTCTCGGTTTCGCCTTCATTGCAGTGTTAGTGGTCATCCTGGGGGTGTTTGCGGTCAACCGCATGACGCAGATCCGGCAGTCTTCCGTGGACATGAGCGCAACCCAGCTGCCCAGCGTGACGTCCCTGGGCAACATCACTGAAAACGTACTGCGCATGCGCATCCTGTCGTTCCGGGTGTTGGTCAACCGCGAACCGGCTGCCCTGCAGGAAGCCGAAACCCGCATCGGCGTGCTGACCGATAAGGTCAAGGCCGCCCAGGCCCATTACGCCCAGCTATCGATGGGCGAGCAAGAGGCGGTGATGTACAAGACCTTCAGCGTGACGCTGGATAATTACTTGAAGGCCCAGGCCGACATGCTGGTGTTGTCCAAGCAAGGCAAGGTCGATGAAATGCGCGCGCTGATCAACAGCCGCATCAAGGACGGCACCGACCAGATGGGCGAGCAGTTGAACAAGCTGATCGCCCTCAATGCCGCCGATGCTAAAACCGCCGACGCGGCGGCTGGGCAAAGTTATGAGGGCGCAATCACCGGTGTGGTGGCAGTGTCGGTGGTGGCCGCATTGCTCACGGTGCTGTTGGCTTGGCTGCTGACCCGCAGCATCGTTACGCCATTGCGCAAAGCCGTGGAAGTTGCCGAGACCATCGCCGCCGGCAACCTCAGCAAAACCTTCGCGGACGATGGCAAGGATGAACCTGCGCGCTTGCTCAGTGCCTTGTCGAGCATGCAGGCCAACCTGCGCCAGACCATCCAGCATATCGCCGGCTCGGCCACGCAGCTGGCTTCGGCGGCAGAAGAGCTGAGTGCGGTGACCGAGGAAGCCTCTCGTGGCCTGCAGCAACAGAACAATGAAATCGATCAAGCCGCCACGGCGGTCAACGAGATGACCGCAGCGGTAGAGGAAGTGGCGCGTAATGCTGTCTCCACCTCCGAGGCCTCCGGGCAGTCCAACCACGTGGCGCGCGAAGGCCGCGACCGGGTGATGGATACTGTCGGCGCGATCCAGACCATGACCCAGGATGTGCAAAACACCGCCGTGATGATCGAAGGCCTGGCGACTCAAGGACGGGATATCGGCAAGGTCCTCGACGTGATCCGTGCGATTGCCGAGCAGACCAACCTGTTGGCGCTTAACGCCGCGATTGAAGCCGCCCGTGCCGGCGAAGCCGGGCGCGGCTTTGCGGTGGTTGCCGACGAAGTGCGGGCCCTGGCCCATCGCACCGCGCAATCGACCCAGGAAATCGAGAAGATGGTCGCTGGCATCCAAAATGGCACCGGTGAAGCGGTGCAGTCCATGCAGCAAAGCAACCAACGCAGCCAGGCCACCCTGGAAATGGCCCGTGCTGCCGGCGTGGCCCTGGAGCAGATCACCCAGTCCATCAGCCTGATCAACGAACGCAACCTGGTGATTGCCAGCGCCTCGGAAGAACAGGCCCAGGTCTCCCGCGAAGTAGACCGCAACCTCGTCAACATCCGCGACCTGGCTACCCAGTCAGCGGCGGGCGCCAACCAGACCAGCGCGGCCAGCCATGAGCTGTCGAGGTTGGCGGTGGATTTGAATGGGATGGTGGCCAGGTTCGTTATCTAACCGCTCAGCGTGTTCTCATGTGGTTGTCTTCAAGGCCAGGCGCAGGAATGCGCCTTTGGAGTTAGGGCTTACTTGGCCGGAGGTGTTGGTGATGGTGTAATAGATCAGGTGAACACCGTCTGGAAAGGTACGTAGCACATCGCCAGTGATCGGGACAATTGCTGCGGTGGTTGTGCTGGTAATAACGTAAGGAACGATGGGTTCTTCGTCAGGCCCCCCGATCCGCATTCCTATCTTGCTTCCTACGACTTGCGTGGGATAAACGGGAACTGTCACCAGTAGTGTGTCGCCGTTGGCTTGCAGGTAGGCGGGGGTAACGCCATTGGCGACCTCCGCCGGTAACTCAGGTTTGACGGGAACCGGACCTGTGCTGTTTTCAGGCGTCATGACATTACTCTCCTTGAGTTAGTGCCCCTGCCTCAGTTGGGGCGCAAAGTCATTCCAGCGCTTTTCTGAGCACAGGGATACTGTCAAGGTTCACAGCTAGGCACCGCAGTTTTGGCGTGTTAAGAACGCTTCCACACATGTGGATTGACCAGATTCTGTGGCCGCTCGCCTGATAACGCCTGCAGCAGATTATCCACCGCACACTTGGCCATCGCCTCGCGCGTCTCATGAGTCGCCGAGCCGATATGCGGCGTCGCTACCACGTTGTTCAAGCGCAGCAACGGCGAGTCGTGGCTGAGCGGTTCCTTCTCGAACACATCCAACCCAGCCGCCCGGATGGTGCGTTGCTGCAACGCTTCGACCAGCGCAGCCTCGTCCACCACCTTGCCGCGGGAGATATTGATAAAGATCGTCTCCGGCCCCATCAGTGCGAACTCTTCGGCGCCGATCAGCTTCTCGGTTTCGGCGGTCAACGGCAGGGTCAGGCAGACAAAATCCGCCTCTTTGAGCAAGTCCTGGAGGCTTCGGTACTGCGCGCCAAAGCGCGCCTCCACCGCAGGCTTTGGCGAATGGCTGTGGTAGATCACCGGCATGCCGAAGCCAAAATGCCCACGCTGGGCCAAGGCTTCGCCGATGCGGCCCATGCCGATGATACCCAACGTCTTGCCATGCACATCGCTGCCAAAATGCGCCGGGCCGATGTTCTTGTTCCACTGGCCGGCACGCACCATGTCGGCCAACTCGACCACACGCCGGGCGGTCGCCAGGATCAGCGCAAAGCCGGTGTCGGCGGTGGTTTCGGTGAGCACATCCGGGGTGTTGCTGAGCAGAATGCCGCGTTGGGTCAGGTAGTCGATGTCGTAGTTGTCGACCCCGACCGAGACGCTGGCCACGGCTTCCAGCTTGGGTGCCAGGTCGAGCAACCGGGCATCCAGGCGCAGGCTTGCACCCAACAGACCATGGGCGCTGGGCAGCGCATCGCGCAGTTTGGCCAGGCCGGCCTCATCCAGTGCATCGATCAGCGTGACCTCGGCCTGCTCATGCAGGCGGGCCATCAGCGGCGCGGACAGTTTCTTGTACAACACAACGGACTTTTTCATGAGGTTTTTACCTTCAACTCCAGGGTTGGCACCGGCGAGCGGTCACTCGCGCCGGGCTTGAGGAAAATCGTCAGCACCACCGACAGCAGCAACGCGCCGCTCATCAACAGGTACGAAGCGCCAGGCGAGCCGGTGCTGCTGTTGAGGTAACCCACCAGGTACGAGCCACCGAACGAGCCCAGCGCGCCCATGCTGTTGATCAGCGCCATGGCGCCACCGGCGACGTTGGCTGGGAGGATTTCCGGGACAATGGCAAAGAACGGGCCGTAGGGTGCATACATGCATGCACCGGCGATCACCAGCAGGGTGTAGGACCACCAGAAATGTTCGGCACCCAACACGTAGGACGCGTAGAAGGCGATGGACGCAATCAGCAATGGTGGCCACACAAAGCGCTTACGCTTTTGCAGTTTGTCCGAGCCCCAGGACACCACCAGCATCCCGATCACCGCCGCCAGGTACGGCAGCGCCGAGAGCCAGCCGGCTTCGACCATGTCCATCTGCAAGCCGGCCTTGAGGATCGACGGCAGCCACAGCACAAAGCCATACACGCCGATGCTCCAGCAGAAGAATTGCAGGGCGAGGATGATCACCTTGGGCGAACGGAACGCCTCGGCGTAATTCTTCACCGCCTTGATACCCACCTGTTCGGCGGCGAGGGCGGTTTCCAGGTCTTTTTTGTGCTGTTCACTCAGCCACTTGGCGTCGGCGGGTTTTTCATCCGCCAGCTTCCACCAGATGAACGCCCACAGTACGGCCGGCAGGCCCTCGATGATAAACATCCAGCGCCAGCTGAAGTGCTGCACCAGGTAGCCCGAGACCACCGACATCCACAGCATGGTCACCGGGTTGCCGAGGATCAGGAAGGTATTGGCCCGCGAGCGTTCGGCACGGGTGAACCAATGGCACAGGTACACCAGCATGGCTGGCATCACCGCGGCTTCGACCACCCCGAGCATGAAGCGGATGGCGATCAGCATATAGGCGTTGGACACCACGCCGGTCAGCGTCGCCAGGCCGCCCCAGAGGATCAGGCTGACGAAGATCAGTTTTTTGACGCTGCGCTTTTGCGCATAGATTGCTCCCGGTACCTGGAAGAAAAAGTAGCCGAGGAAAAACAGCGCACCGAGCAGCGAAGACATGCCGGGCGTGATCATCAGGTCTTCGGCCATCCCGGAGGCGGCGGCAAAGCCGTAGTTGGCTCGGTCCAGGTAGGCCAGGCTGTAGGTGATAAACACGATAGGCATGATGTACCACCAACGACGGGTGGCGAGTTTCACGGTTTCCATGGGGTTGCTCCTGAGCTTGTTGTAGTTGTGGCAACAGGTAATGGGTTACGCAACGGATCGAGTGGGTAATTCGGCGCGGGTCGGCAAACCCTCCATATCGCCACGGCTCTGCACGGCGCGGCTGCCGATCCAGTTAGCGCGCTGGACGGCCTCGGGGAAGCTTGAGTTTTCCAGCAGGGCACTGATCATGCCCACGGCAAAACCATCGCCGGCGCCGACGGTGTCCACGACTTTTTCCACCTTGACTGCGGCGATAAAGCCCTGGTCCATGTGGGTGCGGTAATAGGCGCCTTCGGGGCCGAGTTTGATCGCCACGGCTTCGGCGCCCTGGTCGAGGTAGAACGCAGCGATATCCGCAGGATCCTCGAAACCGGTGAGCAGGCGGCCTTCACCCAGGCCCGGCAAAATCCAGTCGGCAAGAGCGGCCAAGGCGTTGATTTCGCGGATCATCTGCGCCTGGCTGGCCCAGAGCGAGGGACGCAGGTTCGGGTCGAACGACACGCTGCGCCCGGCGTTGCGCATCTGCGTCATCAGTTCGAAGGAGAGTTCACGGGTGGCATCGGACAATGCCGGTGGAATCCCGGTAGCGTGCAGATGGCGGGCTTGCAACAACGCAGGGCTGATATCGGCGATGGACAAATGGCTGGCCGCCGAGCCTTTGCGAAAGTACTCGACCTGGGGATCAGCGCCGGCCTCTTCGCGCGACTTGAGCTGAAACCCGGTGGGATGCAACGGGTCGACGGCCACATGGCGGCAATCAATGCCTTCCTTGCCCAGCGTGTCGACCACAAAGCGCCCGAGGGAGTCGTCACCTACTCGGCTCAGCCATGCCACGTTGAACCCCAGGCGCGACAAGCCGATGGCGACATTGCTGTCGGCGCCGGCAATGCGTTTGTGAAACTGCGCGACCTGGCCCAGATCGCCGGTCTGCTCGGCGACAAACATCGCCATGGTTTCACCAAACGACAGGATATCGATCTCAGACATGGGCGTTCTCCACGCGGGGTTGGCCAAGGCAGGCGAGGGTGGCGACCTGTTGTGCAGTGACCTCGACCAGGTCATCGCCCTGCAACGGAAATTCCACCGCCCGCGTAATACCTTGAGTCATGTGTTTGAGCAGTTGTTCCCACAGATGCAGGTCGGTGGCGCCCGGCGGCAAGGCCACGAGCTTGCCGTCGGCGCGACGGGCCACGGCCTTGCAGTGCAGGTAATCCACATGCCGGCCCAGCAACCGCGCAGCAGTGAGCGCGGACTGGTCTTGCCACTGCCAGTTACCGATATCGAAGGTCATTTTCACCGGAAGGCCCAGGCGTTCGACTTCGGTGAAAAACCGTTGCATGGGTTCAATGCGCCCACCGTGCAGGGTCTGGTCGTTTTCCACCAGCAGCTTGACCGGGTGGCGATTGAGCAGGGCGTGCAGGCTTTCCAGATCGTTGGTATCGGTGAAGTAACCGAGCGAGACCTTCAGCCATCCCGAGCCAAAGGCCTGGGCACGGTCCAGGGTGGAGGCCAGCTCGGCATTGGGCTGGGCACGGCCGGCGACCCACAGCTCCAAGGGCGAAGAAAATACTGATTCCAGGCCTTGTTCTGCAGCGGCCAGGGCCAGCTCGGCCGGTTGCTCGGTGGTGAGCAGTTCTTCACGCCATTCAATGCGCTGGGCACCGGCGGCGCTGAGCAGCGCGACAAAACTCAATTGACCCTGCTGGCGAACCAGGTCGGCGCCGTAGCTGGAAAGGCTGATGGAGACGGGGTATTTATGCATTGTTGTTTACCTCTGAAACCGGTTTCATTTTCATGCGCAGAACAAAAAATGTGGGAGCGGGCTTGCCCGCGAAAGCGGTGTGTCAGTCAGCTTGGAAGTGGCTGACCTATCGCTTTCGCGGGCAAGCCCGCTCCCACAGGGGATTGGGTAGAGCCGCGGATAATCAGCTCCGGTAAAAAATCCAGGGTGCGCGTGGGGGCGGTATCGCCGCGCAGGCGCTTGAGCAAACAGTCAAAAGCGCTGGCGCCAATCGCTTGCGTCGGTTGGGCGAGGGCGGTAATCCCATTACCCACCAGCGGGTACCAGTCCAGGTCATCCAGGGCGATCAAGCCCACCTCGCCGAACAGGTCGCAGCCCAGGGCCTTGAGTACACGGGTGCAGGCCAGTGCTGCCACGCCGTTGGCGCAGAACAGTGCCTTGGGGCCGGATTTGGCGAGAAAGGCTTGCAGACGCTTTTCCAGTTCGCCATCCAGTTCAACCACGGCACCTGTCAAAGCCGGGCGTTTGGCAATCTCGGTGTTGAAACTCTCCAAACGCTCCAAACGTGAACTGGTGCCATCGGTGGCCTCGCTCACCAGCAGCACGTCGCGATAACCCTGTTGCTCAAGATGCTCTACCGCAATACGCACCGCCGCCGGGTTGTCCAGGCCCACCAAGTCACTGTGCAACGGCTCGACCTTGCGGTCCACTAACACCAGGGGCATTTCCCGTTGCAGTTCCAGCAATTGGTCGAGGTGATGGCCCAGGGTGTTCACAATCAGCCCTTCGATGTTGTACGAGCGCAGCGCCGCCAAGTGCTGGCGCTCCTGCTCGTCATCGCGGTCGGTGTTGCACACCACCAGGCTGTAGCCGTGCTGGCGGCAGGCGGTTTCGACGCCGTGCATCACCGCGATGGAGTAGGGGTTGCGGATATCAGCCACCAGCATGCCGATCAGGCGCGTGCGCCCACGCTTGAGGCCACGGGCCATCTGGTTGGGGCGGTAGCCGAGTTCTGCGATGGCGTGTTCGATACGCAGGGCGATGGCATCGGAGAGCAGGGCGCGGTCATCGCCGATAAAGCGCGACACGCTGGCCTTGGACACGCGCGCTCGCTCGGCGACGTCGAGCATGGTCACGCGGCTGCGCTGGGCGGCGGAAAATGGAGTCACGGCAAAGCCTTTCTTATTGGAATGAGTAACGGGATGAAACCGGTTTCAGAAAACACTAGCCCATCGTCTTCGTCAAGAGAATCTTGGTCGTGTGAAGCCACTGGTCAGCGGGGAGATCCGACGAGCGGTGGTCCTACCTGTGAGTTTTGACAGTATCGGCTGGGCCAGAGGAGGTGTTCAATGGCGCCAACAGAACCTCTGGTATTGGCATGCTGAGAGCAGGGGGCGGTTTAGAAAATGCTTGAATGACGGGAGGTTTAAATGACTACTTCCACTACTGGCCAGAGTGCCAATGGGCCTACGGGCTCAGGAGGCATCCTTGTGCTTGAGGCGCCAACAGTCGTCGACGTATTACCAGATGGATTATTACCCGCTCGATTCAATTTCACTGATCTACGCATCTTGCTTGAGACACCTTGGGCGGTTTTGCCCGGCCCCGGAAGGTTTCAGTACGTGATTTTCGAATGGCATGTCCGAGGTGCCAGGTCCGTTGATACCCCGCCCTTTGAGCTGCGTGGCCCACTGACGGATGCCGACTTCCCTCTGCCCATGACGATTCCTCAGGCGTTCCTGCTGAGCAGTGCCATCGTTGACCTGCGCTACCGGATTCATAACACCCGGCCAGATAGCCCGAGTGTCGATACCTCGTCGCCCGTGACGATCAGAATCGACCGCGACGCTCCAGGCGTCGGCTCGTTACTGGCGCCTGCCATCTTCCCGATCGATCCGATCACCCAACCCTATCTGGATGCAAATCCCATGGTGCGCATGGAGATCCCCGAGAGCTATCTCGGACGTGAAGTCGGGGACAAGGTGCTGATGTACTTTTCGGATATGAATATGCTGCCAACCGGCCTACCCACTTGGGTTTCGCCACCGCTGACCAGTGATAGCGGCCGCATTTTTGTGGAGGTGCCTAATGACGTGTTCCGCGCCTACCCTGGCGCGCTATGGCTTTTCTGTTTTTATCGTTTGGAGGATCGCGCCGGTAATGTGAACCCGACCTTTTCATTGTTGGCGCGGGTCGGGTTGGCAACCGATCTTCCACCCATCCAGTTCACTCGGCCTGAATTTCCTCAGGCTTTGCTTCACCCAAACCGGTATTTGACCTGCAGCACCCAACCGCCAATCTGGTACGGAGTCGAGGTGGCAATCCCGGCAGACCCGAACATCCAGCACGGGGATTTGATCACGCTGAGGTTTCAGGGGTATGGCCAGTATCCGGACGTCGACCCAGATCCAAATGTTGTGGAAACCCTTGAGCATTACTGGGATGCAGTGGCGGATGCATCCGGCTACAACTTCTGGATTCGTGATGTCGAGCGTGTGATCCGGCCATTGAAAATGAATGCCGGTGGAGAGGCTCATTACCTTGTGACCAGGAATCGAACGCCCATTGGTCGTTCAGCTTCCAGGTATGTGCAGTTCGACCGCGTGGTGCCTACATCGCCACTACCGCCCAACCCGGTTTACTGCTGGGAAGGCGGCAATGGTCCCGAGCCCTGAGCCAGGGTGCGGGTTTAGTAGAACATTTTGAACTGAATGTAGTTGGTCGAAGAATCATTCGGCTGAAGAGAGTGTGTCCCGGTTTCAGTCTCCTGGCCGTAACTCAAGTGACTGAACGAGCGTTTGCGGCCCGCCAGTGCGCGCGGTGCCTATTCTAAAGCAGCAAGGAGAGACTGAAATGAGTAGAAAACGTGGTTCGACTACGACGCCAGCGCCTTTGGTTCTCAATGCACCCACGATTGACGAGGCGTTGGATGATGCGACTGGCCTTATCCCGGCGATGGTTGCCCCTGTTGGCATTAACGTCCAGTTACGGACCGGGACAGCATCAAGGGGCACGGACTGGATGGGCGTTGAAATCCGGGATATCACTGTGAGCCCGCCTACCTGGACCACCTTGGTGGCGCCTTATCAAATCAACCAGACGCCCGTTCCTCCGATAATCAGCAGGTTTATTCCCGCGCCGGTACCTGAGTATCGACATGGCTACTACGAGCTCAGGAATACTCAATACCGTAATCAGGCCGGCATACCAGGCCCCTCCCTTGACTCCTCCAACCCGGGTGCTTTTCGGGTTGATACCATTGCACCCTATGCCGTAGCGACTTCACGCGAGCAGCCGCTTGTTCCAGTCTTCGCAAATGTGCCGCCGGGCACGGTCATTAACGATGCCTTCCTGATCGATCAAGGCGGCGTGGAGATTGAGATCCCCCCGAATGACTTTGGTCCACAGACTGGGCGATTCGAAGCGGGGGATATGATTAACGTGTACTTCAGCCCGGTGATGGACCCGCGCCCCGAGTATCTGGTGAGTGGCTCAGGTGTGCCTATGTTGCCATCCCCTGATGTAAGCACTTTTTTCCTGCCCAGGAACCTGATTGTCCTGAGCGGGCTATATTATATTTTCTACACCATCACTGACCGGGCAGGTAACGTCAGCCGTCCCTCGTTCAATGATTTTCGAACAGTCTCGTTGTTGGACGATCCGCAGCCTTTGGAGCCGTTCCTGCCCTTGGCGCCGGCACCACGTGCCGGCAGCACGGATGATCTTCTCGATATTCAGGATTATCGTCAGGGGATTGAAGCCCACGTTGAAGATTATCCTGACCACGCCACTGGCCTGGACAAGTTCGAGATGCAATGGGAAGCACAGCCCTTTGGGCCGCAAACCGCTGAGCTGGTTGATTTTCCGGTGGTCTTCAGCAATATGAATGATGCGATTAAAGACGCATATACCGCAACGCTGGGGCCGCAGACGGTGACCCTGCGCTACCGTATCGAACGAAATGGCGTGTTTTTCCCTTCTCCTGATAAAACGGTGCGGCTTGACCTGTCGGTGGAGGGGCCTGTTCTTCCAGGCACTCTTGAACCCGGCGATGTAAACCCAGCGCTGAACCTGGCGCAGGTGTTCGGCGGGGGGCCCACTCCGGAGCTGAACACCCTGCGCATTGGCGATGCGAATCAACCCGTCACCATTGTGATCCCGCTCTGGACCATTGCAGCGCTGCCCCATGCGAATAACGAGTTTGTCCTGTTGTGGGGGGCTACGAAAGAGCGAGTAGGGCCTTTCCCGCTCAGCACGACAGTGCCCGGAGCTGACGCGACGTTCACCATTCCTTGGGAGGTCGTTGCCCGCCACGGCAATGAGCTGCAGCCCGTCAGCTATGTGGTCATTGGCCCCGGCACCACGAATGAAAACCCGTCGGGCGTTACCATGGTCGACGTGATCGATGCAGTGAGGGTCGTACTGCCGCCTGCTGAGTTCTTACACCTTGACGCCAACGACGAGTGGAGTTGCCAATCGCTGCGAACCCGCGCGCCCGGAGCACCACCGACGCTTTACGCCGAGCTCTTCATTCCAGGCGATCCGAGGTTGGAGGTAGGTAATAGCGTGACGGTAACCGTTACGATCTTCAGTGAAGCCTTTGGCTTTCCACCGGGTCCATTCACGCAGACCTTTACCCACCCATCATTGAGCCAAGGGGATAAGGACAATGGATTTGTCGTTGAAATCCCTTATCGTCCATTCCTGACCCAGTCCGTGCTTGGCCCTTGCGAGGTGACCTACTCAACGATCGTCAACACTGGGGCTACCGGTAACAGTGAATTGGCTGAGGTGTACACGGTATTTTCCAACCCTGAGACATACTGTGATGGGGTAACTATCGTAAGACCTTGAACTCAATGAAAAACGTTAAATACAAAAGGGAAGCACGGCTTCCCTTTTGTGTGTCTGACAGTTATGTATTGCTCCTTGTCGGAAAGACCTTCAGCTTCTTTGTTAAGTATGTTTTTCCAACACTCTAAAATATCAATCGCTACATCCATCTAAGATAAATCCTACAGCCATGGGTATGTTCGCTGCGTAACCTCTGCGCCGCACCGGTAAGGCTTCATTCCGAGGGAACGAGCCAAACCGTTTCGAAGGCTCCACCCAGAGGATGAACTCACATGCGACTGTTAACTGAATTCGAGCTCAAACCTTTGAGCAAGATGATGAAGGTTCCAACTATTACTTTTTTGATGTTTGCGGCTGTGCATTCCACCGCTCAGGCAGACCACCTGATTGGTGAGTCAAAAACCATTGAAAGCAACGAACTCAATAATGACTGGCAGCTGGATTTCAGATCTGAACTGACCGTCAATGGTGCTCGTGCCCAACATATCCTGGTCAACGATTCGGCACTGATTGTCAATGCGGGCAGCCGCATCAATGACATCCGAGCCACCCAAGGCTCTTTAGTGAGCCTCGACGGCGCCACCGTTGATTCAAGCCACGCAGTGTTTGGTGCGGTGCGTCTGGATGACAGCGATGCGCTTATTAACGGCAGCAACATCACCAGCCATACCACCATGGGTCTGCAAGCGTTCCAGAGTCACGACTCTGACAAGGGCGGGGTAGCCGAAGTATTCAATAGCACCATCCGTGGTCACATCGGTGGCGCAGTGGCGACTGGCAACAGCGAGCTGCACTTTAACGACCACACGTTGGTCGAAGGTACCGGCGTCGATAGTTTTGGCGTGTCGCTCGATGGTGCAACGGCAACTGCCAGCCAAAAAAGCAGGATTATCGGTGGCAAGAACGGCGTGGTGTTCACCAATGACCTCAACAGCGCGAATACGGGCAAGTTGGTATTGGATAACTCCAGCGTCGAAGGCCGCAGCGGTGCCGCCATTGCCGTCAATGGTTTTCCCGGCGAGGCCATGGCCGTTGAGATCGATATACGCAACGGCTCGACCTTGATCGGCGGTAACGGCTCATTGCTGGAGGTCAACGGCGGCGCCGTGGCGAGCATGAATGTCGATAACAGCGACCTACGTGGCAACGTTATCGTCGAGGACGGCAGCACGGCGCATTTGAGCTTGCAAAACCGTGCCGGGCTGACGGGCCAACTGCAGAATGTCACCAGTCTAGCTGTCGGTGATCAGTCTTATTGGGCGTTGACAGGCGACAGCCAAGTGGGCGCCTTGAGCCTCGCCGGCGGTACGGTGAAGTTCGGTGATACCGATGCGTTCTACCAGTTGGACGTAGACAGCCTTGAGGGTAATGGCACCTTCGTCATGGGGACCGATTTCGCCCGTGGCATTACGGACTTCTTGAACGTCGAGGGCGAGGCCAAAGGCGACCACAAGCTGTTGCTCGCAGCCAGCGGTGCGGAACCGACCAACCCGCAAGATATCCGCGTCGTTCACACCGGCGGCGGTGATGCACAGTTTTCCCTGGTGGGCGATGTAGTCGATGTCGGCGCTTATTCCTATGGCCTGAAAAAGGAAGGTACCGACTGGTTCCTCGACCCGAACAACCGTGTGATCAGCCCCGGTACCCGCTCGGTATTGGCGCTGTTCAACACCGCACCGACCGTGTGGTACGGCGAGGCGACATCCCTGCGTTCGCGTATGGGCGAGCTGCGTTTCGAGCCTGGACAGGCGGGCGTGTGGATACGCGGTTATGGCAACAAGTACGAAGTGTCCGACAGCACCGGGATTGGCTACAGCCAGAACCAGCGGGGCTTTACCCTCGGTGCAGACACACCCTTGGCCGACAGTCAGTGGCTGGTGGGCGTAATGGCCGGTCACAGCACCTCTGACCTGAACCTCAAGCGCGGTACCTCGGGGAACGTGAAGAGTTACTACCTGGGTGCGTATGCGACCTGGCTGGACGAGGAGAGCGGCCTGTATTTCGATGCGGTGGCCAAGGTTAACCGCTTCCAGAATGAGTCCAAGGTGGGCCTGAGTGACGGCACCTCATCCAAGGGCAAGTACAACAATACCGGTGGCGGCCTGTCGGCTGAGTTCGGTCGTAACATCAAGCTGGACGACGGGTTCTTTATCGAACCTTACGCGCAAATGTCTACGGTGGTGATCCAGGGTGCCAATTACAGCCTGGATAATGGCTTGGAAGCCAAGGGTGAGCGTACGCGGTCGATCATGGCCAAGGCCGGCGCGACCGTCGGGCGGGATATACAGCTCGACTCCGGCAGTGTCGTGCAGCCTTATCTGCGCGCAGCGATGGTGCATGAGTTTGCCAACAACAATAAGGTCTCGGTGAACAACAATGTGTTCAACAACGACCTCTCTGGTTCTCGCGCCGAATTCGGGGCGGGTATGGCGGTGAAGCTCTCGCAGAACCTGCAGCTGCATGCCGACCTTGACCACAGCAGCGGCGGCCGGGTTGAACAGCCTTGGGGCGCTAACGTAGGGGTGCGTTACACCTGGTAAAGACGTAACACACAACAACGCCCGTATCGAAAGATGCGGGCGCTTTTTTTTGCGAATAACATCAACTGGTCAGGTCGAAGTCGACGTCCAGGACGTGCGCATGCCCGTTAACATCATGATCGGTTGTAGCATGCAGCGTACCTCTGATTTTAATGACGCCGGCCGCGAGTCCCCGAATGATCAAAGTACCCTCAATGGCGCTCACTGTATAATGATCCTGGGGTAACTTTACTGAATACCAGACCTTAACATTCGTGAACTCTTGTTTTGCGAGGTCGATCTCCTGGCCTACCCGAACGTTATCGGGTATCTGAATGAATATTTCTTTTATGGTCACTGAGTTATCGGCGTGTCGGCCATTGATTCTATAGACAGCTTGTTCGAAGTCGTGCACCACGGTGGTGGTTTGAAATTCGATGGGGGATAAATCGACCTTCGCCTCGAAGAGGCCAGTCGCAGTAATTTGTTTGGGACGTAATGCCTTTTGTTGCGCCAAGGTTAACGGTTGCGCTAGTACGGTCATGATCGCTTCTCCATCGCTGATGATTGTGCGAGTAACAGAGGTCGGTGGGGCTCTGCCTTGTTCATGTAACAGCAGTGCATCGACGCCGTAAACTGTCAAAACTAACAGTATACAAATCTTGCTGCGTGTGGCTCTCTGGCGCCCGGCTTGCTTGGGCGTACGATGTATTAGATGCTTCTTGACGGGCGTGTCTACTGTTAAGAATGACAGTCTGGAAATTTAACTCTGTTTAGATCCCCTACCGAAGAATCTCACATGATCGTACTTATCCAGGTTGAACTCATGAGCAACAACGCCATGCATTGATTGAAACGTCGCTGCGCATGGGGGGACGCCAGCCATCGATTAGAGCCTGCCCCCAAGACTGCCCAGGCGCTGAGGCAAGGCAGCGATATCAAAAAAAATATCAGTGACAAAGACAGTATCCGTTTTTGCTGCTCTGCACCGTTGCCGGCAAATACGCTGACCACAGCGAGTGCCATCATCCAGGTCTTGGGGTTTATCAGCTGCAAGCACGCTGAGCCGAACAGGCCGAGTCGCCTGTGCGCAGATTGCTCCCCTATGACATGTGGCGGTGCGCTGAAGATCTGCCAGGCCAGGTAACTTAGCCAGGCCATGCCGACCCACTGCATCGCCGTTTGCACTCTGGGCATCTGCGCCAGCGACTGGCCCACACCGGAACCCACCAGCAGCACAATCCCCGACGCCCCCACACCAGCCCCCAGAATAATGGGCAATGCAGCCTTGAAGCCGTAACGGGCGCTGTTGCTCAGCACCAGGATATTGGTCGGGCCGGGGGTGATGGAGGCGACAAAGGCGAACAGCATGAAAGGCACGAACGTGGACAGCATGACGGGGGACTCCGGCGAGCTCATTTAGAGCGCCCATCTTCACAAGCCCGGGCGTTACCGGTCTGGAAGATTTGTGCAGCGTTTGCGGTACGCGGCCGGTGTCAGCCCATAAGCCCGCATGAACCAGCGGCCCAAATGACTTTGATCGGCGAAACCCAGGGCCATCGCCACGTCTGCCGGTTGATCGCCCTTGGCCAATAGATACCGGGCACGGGCCAGGCGCAGTTGCACCAGATACGCGTGGGGCGGCAGGCCGAAGGCGCTCTTGAACGCGCGGCTCAGGCGAAAGCGGTCGACGCCGCAGGCCAGCCCGAGTTCATCCATGTCGACGTCCTGATGCAGATGGGCGTGCAGGTATTCCCGGGCCTTGTGCGCCACCTGCGGCAAACGTGGGTCATCGCGGTAGCGCATGCGCCAATAGAGCTGGCCGGTGAGGCGTTCCAGCAAGTAGTCCAGCGCGCTCTGCCGCACGATCCGCAGTTCGCCGTGGTGCAAACTCTCAAACGCCTGACTGGTGGCCAGGGCCAGGCGTGGATCGCTGGCCAAGGTGCGGGCGAAACTCAACTGATGATGGGCGGGTGCTTCCTCGAAGACACTGGCGATTTCCCGTTCCAGCCACTGCGGGTCAAGGTAGAGCATGCGGTAAGTGAAGCCGTCGACCGTCGGGGCATTGCCGTCGTGGAGTTCCCCAGGCTCAAGCAGGAATACCTGCCCCGGCACGCTGTCATGGCGCATGCGCCGGCAGTTGAATTGCTGCACGCCTTGTTCGGTGACGCCCACCAGGTAGCTGTCGTGCCAATGGGGGTCATACGCATGGCCTTCGAAATGCGCGCGCAGGGTCTCGATACCGGTGTCGGCGTCCTGGGACAAGTCGATCCAATTGTGCGCAGGCATACAACACCGAGGCGGAAAGTGAAGGGCTATTAGCGGCAACACCGGGGTGGGCGTCTAGAAGGTTTGTGCAGTCTAGCCAAACAACCCGGCGGCGATGTTGATCGAAAAGCCCAGAATAGCAGTGTTGAACAAAAAACCGATCAACGACTGCCCCAGCACCACCTTGCGCAGGCCACGGGTGGCGACGCCCACATCCGAGGTTTGTACCGCTACGCCGATGGTGAAGGAAAAGTACAGGAAGTCCCAATAGTTGGGCGTGAGCAAGCCTTCGGCAAAACGTAGGGCGGGCTCCTTGCCTGGCCAAGTGTAATAGAGCCTGGCGTAGTGCACGCTGAAAATCACCCCGATCAATAGCCACGAGCCGATCACCGTCAGCCCGGTAAAACCGTAGTGCAGCAGGCGCTCGGAAGCAGCCAGGTCCTTGCTGCCCACCAGTTCGAAGGTGATGGTCGCCAGGCTGGCGATGGCGGCAATGCACACCATGAACAGCACCAGGCCGGCGTTCTCGTCTTCGATTTCGGCGATGCGCTTGACGTCTTCGGCCTTGGCGCGAATGGTCAACCACAGCATCAGTATCAGGTAGGTCCAGACCCCGGCGTTCCAGCCGATCAGGATTTTGCTGGCAAGGGTGTCAGCCGGTACCAGAATGCCCACGGCAAGGCCCAGTACGGCGGCGGACGAGAGGCGAGGGTGGGTGCGGGCGAGGAAGGGCATGGTTGGTCACAGCTGGCGATAGTTGAGCAGACTGTACCTGATCCTGTGGGAGGGGGCTTGCTCCCGATGGCAGTGTATCAGTGCCAAATAGGCTGACTGAAACGCCGCCATCGGGAGCAAGCTCCCTCCCACATTGGATTAATCTTTGTTGTGTCGTTTGCGCACCAGCTTCATCACCACCACAAAGAACACCGGCACAAACACCACCGCCAAGGTCGCCGTGATCATCCCGCCAATCACACCGGTACCAATCGCCTGCTGGCTGGCCGAACTGGCTCCGGTGGCAATTGCCAGCGGCACCACGCCGAGGATAAACGCCAGCGAGGTCATGATGATCGGTCGCAGTCGCAACCGCGCAGCCTTCAAGGTGGCTTCGATCAAGTCCTCGCCCTGGTCATACAAGTCCTTGGCGAACTCGATGATCAGGATCGCGTTTTTCGCCGACAGGCCGATGATGGTGATCAGGCCGACCTTGAAGAACACGTCGTTGGGCATCCCGCGCAAGGACACCGCCAGCACCGCTCCCAGTACGCCCAGCGGCACCACCAGCAACACCGAGGTCGGGATCGACCAGCTTTCATACAGCGCGGCCAGGCACAGGAACACGATCAGCAATGACAGGCCCAACAGCAACGGTGCCTGGGAGCCGGACAAGCGCTCCTGCAAGGACAACCCGGTCCATTCCTGGCCCAGCCCGGCGGGCAACTGGCTGACCAGGCGCTGGATTTCTTCCATGGCCTCGCCGGTGCTGTGCCCCGGCGCCGCTTCACCGCTGATGGCGATGGCTGGGTAGCCGTTATAGCGGGTCAACTGCGTCGGGCCCTGGGTCCACTTGGCTTCGACAAAGGCCGACAGCGGCACCATCTTGCCTGCGTTGTTGCGCACGTTGATCTTCATCAGATCGGCCACCTGGCTGCGCTGGTCGCCTTCGGCCTGCACCACCACCCGCTGCATACGGCCCTGATTGGGGAAGTCATTGACATACGCAGAACCGATCGCCGAGGAGAGCACATTGCCGACGTCGGCAAACGACACGCCCAGGGCGTTGGCCTGCTTGCGGTCGACTTCCAGCTGCACTTGCGGTGCTTCGGCCAGGGCGCTTTCACGCACGTTGGCAAGAATCGGGCTTTTCGCCGCAGCGTCCAGGAGTTCGGTACGCGCGGCCATCAACCCGGCATGGCCGACGCCGCCACGGTCCTGCAAGCGGAACTCGAACCCGCTGGAGGTGCCGAGGCCGTCCACCGGCGGTGGCAGAATCGCGTAGGCAATCGCATCCTTGAGGTCGCCAAAGGCCATGTTGGCGCGGTCGGCAATCGACGCTGCCGAATCATCACTGCCGCGCTCCGACCAGTCCTTGAGCGTGGTAAATGCCAGCGCCGCGTTCTGTCCGGAGCCGGAGAAACTGAAGCCCATGATCATGGTGGTGTCACCCACCCCCGGCTCCTCGGCGTTATGCGCCTCGATCTGCTCGGCCACCTGCACCGTACGGTTCTTGCTGGCACCTGGCGGCAGCTGGATATCGGTGATGGTGTAGCCCTGATCTTCCACCGGCAGGAACGAGGAGGGCAGGCGGCTGCACAACAGCCCCATGCCGACCAGCAATACCAGGTAGATCAGCAGGAAGCGGCCGCTGCGCTTGAGGGCATAGGCCACCCAACCTTCATAGCGATTGGTGAGTTGGTCAAAGCGCTTGTTGAACCAGCCGAAGAAACCACCCTTGGCATGGTGCTCGCCCTTGGCAATCGGCTTGAGCAAGGTGGCGCACAGGGCCGGCGTCAAGGTCAGGGCCAGGAACGCCGAGAACAGGATCGAGGTGGCCATCGACAGCGAGAACTGCTGGTAGATCACCCCCACAGAACCGGGCATGAACGCCATCGGCAAGAACACCGCCACCAGCACCAGGGTAATACCGATGATGGCGCCGGTGATCTGGCCCATGGCTTTTTTCGTCGCGTCCTTGGGTGACAAGCCCTCGGTGGCCATGATGCGTTCGACGTTTTCCACCACCACAATGGCATCGTCCACCAGGATGCCGATGGCCAATACCATGCCGAACATGGTCAGCACGTTGATCGAGAAGCCCAGCAACAGCATGGTGGCAAAAGTGCCCATCAACGCAATTGGCACTACCAGCGTGGGGATCAGGGTGTAGCGCACGTTCTGCAGGAACAGGAACATCACCGCAAACACCAGCGCCATGGCCTCAAGCAAGGTGTAGACCACCTTGGTGATCGAGACCTTGACGAACGGCGAGGTGTCGTAGGGGATCTTGTATTCCACATTGGCCGGGAAGTAGCGCGACAGTTCGTCCATCTTCGCCCGCACCAGGGTCGCGGTGCTCAGCGCGTTGGCGCCCGGCGACAGCTGCACGCTGACGGCGGTGGAGGGCTTGCCGTTCAGACGGGTTGAGAACTGGTATTCCTGGCTGCCGACTTCCACGCGCGCCACATCGCCGATGCGCACGGTGGAGCCGTCGGGGTTGGCCTTGAGGACAATGTCGGCGAACTCCGCCGGGGTCGACAATTGCCCCTTGACCAGGATCGCCGCAGTGATTTCCTGGGTGTTGGTGCCCGGCAAGTCACCAATGCTGCCTGCCGAGACCTGGGCGTTCTGCGCACTGATTGCAGCGTTGACGTCCGCTGGCGTGAGGTTGAAACCGATCAGCTTCTGCGGGTCGATCCAGATACGCATCGCCCGCTCGGCGCCATACAGCTGGGCCTTGCCGACGCCGTCCAGGCGCTTGAGTTCGTTCATCACGTTGCGCGCCAGGTAGTCGCTGAGCGCAACGTCGTCGAGCTTGCCGTCGTTGGAGGTCAGGGTCACCAGCAGCAGGAAGCCGGCGGAGACCTTTTCCACCTGCAAGCCTTGCTGGGTCACGGCCTGGGGCAGGCGCGGCTCGACGACCTTGAGGCGGTTCTGCACATCCACCTGGGCCATTTCCGGATTGGTGCCCGGCTGGAAAGTCGCGGTAATGGTGGCCGAACCCAGGCTGCTCTGGGATTCGAAATACAGCAGGTGATCAGCGCCGTTGAGCTCTTGCTCGATCAGGCTGACCACGCTTTCATCCAGGGTCTGGGCCGAGGCGCCTGGGTACACCGCGTAGATTTCCACTTGCGGTGGCGCGACGTTGGGGTACTGGGCCACCGGTAACTGCGGGATGGCCAGGAAGCCGGCCAGCAGGATAAACAGGGCCACCACCCAGGCGAAAATCGGGCGGTCAATAAAGAACTGCGGCATGACGGGTTATTCCTTTACGAGCGGGCTGTCGTCCACTTCAACTTTTTCACCGGGGCGTGCATGTTGCAGGCCCTCGACGATGATGCGGTCGCCGGGCTTGAGGCCGCTGCTGACGATCCAGCGATCCTCGATCACCGCGCCCAACTCCACCGGCTGCTGGCTGACGGTCTGCTCGGCGTCCAGCAGCAACACCATCGGGATGCCGGCGCTGTCACGGGTGATGGCACGTTGCGGCACGCTGATGCCTTGCTTGTCCACTGCCTGCTCCAGGCGCACCCGTACAAAGCTGCCGGGCAACAGGTCCAGATCCGGGTTGGGGAACTCGCTGCGCAAAATGATCTGCCCGGTGCCCGGGTCAACGCTGATCTCGGCGAACAGCAGTTTGCCCGGCAACGGGTACAGGCTGCCGTCGTCCTGGATCAGGGTGGCCTTGGCCTGGTCCTGGCCGACCTGTTTCAGGCTGCCGGCACGAAAGGCGCGGCGCAGGTCGTTCAACTCGCGGGTGGACTGGGTGAGGTCGGCGTGGATCGGGTCCAGTTGCTGGATGATCGCCAGCGGCGTGGCTTCGTTCTGGCCGACCAGCGCGCCTTCGGTCACCAGGGCACGGCCGATGCGCCCGGAAATCGGCGCGGTCACGGTGGCATAGCCCAGGTTCAGCCTGGCGCGCTCGACGGCAGCCTTTTGCGCAGCAACCTCTGCGTTGGTCTGGCGCAGGGCGGCGCGGGCGTTGTCGTATTCCTGGCCGCTGATGGCGTTGCCTTCAACCAACTGGCTGTAGCGCTGCTCTTGCAGGCGGGCCTGGAACGCATTGGCTTCGGCCTTGCTCAGGTTGGCCTGGGCGCTGTCCAGGTCAGCCTTGAAGGGCGCCGGGTCGATGCGGAACAGCACGTCGCCCTGTTTCACATCGTGACCTTCCTTGAACACACGCTGCATGACCACACCGGCCACTCGGGCACGCACTTCGGCAATGCGCGGCGCGGCGATACGCCCGCTCAGTTCGCTGGTAATGGACAGGGGCTTGGCCTGCAGGGTTTCGATGCGCACTTTGGCCAGGGGCATTTCCGGCGCCTCGTCTGCAGACTGACCACACGCGCTCAGCGCCAGTGTGAGGGCCAACAGGCAAAACGGCGCAAATAGATTCTTCGACATGCTCTTATCCCAATATTGACTGGCGCATCCTAAAGTCACCTGCGCCGTGGTGCTGTGAAGCTGTGTAGGTCGTGTGTGAAGAAGTGTAAGGTACGGCGCGCGTGGCGTCGGGGGCGTATATCCTTGCACAACCTTGCTTACAATGAAGATCAAATGTGGGAGGGAGCAAGCCCCTTCCCACATGGGATTTGTGTACGACTTATCAGTGTATTTTCTGGAAACACCCTATGCCCAACATCCTTCTGGTCGAAGACGACGCCGCACTCTCCGAGCTGATCGCCAGCTACCTGGAACGCAATGGCTATCACGTCAGTGTGCTCAGCCGTGGCGACCACGTACGCGAACGTGCGCGTCTCAACCCGCCGGACCTGGTGATCCTCGACCTGATGTTGCCGGGCCTCGACGGCCTGCAAGTCTGCCGCCTGCTGCGCGCCGACTCGGCGGGCCTGCCGATCCTGATGCTGACCGCCCGCGACGACAGCCACGACCAGGTGCTGGGCCTGGAAATGGGGGCCGACGATTATGTGACCAAACCCTGCGAGCCGCGCGTGCTGCTGGCCCGGGTGCGCACGCTGCTGCGCCGTAGCAGTCTGTCCGAGCCCCAGGTGGCCAACGACCGGATCATCATGGGCAACCTGTGTATCGACCTGTCGGAACGCACCGTTACCTGGCGCGAGCAGGCGGTGGAGCTGTCCAGCGGCGAATACAACCTGCTGGTGGTACTGGCGCGCCACGCCGGTGAAGTGCTCAGCCGCGACCAGATCCTGCAACGCCTTCGCGGCATCGAGTTCAACGGTACCGATCGCTCGGTGGACGTAGCCATTTCCAAGTTGCGGCGCAAGTTCGACGACCACGCCGGCGAGGCGCGCAAGATCAAGACCGTGTGGGGCAAGGGTTATCTGTTCAGCCGCTCCGAGTGGGAATGCTGAACCATGTTCCGTGTGCTGCTACGCCTCTACCTGATCACTATCGTCACCTACAGCGCAGCCATCTTTCTGATTCCCAAGCTGGTGATCCAACTGTTCGAACACCGCTACATGGACTACAACATCGAGCAGTCCCGTGGCCTGCAAAAGCTGATGGTCAAGCAATACCAGCGCGCACCGGTGGAGCACTGGTCCCAGGTGACCGACCAGTTGAGCCGCGATTTTGCGCCATTGAAGGTTGAACTGTTGCTGCGCCAGGACGCTCGCTATACGCCGCAGGAAGAACAACTGCTGGAGCAAGGCAAGTCGGTGATCCGCCTGGGCGAGTGGGGCTGGATGGAAGAAATCAGCTCGCCGATCAACCAGCAGTTCGCGGTCAAGCTGACCATTCCGCCGGACCCGCTGGACATGAACCTGCTGTACTGGTCGATGAACGTGCTGATCGGCGCGGCGTTGCTGGCGTGCCTGCTGGTGTGGCTGCGCCCGCACTGGCGTGACCTGGAGCGCCTCAAAAGCACCGCCGCGCTGTTGGGCAAGGGCCACCTCGGAGAGCGCACGCGCCTTCCGCCCAGCTCCAGCATCGGCAGCCTGGCGACGGTGTTCGACACCATGGCCGACGATATCGAGCACCTGCTGAACCAGCAGCGCGATTTGCTCAATGCGGTCTCCCACGAACTGCGCACACCGCTCACCCGCCTGGATTTCGGCCTGGCGCTGGCGCTCTCCGAAGACTTGCCCCAGGCCAGTCGCGAGCGTCTGCAAAGCCTGGTGGCGCATATTCGCGAGCTGGATGAACTGGTGCTGGAATTGCTGTCCTACAGCCGCCTGCAAAATCCTGCGCAATTGCCCGAACGGGTCGAGGTGGCGCTCGATGAGTTTATCGACAGCGTGCTGGGCAGCGTCGACGACGAGCTGGAAAACCCCGAGATTGTCATCGACGTGGCGCTCGACTGCACCGTGGAGCGCTTCAGCCTCGACCCGCGCCTTACCGCCCGCGCCTTGCAGAACCTGCTGCGCAACGCGACGCGCTATTGCGACAAACGCATTCAGGTGGGGGTCAAGGTGTGTCCCAACGGCTGCGAAATCTGGGTGGACGACGACGGCATCGGCATACCGATGGACCAGCGCGAGCGCATCTTCGAACCGTTCTACCGCCTGGACCGCAGCCGCGACCGTGCCACCGGCGGCTTTGGCCTGGGCCTGGCGATCAGCCGACGTGCCCTGGAGGCCCAGGGCGGCACCTTGACAGCCCTGGCCTCGCCTCTGGGCGGCGCGCGGTTTCGGGTGTGGTTGCCCAGCGCAAGCTGATCAGAGCACTTTGACCGCGCGGCCGATGGCCTGGATCGGCCCGGTCGGTTTACCGGTCGGCGAGCCACGCGGGTCTTCCAGGGTCAGCTCGAACAGCTGGTTGGGCGCAAGCGGCGGCAGCTTGTCCAGCGGTACCGAGAGCGTTTGCCCTGGCTTGACCAGCCCCAACGACACCGGAGCCTGCCAGCCATCGCCTTTGGTCCAGAACTGCAGGGCTTTGTCGTTCGGTACTTCCATTACGCCTAGCGGAATCAGTTGGATCTGTTGGTCATGGCTGGCCTGGATCACCCAACCGGGTGTCTGGCTCTGTGGCGCAACCAACACCACCACAAACGTCGAGTCGGCTACGGGCGGGCGGGTCAGCAACAGTGCGGCCAACACCAGTGTGGTCACCAAACCTGCGCCAGCCAATCCACGCCAGAGCGACAGCAGGTTCCACCAAGGCACGCCGGCATCCTGGTTTGCCGTGCTGTGTTCAATGCGCCGCCACAGCTGTGCGGATGGCGGCACGGGCTCGGCCAAGGCGGTCAGTGGGAGCAGACGCTGTTCCCAGGCATCCACCGCCGCACGCAGCTCGCTGTCATGTTTCAAGCGTTGCTCGACCTCGGCGCGTTGGTTGGCGGGCAGGGTGCCCAGCACGTATTCGCTGGCGAGTTCATCCAGTGGGTTGCTCATGCCATGCACTCGCGCAGCGCGACGAGGCTCCGTTTGATCCAGGCTTTGACGGTGCCCAGGGGCGTGTCCAGTTTCCGGGCGATTTCGTTGTGGGAATAACCGTCGACATAGGCGTGAAGAATGCACGTGCGACGGGTCGGGTCGAGTTGTTCCAGGCAGTTGTACACCTGGCCTTCTCGGGCGCTGAATTCGAAGCTGTCATTGGCGGCGGCGAGCTGCTCGTGTTCATCGCTCAATGCCACTTCCCGGTAGTGATTGCGCACGGCATTGAGCGCCAGGTGCCGGGTGATGCTGAACACCCAGCCCCGTGCCGAACCGCGGCTTGGGTCGAAACTGCCAGCGCCGCGCCAGACCTTGATAAACGCGTCATGCACGACATCTTCGGCCAGGGCTTTGTCACGCACAATGCGCAACGCCACGCCGAGCAAGCGGCTGCTGTCCTCGGCATAGAGTTGGCGCAAGGCGCGTTGGTCGCCACGGGCACATGCCGCCAGGCAGGCTTGATAATCAAACAAACACGGCATCCTTAAAATGGCTGAGTCCTGTGGCGAGCGCACTCGCCACAGACAGCGTAGCCGAGTTTGCTCAGTTGGCCGCCCAGAAGATGTAGTCGGCCTGATACTTCACCACAGCCTGCTGGCCTTTGTTCGCCACCGTGCATTCGCTGCTAGGCGCCACACCGCCTTTGAGGGCGACCCGCTGGATGTAACTCACCCCGCTCATGGCACCTTTACCTTCAGCCGGGTTGGCCTTGACCAGTTGATAGGGCAGGTTGCCTGCACTTGAAGGTGCTACCGCCAGTTGGGTACCGGTGATTTTCGAGCCGTCCTGGGCTTGCCAGGTGGCGGGCGGGCCGAAGTAGCTGCCCACCGGCTTGCCGCTGCGGTCATTCAACACGGCTTTGGGGCCGACAAAGAACCACTCGGTCTGGCCGACGGCGTTGGCTTTGTCACGGCATTCGTAGGTGATTTCGCCGACCCCGGTGGTTTCCATCGTAATCTTGTGCCCGTCGGGCACCTTGATACTTTCAGGCAAGCCGGTCTGGGCGAAAACCGCAGGCGCGGCGGTGAGTGCAGCCGCGAAGCAGAACAGTGTTTTAGCGTTCATGGGTAGTGCTCCATTTGAGTAAAACAGCGGGGTGACTGCAAGGACTACACGCGACACGCCCGATTGGATGCACCGGTTAGAAAATAAACTTCAGAGGGCGCACACTGTGCGCCCGCACCCGCCCTATGAGGCGACACGCCGCGTTTTCATACAGGGCGTTGGCGCGAAGCCTTCACGGGTGAGTACTTTTCCGCACCTGAAATGAGCTGTTTTGCGTATCAGCATGTGGCAACCCCAGGAAGTGATCATGGAACGCTTCCTGTCGGTAAGCTTCATCGCGGCGCTACCAGCCGCGCAAAAGGCCACGGCGACCGAGCCATTGTGCGAGTTGATCGACACACACACAGCGCTGCGTGGGCGTGACACTGTAGCGTTCCGGTATCAGACCCAGCCCTATGTCTGCCATCGTCTGGCAGAAAAGGCATAAAGTCAGATCATATTGATATAAGTGGTTATAAGAAAAATCGCTATCCTGCGCCCAGAAATTTATAAGGCCGCAGGTAGCTGTAATGGATGTGGGTAATATTGGTTTCGTGGTTGCCGGCCTGATCGTTGGTTTTATCGTCGGCATGACCGGTGTCGGTGGAGGCTCCCTGATGACGCCGATTCTGTTGTGGTTCGGTATCAATCCGGCCACGGCGGTGGGCACTGACTTGCTGTATGCCGCCATCACCAAGTCCGGTGGTGTGCTGGTGCACAGCAAGAACCGCAACATCGACTGGACCATCACTGGCTGGCTGACCTTGGGCAGTGTGCCGGCGGTGCTTTTGACGTTGTGGTTCCTGGCCAGCCTGCACACCGACCCCAGCGCGATGAATGCGGTGATCAAGCAGGCGCTGGGCTTTGTGCTGTTGCTGACCGCATTGGCGATCCTGTTCAAGAAAAGCCTGTTGGCCTTTGCTCAGCGACATGCCGGTGATGACTACCACATGCGCCCGCGCAACCTGAACGCCCTGACCGTGGTGACCGGCGCGGTCCTTGGCACCATGGTAGCCCTGACGTCCATTGGCGCCGGCGCCCTCGGCACGGTGGCGCTGTTTATCCTGTATCCGTTCCTGGCCACGCGCCGTCTGGTGGGCACCGAAATTGCCCATGCCGTGCCCCTGACCCTGGTGGCGGGCCTGGGCCACGCGAGCATGGGCAATATGGACTGGCATCTGCTGGGCTTCTTGCTGATGGGCTCGTTGCCTGGGATCTACTTCGGCAGCCATATGACCGGCAAGATCTCCGACAGCGTCTTACGCCCGTGCCTGGCGGTGATGTTGATGGCGGTGGGGTACAAGCTGGCGTTCTGAGCCGCATGTGCTCCACATGTGGGAGGGGGCTTGCTCCCGATGGCTGCCTCAGGGCCGACCAGGATGTTGGATTAGACCGAGTACATATCCGTTATTTAGGTAACGGCTGATATTGGTTCCGCTTTTACAGCGGCTCACTTTTGAAAAGAGCGCAAAAGTAAGCAAAACGCTCTTGCCCCACCACTCGGCACCTCGCTTTGGCTCGGTGTGCCCGTAATCCGCCATGGATTTGGGGGGCCGCCGCCACGCGCCATCCATGGCGCGGGGCGGCTAAACCGGCATCCCTGCCGGTTTACCCCCCAAATCCCTGTCGAATTCCGGCCAGCGTGGTTTGACGGGGCGCCTAAGATCAAGATCAAGAGCGGCTCGCTTCGCATCGTGGTTACGGTCGGCAGCTACAAAGTTGTGTAGATACCTATGCCCCGATAGCGGTAGTTCAGCCAAGGAATTGGATACTGACCCACCGCTATTGGGAGCAAGCCCCCTCCCACAGTTTGACCCAGATCAACTTCAGGCCTTCGCCGGGCCGTTGCCGATTTGCCACACAAACGGTGGCTCTGTCCCGTTGATCACCCAGTCGCCCACGATCCGCGCCTTGTAGATCACCGGATTGTGCGAAGACACCGTCCGTGCGTTGCGCCAATGCCGGTCCAGCGCCTTGCCTTGGCGCACATCCGAGGCCCCTAAGGCGTTGAACAATTGGCTGGTGGCACGCTGGATCAAATCCGAAACCACCACTTGCGCCGTCGCCGACTCAATCTCAGCCGCCACATTGGCTTCGTGTTCGGCCACGTCATTGCCGCCAAAGCGCGCCAGATAAGCCTGTTGCGCCGGCACTGCGGCCTTCAACGCGCTGGCCTGGGCGGCGTATACCAACGCGGCGACTTCGCCCACCACCTGTTGCACCTGCGCATCCTGGCTGACGTGCGTTGCATTGCCATGGCTGTAGATGCGCTGGCGGTTGCGCACCTGGTGGCCCACGTCGATGAGCGCAGCGCGACCGATACCGGCCAGTGTCGCCAGCAACACCAGTTGGTAGAACGCAGTCTGGTATTTGAAGCGGGTGGCAAAGTCGATCAGGTTTTCAGTTTCCACCACCGCGTCGGTAAACCGAGAGGTGCCGCTGCCGGTGGTGCGCTGGCCAAAACCGTCCCAGTCATCGCTCTGCACCACGCCTGGCTGATGGGTGCGGGTGGCGGCAATCACGGCGGCGCCGGTGTCGCTGCGTTGGGCGTAAACATCGATCCAGTCCGAGAACAGGCTACCGGTGCTGTAGAACTTTTCGCCGTTGAGTTTCCAGCGGTCGCCGTCGGGGCTGACCTGGGTTACCACCTCACCGATGGCCACCGTGCCGATTTCGGTCCAGGCGCAGCCGACGATATCGCCATCGACAAAACGCTTGAACCACAGATCACGGCTTGCGCCGGGTGGCGCATTCAGGCGGTCTTCGGCAAATGCGAAGTGCCCGCGCAGGGCCTGGGGCACGTTGGAGTCGGCCGCTGCCAGATCGATCAACAGTTCAAACAACTGCGGCAGTGACGCGCCATCACCGCCGTATTCCACCGGCACCCGCACCGCGCCAAAACCAGCGTCCTTGAGCCATTGAATCGGTTCGTAGGGCAGTGTGCGGCTGTGCTCGCGCTCAACCGCACCCTCGGCGATGCGCTGGAAGATCGGCCGAAAACGTGCGGCCAGCGCAGGGTAATCGGCGCCGGTAGACAGCGGGTTGATGACCTGATGTTCAGTCATGGGTAGGGCTCCTGGCAGTGATCGAATGTGCTGGAGATTGCACAGTTCGTGCCGGGACTTTGCTCCCCTGTTTGCGGTGCGAGAGGGTGATTGGGTGTTGCTCCTGCAACAGCAGATCGACAAACCGCTGCGATCGGTGACATTGCCGGCAGGCTGATCAGATATCCGATTTTTTAACGCAGCGCCCATGGCGCGGGCATTTGCGGGTGACTGGCACGCTTGCTGCGTAAGCTACATGACATCCATTTGTGCGAGGTACCGTCCGATGAGTCAGCAAGCCGTGAAATTTGCCTATTGGGTGCCCAACGTCAGCGGTGGGCTGGTGGTCAGCAAGATCGAACAGCGCACTCACTGGGGCATCGACTACAACCGCAAACTGGCGCAGTTGGCCGAAGCCGCAGGCTTTGAATACGGCCTGACCCAGATTCGCTTCACCGCCGGTTATGGCGCCGAAAACCAGCATGAGTCCGTGGCGTTCAGCCATGCTTTGCTGGCGGCGACCACCACGCTCAAAGTGATCGCGGCGATCCTGCCAGGTCCCTGGCAACCGGCGCTGGCGGCCAAGCAATTGGCGACCATCGACCAGCTCACCAACGGCCGTATTGCGGTGAATATCGTCAGTGGCTGGTTCAAGGGCGAGTTCCAGGCCATTGGCGAACCCTGGCTGGAGCACGATGAGCGCTACCGTCGTTCAGAAGAATTCATCCGCGCCCTCAAAGGCATCTGGACCCAGGACGATTTCACCTTCAAGGGCGATTTCTATCGTTTCAACAACTACACCCTCAAGCCCAAGCCATTGGGCCAGCCAGAGGTTTTCCAGGGGGGTAGTTCACGGGCGGCACGGGACATGGCGGCGCGGGTCTCGGACTGGTACTTCACTAACGGCAACACCCCCGAAGGCATCAAGGCCCAGGTCGATGATATCCGCGCCAAGGCCGCTGCCAATCACCATTCGGTTAAGGTCGGCGTGAACGCCTTTGTGATCGCCCGCGACACCGAAGAAGAAGCCCGGGCCGTGCTGGCGGAAATCATCGACAAGGCCGACCCGGAAGCGGTCAACGCTTTTGGTGATGCCGCCAAGCAGGCGGGCAAGGCTTCGCCGGAAGGCGAGGGCAACTGGGCCAAGTCCAGCTTCGAAGACCTGGTGCAGTACAACGATGGCTTCAAGACCAACCTGATTGGCACCCCGCGGCAGATCGCCGAACGCATTGTCGCGCTCAAGGCCGTGGGCGTGGACCTGGTGCTCGCGGGCTTTCTGCATTTTCAGGAAGAGGTGGAGTACTTCGGCAAACGTGTTTTGCCGCTGGTGCGTGAGCTGGAAGCCACGGCCGATGCAGGCGCGAGCGGTTTTTCCAGGCACAAGGCAGCTGTGTGATCTTCGTAGTAGTCGTCGACCCAGGCAAAGCGCCGATAGCCATTGCGCTCATACAGGGAGAGTGCGCCGGGGTTGTCGGTGCGCACTTGCAGACGCAGGTACGCGCAATCGTTGGCCAGGGCGCAGGCTTCGATGTGCTCCAGTAACTGATGGCCCAGACCGATGCCTCGAGCGTGCTCGGCAATGGCGATGGAATACAAGCGCGCCAGCCGGGCGCCACGACGAAACAGCACCAGCCCATAGCCGAGCAGTTCACCGTGCTGTTGCACAAGCCACAACTGGCCATTGGCCCGGCTGATCATCCAGCGCAGACTGCGCGAAGACAGCCGATCACTGCTGAAACACTGCTGCTCCAACGCCACTAATGCAGGCACATCGTCGAGGGTTGCAACGCGAAAGAAAAGAGCCATAAGACCACCGTAAAAGTTGCGTAACGAAACGGGACTTCCCTAAAAGATCGTGCTTAATAGAAAAGGTCGAGTTCTCTAAAGCGGATCAACTATTATGTCGGCGGTACAAGGTCATTGGCGTCAAGTATCCGAGCAAACAGTTGCGGCGACAATAACGTCCAACGGTTATTTTTCCGCGCCACCCCGAAGTTCGAGCCAAGTGGTGATTATTGTCGAGCGCAAGGAAGATTGGGCCTCCTATTTTCCCAGCGAGGATATCGTCACCGCCCAGGAGTACCTGGAGCAGACCCGGGAAAACGAAACAGGCAAGCGCGTACAGGTAATCAACCTGTGCCGCAGCTACAAGTACCTGGGGCACGGCTACTACTGCTCGTTGCTGGCCGAGGCACGTGGGCACAAGGTGATTCCATCGGTGCGCACCATCAGTGAACTGACCAGGAAAGCCCTGTATGGCCTGTCTCTGGATGATCTGGACAAAAGCCTGGAAAAGGCCCTGAGTCATCATCTCTACAGCAATACCGAAGGCTTTACCCTGACACTGTATTTCGGTCGGACCACGATAGAACCTTTGCAGGAGTTAGCGCGCCAGTTGTTTGAAACCTTTCCCTGTCCGATCTTGTTAGTTGAATTCCGTCAACATAACGGCTGGCATATCGAAGGCGTTAAGTCTGGCGTATTGCACAAGTTACGCGACGATCAGGAAGACCAATTCGCCCACGCCCTCGACAACTTCAGTCGCAAGGTCTGGCGTCAGCCGCGCTCACGTCGGTTGGCCCGTTATGACCTGGCAATTCTTCACGATCCTCAGGAGCAACTGCCTCCGTCCAACCCCCGCGCCCTGGAAAATTTCATACGGGTCGGCAAGGGCCTGGGCATTGATGTGGAGTTGATCGAGCGCAAGGATTACGCGCGCCTGGCCGAGTACGACGCCTTGCTCATCCGTGAGACTACCAGCGTCGATAACCATACCTACCGTTTCGCCAAGAAAGCCGAAAGCGAGGGGCTGGTGGTGATGGATGACCCCGCATCGATCCTGCGCTGCACCAACAAGGTCTACCTCACCGACCTGCTGAACAGCCATCAACTGGGCATGCCGGCCACCGAGATTCTTTACAAGGAGCGGCCGGAAGATTTCGAGCGCGTCGGCGAGCGCCTGGGTTTCCCACTGGTGTTGAAGATCCCCGATGGCTGTTTCTCCCGAGGGGTGATAAAGGTCGAAAGCCAGGCGGCGTTGCTCAAGGCCACGGCCGAGCTGTTCGAGCATTCGGTACTGCTGCTGGCCCAAGAGTTCTTCTACACCGAATACGACTGGCGCATCGGCGTGCTCAACCGTAAACCGATTTTCGCCTGCCAGTACTTCATGTCCAAGGGGCATTGGCAGATCTACAACCACAAGGCCATTGGCCAGGCCGTCAACGGTGAGTGTCGCACCCTGGCGGTCCACGAAGCGCCAAAAGCCGTGGTGGAACTGGCAGTGAAGACTGCCAACCTGATCGGCGACGGCCTCTATGGCGTGGACCTCAAGCAGTCCGGCGACAAAGTGGTGGTGATTGAGGTCAACGACAACCCCAACCTGGATGCGGGCATCGAAGATGCCTACCTGCAGGACGATCTGTATGGCTTGGTGCTGGAGGAGTTTGTGCGCCGCCTGGAGCTTAAACGCCAGGGTCAGGTGTGGTAACAATCAAGCAGATCGCTGAAACTCGCGGTTGCCAGGGCAGGAAGGCGAGCAACCTTTACCTGCCGTCGGACGGTTGATTCGATGCCAGTTAAACCGACATCCGGTTATGTTCAGGTTGTCCGCCGGAGTCTATAAATACCGTTCCCAGATGGGAATATAACGACGTTCATGATTCAGGCTCGCAACGTTGGGCCTGAAGCAGTTCCGTTGATGGAGCAGTTCAGCGTCACATTTGTGAGTGCACGTCTCTTTAATGGATTTAAGGAGACACGACATGACTGACTTAATAACGTTTGCCCTGCCTGAAGCTGTAACTGATAGCAAGGCCGATCGCCAATTGGGCCGAGCGCTCATAGATGCTTGGCGCAAAGACGGTATTTTTCAGATCAGCATCCATGACGAACAGGACCAGAAGGTCAAGCGCGCCATGGCAGCCAGCAAGGCTTTTTTCAAACTGCCCCGGGAAGAGAAGTCGCGCTTAGTCAGCAGTCTTACCTATGCAGGGTATGTTGCTTCTGGCGAAGAGGTCACGGCTGGCGAGCAGGATCAATCGGAAATTTTCACCATTTGCAAAGATCTGCCACTGGAGGATCAGCGCGTCGTAGACGGCTGGCCGTGCCACGGTCCCGTGCCATGGCCCAATGACGAATACCGCGACAGCATGAAAGCCTTCCTGGAGGAATTGGGTGACACGGGCGAAAAGTTGTTGAAGCTGGTGGCACTCGGACTGGGATTGGAAATAAATGCTTTGACGCAGCTTAGCGAGGATGGCTGGCACCATATGCGTGTTCTGCGTTTCCCTGCCGAGTCGGCGCAAACCTGCCGAGGTATTGGGGCCCATACCGACTACGGCATGCTGGTGATCGCTACTCAGGATGAGGTGGGAGGTTTGTATATTCGGCCTCCGGTCGACGGCGAACATCGCAAGCGCAACTGGTTGCCTGACGAAAGCACTGCAGGTTTATTCGAAAACGACGAGCCCTGGACGTTCGTGAAACCGGTACCGCGCGTGTTCACAGTGTTTCCGGGTGATATTTTGCAATTCATGACCGATGGACTTCTGCTCTCGACGCCTCACAAGGTCAAGCTAAACTCACGTGAGCGTTTTGCCATGGCCTACTTTCACGAGCCGAGTTTCAGCGTTTCAGCCAAGCCATTATTCAGTCAGAGCTGTACTGAACGTATTCATTACGGCACACGTTTCACCAACATGTTTATGCGTTGCTATCCGCAACGGATAACGACCCAGTGCATTCTCAAGGAGAATCGCTTGAGCCACCTGGAAGGTATTAGTCTGGCCCACGCGCACCCTTGAGTTCGTTACTCTCCCGAGCGGGTAGGCCGCTCGGGAGACTTTTCAATGGCCGATCAGCGCCCATTGCTCAAGGTAGTGATTCCACCGGTTCTGCATCAGTTTGTTTTTGCAACGTGAGCACCTCAAACCCGTCCGCCGTCACTGCCACAGTATGTTCCCACTGCGCCGACAGACTGTTGTCCTTGGTCACCACCGTCCAGCCATCCTTGAGACTGCGCGTCTTGGCGCCGCCCTGGTTGAGCATGGGCTCCACGGTAAACACCATACCTTCGCGCAGAACGAGGCCGGTGCCAGGGCGGCCGAAGTGCAGGATCTGTGGCTCTTCATGCATCTGTTTGCCGATGCCATGGCCGCAGTATTCACGCACCACGCTGTAGCCGTTGGCCTGGGCGTGACTCTGAATCGCATGACCGATATCACCCAGGCGAGCGCCGGGCTTGACCTGGCGGATGCCGGCCCACATCGCCTCGAAGGTCATTTCTACCAGGCGTTTGGCCTTGGGCGCCACGTTACCGATCATGTACATCTTGCTGGAGTCGGCAATGAAACCGCCTTTTTCCAGGGTGATGTCGATGTTGATGATGTCGCCGTCCTTGAGGAACTGCGTGGCGCTGGGCATGCCATGGCACACCACTTCGTTGATCGAGGTGTTGATGCAAAAGGGGTAGTCGTACTGACCCAGGCTGGCGGGGCGGGCCTTGAGTTCGTGGCGGATGAAGGCTTCGACGGCGCTGTCCAGCTCAAGAGTGGAGAGGCCGGCGGCGACATAACCGTCGAGCATGTCGAACACCTGGGCCAGCAGGCGCCCCGACTCTCGCATCACGGCCAGTTGGGCGGTAGTCTTGATCATCAGATGCGCCCCCGGATCAGGTCGGGCTTGTCCAGCAACAACTTGTTGATCAGCTCGTTGTAGGGCAGGTGCGGGTTGAGCTCGGCGAGCAGGCCGATCTTGATCCAGAACTCGGCCTGGGCGTTGATGGAGCGGTCCATGGCGGCGCTGGCCAGGCGAAGCTGTTCGTGCAGTTGGTCGGTGATTTTGACGATGCCCATGAGGTTCACTGTGTAGGTTTGATATACAAAGCGTATACGTTTCGTATGCTTTGCGTAAGCCCCTGGTTCAAATCAGGCGCGCGATAGTTGCGACATGTTGCCGAAAAGAGCGTCGACACAGGTTGCTGTTTGAACTGACATGCAGGGTTAAACGTTTAATCGCAGTGGTTCGACGATTATTTAAAGGCTGCAATCGGCTTCATATTAATCGGCAGGTCGCTTATGAAGAAAAGTTACAACAATGCTGAGATTTGCCGAGTAGGCTGGGTGAGTACAGGCGTCTGCCAGGGTTGGCAAGACGGGGCAGGCTAGCGCCTGCCAGCCCATAAAAACTGATTGGCAGTCTCAAAAAAGGAGAGGTTGGCCATGCTTTCGGAACTGGAACTTCGCAGCATTATTGAAGGAAGTTTTCTGCCTAAACGGTGCGAATGCACCAAAGCCGAGGATGCTTCGTTGACGATCAAGGTGTATGACGACCGCGACCGTGACCGGGTGGACTTGGAAGTCAAAGGTATAAACGCCGACAAACTCGACAGCAGTCGAGCCATTTGCAACCTGATCGCCGGTTTGCGTGAAGACCTCAAGCACACCCAGACCCACACCCTGCGTCGAGCAGGAGGGCGCGGTTATTTCTAGTTAAGCCTTGAATTCAAGTTGACCCAGGGCCTGGCATTCGCCAGGCCCATTGTTATGTGCGTCAGCCCAGCTGATGACGGTACGGCAGGTCGGGGCCGGTCTTGGTACAGGTCAACGCGGCAGCCCGAATCGCAAAGCCGAGCATGTTATCAATCTGCACGCGCGTGAGCTGTTGCAGGCCAGTCACTGAGTCAAGCTGATGCTCGGTCAGCCAGGCAATCAACGCGGCCTGGAAGGTGTCGCCGGCGCCCACAGTGTCAGCCATCACCACCTTGACTGCCGGCGCCGACCAGTTGCCGTGCTGACGGCTGAATACGCTGGCGCCATCGCCGCCGCGGGTGAGGAACACCAGTTGGCAGCGGTGTTGCAGCCAACCGTGCAGCACACTTTCGGGTGACTGGTCGGGGTAGAGCAGGTGCAGGTCTTCATCGCTGACCTTGATCAGGTCGGCATGTGTGACCAGCTCGGCGACGCGATCACGCCATAGTTGGATGTCCGGCTGCGGGTTAAGGCGCACGTTAGGGTCCAGGCTGATCAGGCGCTTGCCGCTTTCGCGCTTGACCAGCGCCAGCAGGGTGTCGCCAATCGGTTGCACCACCAGTGAGAACGAGCCGATATGCAGCCCGCGCACCTCATCGCCGAGTACCGGCAAATGCGCGACTTCCAGCAACCGATCCGCACAGCCTTCGCCACGGAAGTTGTACTGCGGTGAGCCATTGGCGCCCACAGCGACCATCGACAACGTGGTCGGCGCGGAAAATTCCACCAGGAACTGCTCGCTGACCCCTTCATTTTTCAGCACCTGCAACAAGCGCCGGCCGAGGAAGTCGCTGGACAGGCCGCCGAACAACCCGGCTTCAATACCCAGGCGGCGCAGGCCCACGGCCACATTGAATGGCGAGCCCCCGGCAATCGCCTTGTAATTGACTTTGGCGGCCTGCCCGCTGGCATCCTCCTCGCTGAAAAAATCAAACAGCGCCTCACCACACACCAGATACATAGTCGTTCGCTCTTAAAGGGATGCCACGTGCTGTTGATAACGCTCATACGCCTGTTGATAGGCGCTGACACTCTCGGTTGCCGGCAAGGTACGGCTGGCCGGGTCGACGCTCACACATTTGTCGCACAGGCTGGCCAAGGGTTCGCCGCTCTGGCACCAGGCGGCCTGGATTGCCGCGCCCAGGGCGGCGGCTTCGCTCTGTTCGGTGCACACCACTTCGGTGTGCATGATATCGGCGACCATCTGCCGCCACACCGGGCTTTTCGAGCCGCCGCCGATCAGGCGGATGCTCTGGCTTTGCAGGCCGGTCTGGCGCAGCAGGTCAAGGCCATAGCGCAGGCCGAAGGTGGTGCCCTCAACCACGGCGCGGCACAGGTTGGCGCGGGTCAGGTTGGTCATGGTCAGGCCGTGCAGGCTGCCGGTGGCGTGGGGCAGGGCAGGCACGCGTTCGCCATTGAGAAACGGCAGCATGCAAACCCCGTCGGCGCCAATGGGGGCTTGTTCGACCAAGGCGTTGAACGCCTGCAAGTCGAGTTCGAACAGCTCGCGAATTACCCCGGTAGCGTTGGTCAGGTTCATGGTGCAGATCAGCGGCAGCCAGCCGCCACTGGACGAGCAAAAGGTCGCTACCGACGCCTGCGGGCTGACGTTGGGCTGGTCGGCAAACGCATACACGGTGCCTGATGAGCCCAGGCTCATGGTGATCACGCCGGGAGCGATATTGCCGGTGCCGATGGCGCCCATCATATTGTCGCCGCCGCCGCTGGACACCACGGCGTTGGGGTTGATGCCCAGGCGCTCGGCAATGGCCGGCAGGATCGTGCCCACCGCCTGGTCGGCTTCGATCAACTGCGGCAGCGCTGCCTCCAGGCGGCCGCCGGGGTCGATGTGCCTGAGCAGCGCCACATCCCAGGTGCGGCTGCGCACGTCAAAGTAACCGGTGCCCGAGGCGTCGCCGTACTCGGCGCAGGCGCGACCGGTGAGCCAGTAGTTGAGGTAGTCGTGGGGCAGCAGGATATGGGCGATGCGGGCAAATACGTCCGGGTGCTGTTCACGGGTCCAGAGCAGTTTGGAGACGGTGTAGCCCGGCGCGATGGCTACGCCCAGGCGTTCCAGGGAGCCGCTTTCGCCGCCCAGGTGTGCCAGCAGGCGCTCGTTCTCCGGCGCGGTTTCGGTGTCGCACCATAACTTGGCCGGGCGCAGCACTTCACCTTGTTCGTCCAGCAGCACCAGGCCGTGCTGCTGGCCGGAAACGCCGATGCCAAGGATGTCCTGGCCGTCCACCCCGGCTTGTTGCAGGGCGCGGTGGGTGGCTTCGGTGAAGGCGTCCAGCCATTCCTGGGTGTGTTGCTCGCGCCGGCCGTTGGCGCCGCTGATCAAGGTATGCGCGGCGGCGCCCAGGCCCAGCACCTTGCCGCTGGAGGCGTCGAGGACGATGGCCTTGGTGCCTTGAGTGCCGCAGTCGATTCCGAGGAACAGGTTTTGCTGGGTCATGATGGAGTGCTCAGCAGTATTATTTTTGGATTGGTAACCCGGTCAAGTGTGGGAGGGGGCTTGCTCCCGATGAGGGAGTGTCAGTCAAATACCTTTCTCTGACCTACCGCTATCGGGAGCAAGCCCCCTCCCACAGTTTTAATCCGGTTTGTTCAGGAGTTGTTGCAGGGTTTGGGTGACGCCTTTGTCGCGCAGGCTTGCATAGCACCGCTCAAACGCTGCCACAAACTCAGCGGACTTGGGAATAGCCGTGCCAAAAATCTCCTCTACCCCCAGCAACCGCTGGCTGATCAGTGTGTCATCACTCACCAGCCCCTGGCAGAACTCGGCCCTTGGATCGGGGATCTTGTAGCTCACGCCATTCTCATCCACCCCTTTCAAATACAAGGCCCAGGCCGCCACTACCAGCGCTGCACGCTCAGTCTCGCGGCCATCGGCAATCAAGCGATTGATGGTCGGCACGGTGAACTTGGGAAACTTCGACGAACCATCGGAACACACCCGTTCCAACTGGTCGGCAATCGCCTGGTTGGAAAAGCGCTCCACCAGCGTCTGCTTGTACGCCGTCAGGTCGATGCCCGGCACCGGCGCCAGGTTCGGCGTAACGTCCAGGTCCATGTACGCACGCATATACGCCACAAACAGCGGGTCGTTCATGGTCTCGTGGACAAACCGATAACCCTTGAGAAACCCCAGGTAGGTGAGGGCCAGGTGACTGCCGTTGAGCAAGCCGATCTTCATCTCTTCGTAAGGCGTGACGTCATCGGTGAACTGCACGCCGACCTTCTCCCAGGCCGGGCGACCGTTGACGAACTTGTCTTCCAGTACCCACTGCACAAACGGTTCGCACACCACCGGCCAGGCATCGTCGACGCCATGTTCATCATGCAGTTGCAGGCGGTGGGCGGTGCTGGTCATTGGCGTGATGCGGTCGACCATGGCGTTCGGGAAGCTCACGTTGGTTTTGATCCAGTCATGCAGCTCGGCGTTGTGTAGCGCGGCGAAGGCCAGGAGTGCCTTGCGCGTGACGGCGCCGTTGTGCGGCAGGTTATCGCAGGACATGACGGTAAATGCCGCAGTGCCGGCGGCGCGGCGTTGGGTGAGCGCTGCGCAGATAAAACCGAACACGGTTTTGGGTGTCTTGGGGTGCGCCAGGTCATGCTGGATCTGTGGCAGGTGGGCCATGAATTCGCCGTTGCTGTCATCAATGCAGTAGCCGCCCTCGGTGATGGTCAACGAGACGATGCGGATAGCCGGGTCAGCCAGTTTGTCGATCAACGCCTGGGCGCCGTCTTCGGCCAGCAGCATATCGCTGAGGGCGCCGATGACGCGTACTTCGGTGTCGTCGGTGTCACCTAGCTCATACAGGGTAAACAAGTAATCCTGGCCGGCCAGGTCGTCGCGAGCCTTGCGGTCCTCGGCGCGCAGGCCCACGCCACAAATGCCCCAGTCCAGGCCCTCGCCGGTATTCATCAAGGCGTCGGTGTAATACGCCTGGTGTGCGCGGTGAAAGCCACCGACGCCGATATGGGCGATGCCCTGGCGGGTGTCGGCAAGCGCATAAGCCGGGATTTTCACTTGCGGCGCCAACTGCGTGAGATTGTGTTTATTCAGTTTCATCTAAAAATACTCGCGGAGTCAGGCGGCTGCGCGCAGTGGGCGGGCCACCGCTACGCCGTCAGTGTCGAACAGATGGCAGTGCGCCGGGTCCAGGTGCAGGTGCAACGTCTCGCCGTACTGGCTGGCCATGTCGCCGCGAATCCGCATGGTCAGCGGTTCGCCATTGGCGGTGATGACGTGGCAGAAGGTGTCGCTGCCCAGGCGCTCTCCAACGTCAGCGGTGACGGTCAGGGTGGTTTGCCCTGGCGCGGCGATTTCCAGATGCTCGGGACGAATGCCCAGGGTCACCGCGCTGCCGACGCTCAAGGTCGCGCCACTCAACGGCAGGCTGACCAGGGTGCCAGCGTCCAATTGCACGTCGCAGCCATGGCCTTCGACACGCGTGACCTTGCCCTTGAGAAAGCCCATCTTCGGCGTGCCGAGAAAGCCGGCCACAAACAGGTTGGCCGGTTGGTGATACAGCTCCAACGGCGAGCCGACCTGCTCGATACGGCCACTGTTGAGCACCACCACCTTGTCGGCCAGGGTCATGGCTTCGACCTGGTCGTGGGTCACGTAGATCATGGTGGCTTGCAGTTCTTTATGCAGGCGCGCCAGTTCCAGGCGCATCTGCACGCGCAGCGCCGCGTCGAGGTTGGACAGCGGCTCGTCGAACAGGAAGATCTTCGGGTTACGCACAATCGCCCGGCCAATCGCCACGCGCTGGCGCTGGCCGCCGGACAGTTGCTTGGGCTTGCGCTCCAGCAGCGGCCCCAGTTCCAGGATGCGCGCCGCTTCGCTGACCTTGCTCTCGACCAGCTTCTTGTCGACACCGGCCAGGTCCAGGGCAAACGACATGTTCTTGCGCACGCTCATGTGCGGGTACAGCGCGTAGGTCTGGAACACCATGGCCAGGTCGCGCTTGGCCGGGGTCACTTCGGTGATGTCGCGGCCATCCAGTTCGATGGTGCCTTCCGTGACTTCTTCCAGGCCGGCGATCAGGCGTAGCAGGGTGGATTTGCCGCAGCCCGACGGGCCGACGAACACCACGAATTCCTTGTCGTTCACTTCAAGGTCAATGCCCTTGATGATCGAGAAACCTTCGAAGCCTTTTTGCAGATTCTTGATTTTCAGGTTGGCCATGATGGGCCTCCTTTTCGAATTATTATTTGACGGCGCCGAAGGACAAACCGCGCACCAGCTGTTTCTGGCTGATCCAGCCAAAGATCAGGATCGGCGCGCAGGCCAGGGTCGAGACGGCGGACAACTTGGCCCAGAACAAACCTTCGGGGCTGGAGTAGGAGGCGATCAGTGCGGTCAACGGCGCAGCGCTCGACGAGGTCAGGTTCAGCGACCAGAACGCCTCGTTCCAGCACAGGATCAGCGACAGCAACACCGTGGAGGCCAGGCCACCCTTGGCGATCGGCAACAGCACGCGGACCATTTCCTGCCACAGAGTGGCGCCGTCCAGGCGGGCGGCTTCGAGGATGTCCTTGGGGATGTCCTTGAAGTAGGTGTACACCATCCACACCACGATCGGCAGGTTGATCAGGGTGTAGATGATGATCAGCGCGATACGCGTATCCAGCAGGCCAAGGCTCTTGGCCAACAGATAGATCGGCATCAGCACGCCCACCGGTGGCAGCATCTTGGTCGACAGCATCCACAGCAGCGTGCCCTTGGTGCGCTGGGTTTCGTAGAACGCCATGGAGTAGGCGGCCGGCACCGAGATCAGTAGGCACAGGGCAGTGGCGCTGAACGAAATCACCACCGAGTTCCAGGCGTAGGCGAAGTAGTTGCTGCGTTCGTTGATGTGCAGGTAGTTCTCCAGCGTCGGCGTGAAGATGAACTGCGGCGGGGTGGCGAACGCATCGATTTCAGTCTTGAAGCTGGTCAGCACCATCCAGAAGATCGGGAAGAAAATCAGGATCGCGATCGCCCAGGCCAACGTACCGAGTAGCAGGCTTTGCAGGCGGCGGGATTGTTGAAGTGTCATGGCGCGGCCCTCAAGGCTTGTCAGTCAGGTTTTTGCCGATCATCCGCACCAGGATGATCGCCGCGATATTGGCGATGACCACGGCAATCAAGCCACCGGCCGAGGCCATGCCCACGTCGAACTGCACCAGCGCCTGGTTGTAGATCAGGTAGGCGAGGTTGGTCGAGGCGTAACCCGGGCCACCGTTGGTGGTGGTGAAGATTTCGGCGAACACCGAGAGCAGGAAGATGGTTTCGATCATCACCACCACGGCAATCGGGCGGGCCAGATGGGGCAGGGTCAGGTGCCAGAAGATCGCAATGGCGCCGGCACCGTCCAGACGTGCAGCTTCCTTTTGCTCCTGGTCCAGGGACTGCATAGCGGTCATCAGCAGTAGGATCGCGAAGGGCAGCCACTGCCACGACACAATGATGATGATCGACAGCAGCGGGTAGTGCGCCAGCCAATCCACCGGCTCGGCGCCGAAGAACTTCCACACGGCGGCGAGGATCCCCGACACCGGGTGGAAAATCAGGTTTTTCCAGATCAGCGCGCCGACGGTGGGCATGATGAAGAATGGCGAAATCAACAGCACCCGCACGATGCCACGCCCCAGGAACTCACTGGCCTCCAGCAGCGCGCTGATCAACACGCCGAACACCACACTGATCAGCAACACGCTGCCCACCAGCAACAGGGTATTGGTAGCGCCGGGCAGGAAACCCGAGTCGGTGATGAAGTAGCTGAAGTTTTCCAACCCCACGAATTGGTTTTCGCCGGGGTAGAGCAGGTTGTAGCGGATCAGCGAAAAGTACAGGGTCATGCCCAGAGGCACGATCATCCACAGCAGCAACAAGGCCACCGAGGGGCTGACAAGGAACCAGCCGGGGTTGGCCAGGCGGTTTTTGGCGGGTGTATTCATTAGAATCAAGACCAGTCAGATACGAATCGGAGCGCGGTCAGTGTGGGAGGGGGCTTGCTCCCGATAGCGGTGTATCAGTCACACAATCATCAACTGGTAGATTGCTATCGGGAGCAAGCCCCCTCCCACATTTGACTGTGGTGAGGGCAGGGGTTACTTGGGGTAACCAGCCCGCTTCATTTCCCGCTCGGTGGTGGTCTGCGCGGCGGTCAATGCGGCATCCACCGTCTGCTGACCGGTCAACGCACCGGAGAAGAACTTGCCCACCTGAGTACCAATCGCCTGGAACTCCGGAATGGTCACCAACTGGATGCCGATATATGGCACCGGCTTCTCTGTCGGCTTGGTCGGGTCGGCCACTTTCAGTGATTCCAGGGTCACCTTGGCGAACGGCGCGGCCTTCATGTACTCGTCGCTGTAGGTGGATTGGCGCGTACCTGGCGGCACATTGGCAATGCCGTCGGTCTTGGCCACGAGCTGGCCGTATTCCTTGGAGGTGGCCCAACTGGTGAACACCTTGGCGGCGTCCTTGGCCTTGGAACTGGTAGGGATCGCCAGGCTCCAGGAGTACAGCCACGAGGTGCCCTTGTCGGTCTTCTCGTGTGGCGCAAAAGTGAAACCGACATGCTCGGCGACCTTGCTCTGGCTCTTGTCGGTGACAAACGAACCGGCGACGCTGGCGTCTACCCAGATCGCGCATTTGCCGCTGTTGAACAGCGCCAGGTTCTCGTTGAAACCGTTGCTGGACGCACCCGGCGGGCCGGATTTCTTCATGTTGTCGACGTAGAAGTTCAGCGCGTCCTTCCACTCGGGGCCATTGAATTGCGGTTGCCACTTCTCATCGAACCAGCGCGCACCGAAGCCGTTGGCCAGGGTGGTGATCAGCGCCATGTTCTCACCCCAACCGGCTTTGCCGCGCAGGCACAGGCCGTATTGCTCTTTGGACTTATCAGTAAGTTTGGCCGCAAATTCGCCGATCTGGCTCCAGGTCGGGTGCTCGGGCATGGTCAGCCCGGCGTCTTTGAACAGGTCGGTGCGGTAATAGGTGATCGAGCTTTCGGCGTAGAACGGCAGGGCGTACAGCGAACCCTTGACGGACAAGCCATCACGTACCGAAGGGAACACATCATCAAGGTCGTAGGAGGCCGGCAGGTCCTTCATCGGCTCCAGCCAACCCTTGGCGCCCCACAGTGCGGCTTCGTACATGCCGATGGTCAGCACGTCGAACTGCCCGCCCTGGGTGGCGATGTCGGTGGTGAGGCGTTGGCGCAGCACGTTTTCTTCGAGCACCACCCAGTTCAACTTGATCTCCGGGTGCTCGGCCTCGAAGGTTTTCGAGAGCTTCTGCATACGGATCATGTCGCTGTTGTTGACGGTGGCAATGGTCAGGGTTTGCGCGCCAAGGCTGACGGCGCTGAGGGTCATGCATGCAGTCATGCAGGAACAGGCAAGCAGAGCTTTTGCTGTGAACTTCATCGCGCACTCCATTTCCGCGCCCAGGGGGCTACAGAAGGACGGTTATTGTTGTTGTGTCTTCCTACAGGTAGCCAGGAAGAGTGTGCGTCGATTACAGCCTTGAAATGGGGTTGTGACAAATCCTTGGGCGCACGCGCACTGATACTTTTTTGCACTCGATGATCGTCCCCGTGGTGCGTGGGGACGATCGATGCCGTATTTAACGCTCGATATCAGCCAGTGCTCGCTCAGCCAGCAAGCGAGATACCTCGACCAACTGGGCAATCCCCAGCGCGCCTTCGCGCCGTGAGCCGTCGAGATCAAAGGCGAAATCGCAGGTGAGGGCGTGGGCAGAGGCGAGGGATTCGCTGAGGTTGACCAGTAGGTCTTGCGTGGAGATGCCGTCTTTTACGGTGAACAGCACGCTGGGTGTTGGATCGATTGGGGGATTTGGGGTGGGCTTGATCATGGTGGAACTCCTGATTTAAGTGGAGCTACCACTGATCGCCGCGACGCGATCGGGTGGTAGCTGTACGCAGGTTCGCGGACCGGAATCAGGAAACCGGCATACCCGAAGGTATCCCGCGCACAGCCACCATAAGGGCGCACAGTAGACGATAAAAAGACGTCAACTGAAAGCGGAAATGGCACTTTGCGTCTGATTAAACCGGGCCGCGACGCCCGACCGCTGCGTGTGCAGCGGTGTACGGAGACTAGAGATTGAGTGTCCTAGGGACAACCTCAAAACTGCGTAAGACGTTTCTGCTTTTCCCAATATCTGGGGCAATCGGTTCAAACCAAATTCTGCTCAGTCAACCGCTGCGCCCTCAACCGTCGATAGTGCGAAGGCGTCATGCCTCTAAGCATATTCATACTTTTTTACCCGATGATAGCAAAAGGAGTCGCCGACTTTTTCATGGGCGGTGAAGTCCGCTTGAATGCCTGGGCCGCAGCATGATCAACAACCAGGCTGCGCGACACTGTCAGAGTTGACCGTCCTGACCAACGGAAGTCTTGCTTGAGCCAGGTTTTGCTCAGTCAAGCGCTGCACCGCCAAGCGCCGGTTGAAGTTGGAAATATTGTTGAACACCGAAGCACACATCTCTCACGGCCTTATCGCCATCGGCCAGCAATTCGCAGTACTTGTTGATACGCAAGCGATTAAAGAACTCAATAAAAGTACTCCCGATCGCACGCTTGAACACCCGGGAAAAATATCTCAAGAAGATCAATCGAGAAACCCCGAGCATCTTCAACTGCACTTGATCGTCGACAATTACGCCACCCACAAGCATTCAAAAATGGAGGGGGGCTGGAGAAGCATAAACGCTTTCACATGCATTTCACTCCGAGCTTCCAGCTCGTGGATGAACAGGGTTCAGCTTTTTCGGGACATCACGGTGTATTTGCGTGAGGGCAGTTTCAGTTCAGCGCGCGAGCTGGAGGCCTCGGTTACCACGTTCCTGGCCCTGCGAAACGTGCAACCGACTTGATACGTCTGGAACGCCAAAGGCGAAGATATCTTGAACATAGTTCAGCAAGCCCGCGAGGCATTGGCCTCACAGGCTAATGGGTAATTATTTTGAGAATGGCGCGTTGGGACAAAGCACTGCCGCACAATGAAGATGCGGCGTGCCCAGTCGCCAATGGGCTGTCCAGCAGCCCGGGTTTACTCGGCGTAGAGCGGCCTCTTTTCAAAGGTCATCAACTCGGTCCTCCATTTTGGGTACAAAGGGCTACGCCAGTCTCCATTGATGTAGATCTCCAGGCCCGATGATTCCCATTGGGTCATCTTTTTCTCTAGCAAGGCAGTGTAATTTGACGCCTTACAAGAGATATCAGCCCAAGGATCTACAATCCAGGCGTCTTTCCATTCGGCTTCTGCAAAATTGACTGTGCTTTTACCTGCGCTTGCTGGTCCTCCCACCACTGTAAACGCATGGTCTCCGCCGTGGACGTACCATGTCTCAGCACTTCCTCCACTTTTTTTGATGATTTGAGTGGCTGCTTCCGCCATTTCCCCGCAATTGCCAGCGCCAAACTTCAATACGGAGTTGACGTAATTCGGCGATTTGACCTTGATATCTTGAATCCAACCGACGAGTGCTTCTGCGACCTCCTCTCTGTAAATATCATTAGGTTTATTTGGGATTCTTTTATTTGACGATCCGATACCCGTTGCCTTGACCTGTGTGTTGACTGAGTTCTTCGCGCCTTCTGCATAAAATTTATTTTGTTTCTCAGCAGCCAGGTTGGCGAAATCTGCAGTTTTATCCAGCGGTTCGAGAGACGCTGATTTGAGTACAAGTTCGTCGCTTGAACTGGTCAGTTTGTTGATGAGCTGATAAACAAATTCGCGTTTTTTCTCTGCGTTAAATGGCGCAATAGTGGCTTTCAGTTCGTTAACTTGAGCAGGCGTATAACCCGCGGCTTCAAGTTTTGAGAACGCCGAATCCAGGCTGGGTAGTGACACGAAGTCTTTGCGCAATGGCGCACCGGCCATCTCAAGAAGACCTTCCATTTCCTGGATATGGTTGCTGACAAGTTCTAATTCGAATTCCGATGCGGACTCGCCGATCCGTTTGAAAGTGAGTTCCGTCGACTTCGCGTCAAATTTGCTGTAGTAAAATGTCAAACTGTCGGCTTCTACCACGATATAACGCTGGGTTGCCCCGCTTGTTGTTGTTGTCTGGGCGATGGTTCCGCGCAATTCACGTTGGTCTTTGCTCAGGCTGCTGATAGCGTCAAGTTTGACAATTCGCGAATTTTGCTCAAGGTTGGGCAGTGTATCAGCGCCGGATAGACCAAAATGTGGATCCTTAACGATCGTACCACGCGTGGTTGGCAGGTAATCGACAGGGGCCACCAGGTCTCGTTGCACTGTCTTATAGACGCCATCCTTTTCCACGACATCGAATAGGCGCCGCTCGTAAACAAGCGTTGAATTGAGTCCGGCACCCCCAGATGATGGGTACAACCGCGTGTGCTCAAGGCCTTGCACCATCTTGGCCGTATTGCCGCTGAAGTCCGACACGACCTTGGCGAAACACACGCCGTCAGTTTGTCGCTTTACTCTGGGACCTGCCGGGCAAAAGGCTTCAAGGCCGTGTGTATCGTTGAAGTGATCGGCTGACTCAAGGTCAGTCAGGACATCTGGTTCCTTGGGGTCATAGCGGTATACCTTGTTTCCGATTTTTACGTCAGAGTAGGTCGATCGGTTAATTACTTGGGCGTCTTCGGGTAGTAACCGGTCGGGTATCTGCTTGCTTGTGCCGTCAGGGAGGGTTTCGGTTTTTAAGCCGATGGAGGTATCCGAGCGAAAACCTTCCAGCGCTGGCCCATATGCGGCGTCTGCTTCGGCGTCGTAGGCGTACCAGTTGCCCGCCCGGTTTACAGCGGTGACCTTGACCTGCTCCTGGGTGCCGGCACGCACCACAGTGCCATTGGCCATTTCGGCTGTTTGCTCAGCAATGTGGCTGCCCTGCATTCGGCTCGATGAAGCGAGCGACTGCGAAACGCTGGTATTGGTCATGTCCCTGAGGGCAATACTTTCAGCGTCTTTAGCGCCAAACCTCTCGATAAAACCCGCTTCAATCTTGGCGGCTGCCCAAGAAGCGCCGGATTTCGCCAGCGTCCATAGCTCGCCGGCGCCCGCGGCGGCTGCGTAGATCGCGACATCAATGGCCAGGTCGACGCCGGCCTTGAGAAACTGACCGTGATAAAGGTCTTCCAGGCTGCTGGTGCCCGGTAGGGCGTGCCAGATAGCTTTGAAGAAATCACTGGGTTCTGTCGCGGTTTCAAGCGTATTGCTCGACCAATTGCGGTGCAGGTTAAGAAACTGCGTTTTGTTCAGGTAGGTGGAGTCGACCATGACGTTTGCCAGCTTGGATAGTCGCCCTCTGGCGTAGTTAGGGGAAAATCGGTCATTGGCACTATGGGCTGGGAAGGTGACTTCCAAAGGCCACGGCTCATCGTTGTCATCCAGCAGGTGTTGGTCAGTAACCCTCAGTACAACGTCGGATTTAACCCCGGGTTTCGGGAAAGTGCCATTTTTGAAGGCCTCGGCGTCGATCTCCAGACTGACTTTTTGCCCCATAGGGGTTGATGGGTCAATGTCGGCAATTCTTACGATCAGACCACTTGCTGGGTACACCGCAAAATCCCTTCTGACGCCGTTATAGACAGACGTCATCACCATACCGCTGCCGGCACCCTCAACGTTCAAAAACTCCACATCGCCATAGAGCAGGCTTTTTTGCTCCTCCACTGGCAGCTTTCTGAGCATGTTTTCGAACAGCGTTACGGTGTGGCGTCTGCGCAGGTGGAAGTCTTGTTTGATGGCCTTGTCGAATTGATCATTGACCACCGGTAAATCCGGTTCATTCGCTCTTTTACGCAGGCGTTCGAAGTCCACATGTTTGCCTTCCTGAAGCCAGTTTTCACCCAGTCTACCTGTTTCATAGATTTCGGCGAGGCTGTAGTGACGGCCGCTGTTTATTCCGAAGCCTTCGTCCTCTATCATGTAGCGGCTTTCATAATCAATGTCGGGGCCGAACTCCTTCCTTAATATTTCAAGCGTCATGGCCCTTCTATTCGGAGGGTCGGACTTGCTCAACCAACTGATACTTTCTGCGGTCTTCTTCGTTTGAGCCTGAAATTTGACCTGGCTGTCTTTGAGCTGTTCCAGTGTGTAGTTGTCTTTATTGACGTTGTTATTGAGGGCTGCCCAATCAAGCAATGGGTTCATCTGCGCATAGTTCTGGATCTGCGCTTCCAATGCTGAAATGGGTTTGATGTTGTTGTAATTCATGACCTGCTGGTAAGTCATGCCTTGAGTAGCGCCGGGGGCGGTCCACTCAATCCGGTTCACTGCGGTCGTAAAGTTGACCCATTCCGGGGAACCGAGTGTTACATTCTGGGGTACCTCTTTTACCAGTAGTTGTGGCGCCATCCCCGACATCATCAACCGCGAGATTGCAGGCGCAAGATTGGCGGGGATGCCTTTTTTAGCGGCCAAGTCTCGGCCGAACTGCTCACGGATAGACTCGACGCTGTGCCCTGAATAAGCAGCGCCCATCAAGTCAATACCGGCGACAGTCTTGTGTTGCGCGCCGGCCGTTCGATCAATCTCCAGCACCAGCGCGGTCAACAACCATTGTTTCCGGCTGGTCGCGGTGGGAGCGCCCTTCATCTGGCTTTCCAGCTTGGCGGCGAGTTCAAGCGCTGCGTCGCTGGAGACGAGTTGATCCAACGCTTGTTCGGGGTCGGTACTAAGGTCGGTAACGTTGGCGCTCAGATAACTGAGAAGGCTGTCATGCGCGCCAATGGACGTTTTTACGAATTCTCCCACCGTCACACGCTGCTCTGTACTCAGCGATAGTTGCGTGGACAGAAACCCCCAGCGATTGCCCAGGGGAGGGGACTGGGGGGCGGGGGTTTGAATGGCCGCGAGCAAGTTATCGTTGTCTGCCTTGGTGACCGTTGGGTTCCAGTCTTTGCGGGAAAGGAATGCTGCAACCGTGGTCACGCCTTTAGGCTGGAGGGAGGAGGCCGGGTCGACAATAAAGCGTCTTGAGCCGCTGTCGGAATTCCAGTTTCTCAACTGATCAATCAACGAGTACCGGTCGTTGCTGTCGCCCAGTTCTGTTTTTTTTCGGTTCAGCCAGGTCACGACTTTTTGTGGATCGGCGGAGGGTCGAGGGAACTGTTGAGTGCGTCCCGGCAGCGAAGTCTGTTGTTCGAACGTCGGGCCGCTGGGGTCGTCACTGATACCATAAAAGTTGGCCACCCACTGGTATGGCACGTTGCTGTTACCCACCTGCGCCAGTGAGATCTGTTGTCCATGGGCGGCAAATTCCTGAGCGGCCGTCAACACAGGCTCGATAACGTCAAAAAAAGCGGGGTATTTTTGCGCGAAGTCGGTGGCGGTGTAGCGCTGTTCAACGCCATTGACTTTGGCTATCAGCGCATGGCCTGTGCGGTCATAGCGCAGCGATGCCAGATCAATATTGTGTTGGCTGGCCCATTCAATAAAACCATGTCCCTTGAGCGCTTTGCCCAGGTAATCCCACCATTGGCCAAACAGGCTGTTGGGCGGGATCGGTTGTATGGTTTTTGAGGCGGCCAGGGTCGGGTTGGTTTTTAGCTCAAGCATTGTGCGGTGCACTGTGGTTGCCAGTTCACTGTCGCCTGTTGCCAAGAGGTCTGTGTGCGTCTGTTCGGTTTCCACTGGCGTGTGGATGTTTGTTTTGACGGCGGCGGCCAGGGTTTCAAGCGGTGAGGGCACAAGCGGTACGTTTGCAAGTTGTTGTATCACTGACTGCTGGCGTTGCTGTACGGCAATGTGTGCGGGGTCGCTGGGGGATGCGTCGGTCAACGCCTTGAAACCTTTGTTTTGGCTTATTTCATCTATGCGGCCCAGCGTGGCTACAAGCTGGCGCTGCTCCCAGCCTTTTTATCGAGTGTCCTCTTGGTGAGGAGGCGGTTCGTTGTAAAACGCCATGACGTCGTACAGGCGTGCAGAGTTGTTGGCGGGGTAGACAACGTCATCGTCAGAATCGGTGGCCATCTGTTGCACTGCATCCTTTATCTCGTCCCAGACGTCGGTCCAACCGGAGACATCGTTCAAGGTGAACGTGGTGTTGATACCATTCACTTTGCCCGTGAGGACACCACTGACTGGGTTGATGCGCACGCTGGTGGGGTCAAGGTTGTTATCTTGGGCAAAGGCGGTAAAAGTGCTGCCGGTCAGGGCGGTCAACAGATTTTTGCGTACCAGGTTGAAGGTTGAGTACTCCGGGATGTCCTGCAGAGAGATCGAAGTCTCGTAGTCACTCGTTTCTGGTAGCAGTTTCATCATTGCGCGGCTGACCAGCTGTGACAGTGCCTGGTCGGCTTCCTTGACTTTTTGAGCCCCCGTAGGCGGCGAAAACTGTGCAAGCCGTTGGTTGAGCTGATGCGGTGGCAGCTCCTCGATATGCTGGCGGGTTTCTTTTTGTCGTTGTTTGATGGCAGCGTAGCACGGCTCGCTGCTGTCCAGCGTGCTGAACTTTCCCTCGCGCAACAGTTGCCCGATGAAGGACAGTTGGTCGTTGCTTGTGCGGTTGCCTGGCTGCAGACCGTAAAACCGCGCCACTGTAGTGGGTAATGCGCGATCCGGGCCCAAGTACACAACCGCAGCAGTGCTATCCACTTTTTTTGCAGCTGCCAGGACCGCAGCAGACGCGGCGGCCCACTCAGGGTCCTTGTCGAGGTCGAAATCGACCGGTTTGTTATCTTTTACCGCGCTGAGTCTTCCACTGCTGTTGATCACTAGCTTAAGAGGATCAATGTTTTTTGCGTATGCAAACGATCTGAAAGGCTCTGAGTTTATGGCATCGGCCAGCTCCCCCCAGGTCTTGCCGAAGGTCGAGGCAGGTGGCACGTCAATCGTGTCTAGACGAACTGAGCTGTTTTTACTGTCGTCGAGCCGGTTGCGGATCAAACCCATACCGACATTAACCGCTAATTGCCTGTCGCTCTGCTCCACCAAAGCCTCGGCGAACTGGCGGACCGACGGGTTGGATGAGGCTGATGGGTTGGCAGGATTTTGCAAGTCCCGGCGTGAGCGTGACAGGACGGGGCGAAAACTCGATTTGTCGTGCGACAAGCTTTCTGGGGGGGGCGCGTCGGTTTTGTGCGACGAGGCTGTGCTTGTCTGCGCGGCTCCCATGAGCGCGGTGTGAATGAGGGATGGCTGAACGTTGATCATGGAGTCGCCCTTTCGCTTGCGTATCAGAAAAAGCTTCACCCGACGCCTGAAAAAGAGAGGGTGATGCGTACGCTGAGTGACAGAAGGGGCGGTGAGGTTCCTTTCGTTTTGGCTGGATGTGTTTTTCACCATGTGTCGCTGCACATCGCTCAAGCCAGGTTTTGCTCAGTAAGGCGTTGTACGGCCAGGCGCCGATAGTGGGACGGCGTCATCCCCTTAAGCTGCTGAAACCGCCGGTTGAAGTTGGAAATATTGTTGAACCCCGACTCAAAACACACATCCGTCACCGCCTTGTCCCCATCGGCCAGCAACTCGCAGGACTTGCTGATGCGCAGCCGATTGACGAATTCAATAAAAGTCCGCCCGGTGGCCTGCTTGAATACACGGGAAAAATACGTCGGCTTCATCCCCAGGTACTCCGCGACTTCCTCCAGCGGCAGCTCGCGGGCGTAGTGGGCAAAGATGTAGTCCACCGCACGGTTGGTGCGGTCGATGCTGTGTTCATCGGCTTGCTGTGGCGTGGTTACGCCGGACAGCAGCTGGTAGTCCTCACAGGCGCTCAATACCTCCAGCAGGATAAAGAAATGCCCCAGGCGCGCCATGCCGTGGGCGTCTTCAATGTGCTGCATGAGGGTCATGGCGTGGGCAATGGTCTTTTTGCAGCGGAATTCGATGCCGTACTGCGCGCGTTCGAGCAGCGGCGCCAGGCGTTTGAGTTCGGTGAAGATATGGCTGCCGTGTTCGAACAACTCGTCGGTGAAGTTCACCAGCATGTCGCGCTTGGGGACCACTTCGCCTTCTTCCACCTGGCTGATCCAGTTGTGGGGCAGGTTGGGGCCGGTGAGGAACAGGCTTTCCGGGTAGAAGTTGCCGATGTAGTCACCGATAAACACCTTGCCGGAGCTGGCGACGATCAGGTGCAGCTCGTATTCCTTGTGGAAGTGCCAGCGCACCAGCGGGCAGGGGAAGCCGTGCTGGCGATAGATGATGGACAGACCGTTGTGATCGTCCATCAGCTCGTAGGAGGGATCGGTGATGCGCGTTGCTCGGGTCATGCTGCCGTCGCTTTATTGTGGTCGCTGCGTAGGATAATGCCCCGTCGCGCACGACCTCGCCAGCAGCAGTGTTTACAGGTTGCGGTTTTTTGCCTCGATCCACTGGGACATGTACTGGGTACTCTTGTGCGCGTGATGGCGCAGCATACTGCCGGTGAAGTTGTCCCGGCGATGGGCAGCGAGGTTGCGGCGGCATTGCTCCAGGCAGTCCACCAAGGCTGGCCCGTGCAGAGTCTGGTCATAGCGCCGGGCCAGCAGTTGGCGCCCGTGTTCCTGGGCCTGGGTCCAGCGCTCGTGGTCCTGGTAGAGGGCCACAGCAGCGGCGGCCAGGGCCGGGGCGTCGTGTTCGATCACGCCGGGCCAGGGTTGATCATCGCCCATGGCCTCGGCGCCGATCGGGGTGGTGACATTGGGGGTGCCGCAGAGCATGGCGTCGATCAACTTGCCCTTGATGCCCGCGCCAAAGCGCAACGGTGCCAGGCAGATGCGTGCGGCGGTCATGACTTGCAGCGCGTCTTCGGCCCAGTTCATCACATGAAAACCCTGTGCCGGGTTGTGCAGGGCGGTGGCCTTGGGTGGGGTGTAGGCGCCATAGATATGCAGCTGCGCGCCCGGCAACTGTTGGCGAATCAGCGGCCACAGGCTTTGCTTCATCCACAGCACCGCATCCCAGTTGGGCGCGTGGCGGAAGTTGCCGATGCTGAGAAAGTGCGCACGGTCTTCAAACGGCGCAAACGCGGCGTTGGGCGGTTGCAACATCAGCGGGCACCAATGGAGCAGAGCGGCGGGCACCTTGAACTGCTCGGTGAGCAGGCGGATTTCCACGTCGGAGATCATCAGGCTGATGTCACAGCGGTAAATCGCGGCGATTTCGCGCTTGGCCAGGTCGGTATCGGCCATGCGCTGGAACTCGTCCTCCAGCGCCGGCGCGAACAGGGCGCTGAAGTCGTCGCTGTCGGGGTTTGCTTTCACCTGCTCCTTGAAACGCTGGTGGCGGGCATCGCGCAGGCTTTGCAGGTCGGAGGTTTCCAGCACGCGCAGGGCGTTGGGGCAGCATTGCTCCACGCGCCAGCCGAATTGCTCCTCCATCATGAAACGGTCGAACAGTACGATATCCGGGGCCAGTTCGCGGATAAAGTCATCGAAACTGCTGTTATTCAGTTCGATGGCGCATTCGGCGATGCCAAGTGCCGGCAAGTCGGCCTTGTGTTCGCCGATGGTCGCAGGGCTGCTGAAGGTAATGTCCCAACCTTGCGTAAGAAAACTCTCAAGGATCTGCATCATATGCCCCCCCGCAGCCGAGGAGCGGGGCTCTGGCCAGACGTAACCAATGACCAGAACTTTGGTGGCAGGCTGATTCATCGACGACGGTTTCCTTGAAGGGCAGGCGAAAAGCGCGCAATTAAACCACAACCTGGCGACATGACAATTTGTGTCTGGCGGTAGGTAGCATCGGCACTTTGTGGTTAACTTCGGCCTCTCGAATTCGTTTAACCAAAAACCAGCATAAGGATTCCGTTCATGGCTCAAGTCACCCTCAAAGGCAACACGGTCCAGGTTGAAGGCGAACTGCCGAAAGTCGGCGCCAAAGCCGCAGATTTCACCCTGACCGCCGGCGACCTGTCCGACGCCACCCTGGCCACCTTTGCCGGCAAGCGCAAAGTGCTGAACATCTTCCCAAGCGTTGATACCCCAACCTGCGCCACTTCCGTGCGCAAGTTCAATGCCCAGGCCAACGATGTGGCCAACACCGTGGTGCTGTGCATCTCCACCGACCTGCCATTCGCCCAAGCGCGCTTCTGTGGTTCCGAAGGCCTGGAAAACGTTAAGAACCTGTCGGACTTCCGTGATTCGGATTTCGCCGTTGATTATGGTGTGGCGATTGCCGACGGCCCGCTCAAAGGCCTGACCGCTCGCGCTGTCGTGGTACTGGACGAAAACGACAATGTGCTGCACAGCGAGTTGGTCAAGGAAATCGCTGAAGAGCCAAACTACGATGCGGCCCTGGCTGTATTGAAGTAACTGTTTCTGCGCGTAACTGTCGTTTGGCAGTAACACGTATGATGCATGATTGCGGCCTGGCCTAGTCCAGGCCGTTTTTATTTGAGTGTCAGCGGTTTAGCGAAATAGCTGGCGGACTAAGATCAGACGTTAAAAGTTGTAAGCCCAAGGTAAATAGCCGGTAAAGGTGCTTTTCTAAACGCCCCCCAGTGCTTATCTTTCAGCCTCCCGAAGAAGAAGCTCTCATCCCCAATGGTTGATCACTCCATGCAATCCTCCTCCCGCAACTCCCGCCGCTGGCTGTTTGGCCTGCTTGTGCTGCTGGTTATCGCCGGCCTGTGCTGGAAATTCTGGCCCGGCGGCGCGGCTCACAAGGACGCTCCTGCGGGGCACACCGGCAAGACCGGCATGGCGCGCCCGGGCTTTGGCGGTTCCACCGGCCCGGTGCCGGTGCGCGTGGCGCCGGTGGTGCAGGGGGAGTTTGCGGTGTACTACAAGGCGCTGGGCACGGTCACCGCGCTCAACACCATTAATGTGCGCAGCCGGGTGGGCGGTGAGCTGGTGAAGATCGCCTTTGAAGAAGGCCAGATGGTCAAGGCCGGCGACCTGCTGGCAGAAATCGACCCGCGCAGCTACCAGAACGCCTTGCTCCAGGCCCAGGGCACATTGCTGCAGAACCAGGCGCAGTTGAAAAACGCCCAGGTCGATGTGGAGCGTTATCGCGGCCTGTACGCCCAGGACAGTATCGCCAAGCAGACCCTGGACACCGCCGAAGCGCTGGTCCTGCAATACCAGGGCACGGTCAAGACCAACCAGGGCGCGGTCGACGATGCCAAGCTCAACCTTGAATTCACCAGGATCCGTGCGCCGATCAGCGGCCGCGTTGGCCTGCGCCAGCTCGATGTCGGCAACCTGGTCGCAGCCAATGACACCACCGCCCTGGCGGTCATCACCCAGACCCAGCCGATCAGCGTGGCGTTCACCCTGCCGGAAAATACCCTGGAAACCGTACTCGCCCGTTATCACGCCGGCAACAAACTGCCCGTAGAAGCCTGGGACCGTAGCGACGTGAAAAAACAGGCGATCGGCGTGCTGCAGAGCCTGGATAACCAGATCGACGTCACCACCGGTACTTTGAAGTTCAAGGCGCGCTTTGATAACAAGGACCAGGCGTTGTTTCCCAACCAGTTCGTCAATGTGCACTTGCTTGCCGACACCTTGCATAACGTGGTGTTGGCGCCGTCGGCGGCGGTCCAGTTCGGCAACACCGGCACCTTTGTCTACAAGCTTGACGGTGACAACAAGGTCAAGGTCCAGCCCCTGGTGCTGGGTGACACCGACGGTGAGAACACCGTGGTCAAGGAGGGCCTGGTCGCAGGCGATCGCGTGGTGCTGGAAGGCACTGACCGTCTCAAGGACGGCAGCGAAATCGAAGTGGTCAACGAAAGCAAGGAAGTGCCGACCACGCCGACCGAACACCTGCAAGGCAAGCCCGCGGCAAAAGGGGAGACCGGCGCTGACGCCGGCAAGGCGCAAAAGGTCGGTTCATGAACCTGTCACGCCTGTTTATCCTGCGCCCGGTCGCCACCACGCTGAGTATGCTGGCGATTGTATTGGCCGGGATCATTTCGTACCGCTTGTTGCCGGTATCGGCCTTGCCCCAGGTGGACTACCCGACGATCCGGGTGATGACCCTGTACCCCGGCGCCAGCCCAGACGTGATGACCAGTGCGGTCACTGCGCCGCTGGAGCGTCAGTTCGGGCAGATGCCCGGGCTGACCCAGATGGCGTCCACCAGCTCGGGCGGTGCGTCGGTGCTGACCCTGCGTTTCAACCTCGACGTCAATATGGATGTCGCCGAGCAACAGGTGCAGGCCGCAATCAACGCCGCCACCAACCTGTTGCCCAAGGATTTGCCGGCGCCGCCGGTGTACAACAAGGTCAACCCTGCCGACACCCCGGTGCTGACCCTGGCGATTACTTCCAAGACCATGCTGCTGCCCAAGCTCAATGACCTGGTCGATACGCGCATGGCGCAGAAAATCGCCCAGATCAGCGGCGTCGGCATGGTCAGTATTGCCGGTGGCCAGCGCCAGGCCGTGCGTATCAAGGTCAACCCCGAGGCCCTGGCGGCCAATGGCTTGAACCTGTCGGATGTGCGTGCGCTGATCGCCGCCTCCAACGTCAACCAGCCCAAGGGTAACTTCGACGGCCCCACCCGCGTGTCGATGCTCGATGCCAACGACCAGTTGGTCTCACCCCAGCAATATGCCGAGCTGATCCTGGCCTACAACAATGGCGCACCGTTGCGCCTCAAGGATGTGGCGCAGATCGTCGACGGCGCCGAAAACGAACGCCTCGCGGCCTGGGCCAACGAAAACCAGGCGGTACTGCTCAACATCCAGCGCCAGCCGGGCGCCAACGTGATCGAGGTAGTCGACCGTATCAAGGCGCTGCTGCCGAGCATCACCGACAACCTGCCGGCCGGCCTGGACGTAACGGTGCTTACCGACCGAACCCAGACCATCCGCGCCTCGGTGAAAGACGTACAACACGAGCTTCTGATTGCCATCGCCCTGGTGGTGATGGTGACGTTCCTGTTCCTGCGTCGGGTCAGCGCCACGATCATTCCGTCCATTGCCGTGCCGCTGTCTCTGGTGGGTACCTTTGGCGTGATGTACCTGGCGGGGTTCTCCATCAATAACCTGACGCTGATGGCCCTGACCATCGCCACGGGGTTCGTGGTGGATGACGCCATCGTTATGCTGGAGAACATTTCTCGCTATATCGAGGAGGGCGAGACGCCGATGGCGGCGGCGCTCAAGGGCGCCAAGCAGATCGGCTTCACCCTGATTTCCCTGACCTTGTCGCTGATTGCGGTACTGATCCCACTGCTGTTCATGGCTGACGTGGTCGGGCGGCTGTTCCGCGAGTTCGCCATCACCCTGGCGGTGGCGATCCTGATTTCGCTGGTTGTGTCCCTGACCCTTACGCCGATGATGTGCGCGCGCTTGCTCAAGCGCGAACCGAAGGAAGAAGAGCAGGGACGTTTCTACAAGGCCAGCGGCGCCTGGATCGATTGGCTGATCCAGGCCTATGGCCGCAAGTTGCAGTGGGTGCTCAAGCACCAGCCGCTGACCCTGCTGGTGGCCATCGCTACCCTGGGGCTTACGGTGGTGCTGTACCTGGTGGTGCCCAAGGGCTTTTTTCCGGTGCAGGACACCGGGGTGATCCAGGGTATTTCCGAAGCGCCGCAGTCGATTTCCTTTGCGGCGATGAGCCAGCGTCAGCAGGAGCTGGCGAAGATCATCCTTGCTGATCCCGCGGTCCAGAGCCTGTCGTCCTACATCGGTGTGGACGGCGATAACGCCACCCTCAATAGTGGCCGCTTGCTGATCAACCTCAAGGCCCACGGCCAGCGCGACTTGAGCGCAGCCGAGGTGATCACCCGCTTGCAACCGCAAATCGACAAGCTGGTGGGCATCCGCCTGTTCATGCAGCCGGTGCAGGACCTCACCATCGAGGACCGCGTCAGCCGTACCCAGTACCAGTTCAGCATGTCGTCGCCGGACGCCGAGTTGCTGGCACTGTGGAGTGGCAAGCTGGTGCACGCCCTCAGTCAACAGCCGGAACTCACCGACGTTGCCAGCGACTTGCAGGACAAAGGCTTGCAGGTGTACCTGGTGATCGACCGCGACGCGGCCTCGCGCCTGGGTGTGAGTGTCTCGACCATTACCGACGCGTTGTATGACGCCTTTGGCCAACGGCAGATCTCTACCATCTATACCCAGGCCAGCCAATATCGCGTGGTGCTGCAGGCTCAGTCCGGCGAAACCCTCGGCCCGGCCGCGCTCAACCAGATCCATGTGAAGACCACCGACGGCGGCCAGGTGCGGCTGTCGAGCCTGGCCCATGTCGAGCAGCGCCAGGCGCAGTTGGCGATTGCCCATATCGGCCAGTTCCCGGCGGTGATGATGTCGTTCAACCTGGCCCCCGGCGTCGCCCTGGGCAAGGGTGTGGAGCTGATCAACCAGACCCAGAAGGACATTGGCATGCCGGTGGGCGTGCAAACCCAGTTCCAGGGTGCCGCCCAGGCGTTCGAGGCGTCCCTGTCGAGCACCTTGCTGCTGATCCTGGCCGCGGTGGTCACCATGTACATCGTGCTGGGCGTGCTTTACGAGAGCTATATCCACCCGATCACTATCCTTTCGACCTTGCCGTCGGCGGCGGTGGGGGCCTTGCTGGCCCTGCTGCTCAGTGGCAATGACCTGGGCATGATCGCGATCATCGGCATCATCCTGCTGATCGGTATCGTGAAAAAGAACGCGATCATGATGATCGACTTCGCCCTCGACGCCGAGCGTAATCAGGGCCTGGACCCACAGACGGCGATTTACCAGGCGGCGCTGTTGCGTTTCCGGCCGATCCTGATGACTACCCTGGCTGCGTTGTTCGGTGCGGTACCGCTGATGCTTGCCAGCGGTTCCGGCGCGGAGTTGCGCCAACCGCTGGGTTTGGTGATGGTCGGTGGCTTGCTGGTGAGCCAGGTGTTGACGCTGTTCACCACGCCGGTGATCTACCTGTACTTCGATCGCCTTGGCCGGCGCTGGCGCAAAGAGCCGCAACGCCTGGAGCCGGTTGAGCCATGAACCTGTCCGGACCTTTCATTCGCCGGCCGGTAGCGACCATGCTGCTGAGCCTGGCGATCATGCTGCTCGGTGGCGTCAGCTTCAACCTGTTGCCGGTGTCGCCGCTGCCGCAGATCGACTTTCCGGTGATCGTGGTGTCGGCCAGCCTGCCCGGCGCCAGCCCCGAGGTGATGGCGTCCAGCGTGGCGACGCCATTGGAGCGTTCATTCGGTTCGATTGCCGGTATCACCACCATGAGCAGTTCGTCGAGCCAGGGCTCGACTCGGGTGATCCTGGCCTTTGATTCCGACCGCGATATCAACGGTGCGGCGCGGGAAGTGCAGGCGGCGATCAATGCCTCGCGCAACCTGTTGCCCAGCGGTATGCGCAGCATGCCCACCTACAAGAAGATCAACCCGTCCCAGGCACCGATCATGGTGTTGTCGCTGACCTCCGACGTGCTGCAGAAGGGCCAGCTGTATGACCTGGCGTCGACCATCTTGTCCCAGAGCCTGTCCCAGGTGCCAGGCGTGGGTGAAGTGCAGATCGGCGGCAGCTCCCTGCCGGCAGTGCGCATCGAGTTGGAACCCAAGGCCCTCGACCAGTACGGCGTGGCCCTGGACGATGTGCGCAATACCATCGCCAATGCCAACCAGCGCCGGCCCAAGGGCTCCCTGGAAGACGCTGAGCGCAATTGGCAGATCCAGGCCAACGACCAGCTGGAAAAAGCCAAGGACTACGCGCCGCTATTGATCCGCTACCAGGACGGTGCGGCCCTGCGCCTGGGCGATGTGGCGAAGATCACCGATGGTGTGGAAGACCGCTACAACAGTGGCTTCTTCAATAATGATTCGGCGGTGCTGCTGGTGATCAACCGCCAGTCCGGCGCCAACATCATTGAAACGGTCAGGCAGATCAAGGCCCAGTTGCCGGCGTTGCAGGCAGTGCTGCCGTCCAGCGTCAAGCTCAGCCTGGCGATGGACCGCTCGCCAGTGATCACTGCCACCCTGCATGAAGCGGAAATGACCCTGCTGATTGCCGTGGGCCTGGTGATCCTGGTGGTGTACCTGTTCCTGGGCAACTTCCGTGCTTCGCTGATCCCGACCCTGGCGGTGCCGGTGTCGCTGGTGGGCACCTTTGCGGTGATGTACCTGTACGGGTTTTCGCTGAACAACTTTTCGTTGATGGCGCTGATCCTGGCCACCGGGCTGGTGGTGGACGATGCCATCGTGGTGCTGGAGAACATTTCCCGGCACATCGACGAGGGTGTGCCGCCGATGAAGGCGGCGTACCTGGGGGCCGAAGAGGTCGGCTTTACCTTGTTGTCGATGAACGTGTCGCTGGTGGCGGTGTTCCTGTCGATCCTGTTCATGGGCGGGATTGTCACCAACCTGTTTCGCGAGTTTTCCATCACCTTGTCGGCGGCGATCATCATCTCGCTGATTGTCTCGCTGACCTTGACGCCGATGCTCTGCGCCCGCTGGCTCAAGCCTCATGACAAGACCCGGCAGACCGGTTTGCAGCGCTGGAGCCAGAAGGTCAACGACCGCATGGTCGCCGGCTATGCCACCAGCCTGGACTGGGTGTTGCGGCACCGGCGCCTGACCTTGCTCAGCCTGTTGATTACCGTGGGGGTGAATGTCGCGCTGTATGTGGTGGTGCCAAAAACCTTCATGCCTCAGCAGGACACCGGCCAATTGATCGGGTTTGTGCGCGGTGACGATGGCCTGTCGTTCAGCGTGATGCAGCCGAAGATGGAAGTCTTCCGCCAGGCGGTGCTCAAGGACCCGGCGGTGCTCAGCGTGGCGGGCTTTATCGGTGGCAACCAAGGCACTAACAACGCAGTGATGCTGGTGCGCCTAAAACCCATCAGTGAACGCAAGATCTCTGCCCAGGCGGTGATCGAGCGTCTGCGCAAAGAGGTGCCGTTGGTACCGGGCGGGCGCCTGTTCCTGATGGCCGACCAGGACCTGCAGTTCGGCGGCAGCCGCGACCAGACCAGTGCGCAATATTCCTACATCCTGCAAAGCGGCGACCTGGCCGCGTTGCGCCTGTGGTACCCGAAAGTGGTCGCGGCGATGCGTGAGTTGCCCGAGCTGACTGCCATCGACGCTCGCGAAGGCCGGGGCGCGGCGCAGGTCACGCTGATCGTCGATCGGGACCAGGCCAAGCGTCTGGGCATCGACATGGACATGGTCACGTCGGTACTCAACAACGCCTACAGCCAGCGGCAGATTTCCACCATCTACGATAGCCTCAACCAGTATCAGGTGGTGATGGAGGTCAACCCCAAGTATGCCCAGGACCCGATCACCCTGAACCAGGTCCAGGTGATTACTGCCGATGGTGCGCGGGTGCCGTTGTCGACCATTGCCCATTACGAGAACAGCCTGGCCGACGATCGCGTCAGCCATGAAGGCCAGTTCGCTTCCGAAAACATCGCCTTCGATATGGCGCCCGGGGTGACGGTAGAGCAGGGCACCGCGGCCATCGAGCGAGCGATTGCCAAGGTCGGCCTGCCTGAAGATGTGATCGCCAAGATGGCCGGCACCGCCGACGCCTTTGCGGCCACGCAGAAGGGCCAGCCGTTCATGATTCTCGGTGCGCTGGTGGCGGTGTACCTGGTGCTGGGCATTCTGTATGAAAGCTATATCCACCCGCTGACCATTCTCTCGACCCTGCCGTCGGCGGGTGTTGGCGCGTTGCTGGCGATCTACCTGCTGGGCGGCGAGTTCAGTCTGATTTCGTTGCTGGGCTTGTTCCTGCTGATCGGTGTGGTGAAGAAAAACGCGATCCTGATGATCGACCTGGCGCTGCAACTGGAGCGCAACGACGGCATGAGCCCGCTGGAATCGATCCGCAGCGCCTGTCTGCTGCGCCTGCGACCCATTTTGATGACCACCCTGGCCGCCATCCTCGGCGCCTTGCCGTTGCTGCTCGGCACCGGCGATGGCGCGGAAATGCGCCATCCGTTGGGCCTGACCATTATTGGTGGCCTGGTCTTCAGCCAGATCCTGACCCTTTACACCACCCCGGTGGTCTACCTCTATCTCGACCGCGCGCGCCACCGCTTCAATGCCTGGCGCGGCGTGCGTACCGATGCTGCCCTGGACACTGCGCTATGACCGATTCAACCAAATTATTGTGGCGAGGGAGCAAGCACCCTCGCCACAACAACACAATGAAGTTATTGGCCGTGATGATGTGTGGGGTGTTGCTCAGCGCCTGCGCCATTGGCCCTGACTACAAGCGCCCGGAGGTCATCGAACCGGTGCAGTTCAAAGAAGCCCAGGGCTGGCGCCAGGCCAACCCCAGCGATTCCCTGGCCCGTGGCGCCTGGTGGGAGCTGTATGGCGACCGCCAACTCAATGAGCTGGTAGAGCGCCTCAACACGTCCAACCAGACCGTTGCCCAGGCCGAAGCGCGCTTTCGCCAGGCCAAGGCGCTGGTGCGCAGTTCCCGCGGGGCGTTTTACCCCAGCGTCGACCTGAGCGTGGGTAAAACCCGCGCCAGCCAGGGTACCGGCAGCAGCAGCGCCAGCCTCAGCAGTTCCAGCAGTGGTATCCGCGACACCCTCAATGCGCAGTTGGGCGTGAGTTGGGAAGCCGATATCTGGGGCAAGTTGCGCCGTGGACTAGAGGCCAATGAAGCCAGCGCCGAGGCCAGCTCGGCAGACCTGGCCGCGATGCGCCTGAGCCAACAGTCGGAACTGGTGCAGAGCTACCTGCAACTGCGGGTCATGGACGAACAGACGCGCCTGTTGCAAGCCACCCTGGACACCTACCAGCGTTCATTGAAAATGACCGAAAACCAGTACCGTGCCGGGGTGGCCGGCAAGGATGCCATCGCCCAGGCGCAAACTCAGCTCAAGACCACTCAGGCCAGCCTGATCGACCTGATCTGGCAGCGGGCCCAACTGGAAAACGCCATTGCCGTGCTGATCGGCGAAGCCCCGGCCAACTTCAACCTGGTGGTGAGCAAAGACATTCCGGCGCTGCCGCAAATACCGGTGAGCCTGCCGTCCCAGTTGCTGGAACGTCGCCCCGATATTGCCTCGGCCGAACGCTCGGTGATCGCCGCCAACGCCAACATCGGCGTGGCCAAGGCGGCCTATTACCCGGATCTCAGCCTGAGCTTGCAGGGCGGCTACTCCAGCAGCACCTATGAAGATTGGATCAGCCTGCCGAACCGCTTCTGGTCGGTGGGGCCGAAACTGGCGATGACCCTGTTCGATGGCGGCCAGCGCTCGGCGGAAGTCGACCGCACCGTGGCCAGCTATGACGAGACCGTGGCCAAGTACCGCCAGACCGTACTGGATGGGTTCCGTGAAGTGGAAAACTACATGGTGCAACTCAAGGTGCTGGCGGACGAAGCTGTGGTCAGCAATGAAGCGCTGGAATCGGCGCGTGAGTCGTTGCGCTTGACCGAGAACCAGTACAAGGCGGGTCTGATCGCTTACCTGGATGTGGTGACTGTGCAGGCGACGGCCCTGAGCAACGAGCGCACCGTGTTGACCTTGTTGCAGTCGCGGCTGGTGGCGAGTGTGCAGTTGATTGCGGCGTTGGGTGGTGGCTGGGACGGCCAGACGTCTCTGGCCGAGAAGGAGTGAGCGAATACCTGGGCATCCTGTAGGAGCGAGCTTGCTCGCGAAGAACACACAGACACCGCGTTTCCCCCGGTTTCGCACGTCATCGTTGACGATCTTCGCGAGCAAGCTCGCTCCTACAGTGGGGAGGCCCCTTTCCACAGGTATTGAAAAATACCCGCATTAAGCCAGCAGATTGACGCCAAAAAATGACTAATGGCTATCTGCTTAATTAATCACCTGCCCCAGAATCATTCTCGCTACAATCGCCCGCTTTGCCACCCGGCATGGGCTTTTACGCCCTGTTGCCTGCGAGAAGCCCCATGTTGATCGGTAGCTATTCAACCTCCCTGGTCGTGATTTCCCTGTGCGTTGCAATGCTGGCGTCCTACACCGCGTTGGACCTGGCCGGGCGTATCGCTACGACGAAGGGGCGTGCCGTTTACTTATGGATTACCGGCGGCGCAGCAGCCATGGGCGTGGGCATCTGGTCCATGCACTTTATCGGCATGTTGGCCCTGCGCCTGCCGTTTGCCCTCGGGTTTGACCTGGGCATCACTGCGCTGTCGCTGTTGATCGCTGTGTTATCCAGTGGCTTCGCCTTATGGCTGGTCAGCCAGCCACGTCTGCCGGCCTGGCAACTGGCGTTCGGTGCGCTGGTGATGGGTGCCGGTATCGCCAGCATGCACTACACCGGCATGGCAGCGATGCGCATGACCCCGGGTATCGACTACGACCCGACCTTGTTCGGCGCTTCGTTGTTGATCGCGGTAATGGCCTCCGGCGCCGCGCTGTGGATCGCCTTCAACCTGCGTCGCAATACGCCTTACGTGCGCCTGGCGCGGGGTGCGGCGGCGGTCGTGATGGGCGTGGCCATTGTCGGCATGCACTACACCGGGATGGCCGCGGCGCAGTTTGCCGATGACAGTTTCTGCGGTGCCGCGCTAACGGGCTTGAGCGGCAAGGGCCTGGATAACCTGGTCTTGGTGACCTCCCTTGCGGTGTTGGTCATAGCGTTGTTGACCTCCTTGCTGGATGCCCGCCTGGAGGCGCGCACCGCTGTACTCGCCGATTCCTTGACCCTGGCCAACCAGGAACTGACCCACCTGGCACTGCACGACATGCTCACCGGCTTGCCCAATCGCACACTGCTGGCGGATCGCATTCAACAAGGCATTCAGGCGGTGTACGAGCAGGGCGGTTGCTTTGCGCTGATGTTTATCGACCTGGACGGCTTCAAGCCGGTCAACGATGCCTTCGGTCATCACATGGGCGATCAACTGCTGCGCGAGGTTGGCCTGCGTCTGCGCGAGGACTTGCGCAGCCAGGACACCCTGGCCCGTATTGGCGGTGACGAGTTCGTGTTGCTGGTGCAATTGACCCAGCCGGACGATGCCATGGGCCTGGCCGAGCGTCAGGTCGGTCTGATCAACCGCGCTTTCACGGTGGCCGAGCATGAGCTGAAAATCTCCGCGAGTATCGGTATCGCCATGTTCCCGGGCAACGGTAATAACCCCCAGGAGCTGTTGATGAACGCCGACGCGGCGATGTATCACGCCAAGGGCATGGGCAAGAACGGCTACAGCTTCTTCGATGCGTCAATGAACACCAATGCGCGCAAGCAACTGCAATTGTTGCAGGACCTGCGCAATGCCCTTGAACTCGGCGAGTTTCGCTTGTATTACCAACCCAAGTTCGATGCGGTGAGCGGTATTGCCGTGGGGGCCGAGGCGTTGTTGCGCTGGGAGCATCCGCAACAGGGCTTGTTGCTGCCGGCAGCTTTTATCGCGCTGGCGGAGAAAACCGGGCTGATCATTGCCATCGGTGAATGGGTACTCGACGAAGCCTGCCGCCAGATGAGCCTGTGGTACGCACAGGGTTATCAGAGCTGGCGCATCGCCGTGAATCTTTCGGCGCTGCAGTTCTGTCATGCCGGGTTGGTCAACAGTGTTGCGGCTGCTCTGGAGCGCCACCAATTACCCGCCAACAGCCTCACGCTGGAGATCACCGAGACCACTGCCATGAGCGATGCCGATGCGAGCATGACGGTATTGCAGCAGCTCTCGGACATGGGCGTGGACCTGTCCATCGATGACTTTGGCACCGGTTACTCCAGCCTGATGTACCTCAAGCGCCTGCCGGCCAACGAGTTGAAGATCGACCGCGGCTTTGTACGCGACCTGGAGCACGACAGCGACGACGCCGCCATCGTCTCGGCCATTGTCGCCCTCGGCCAGGCCCTGGACTTGCGGATCGTTGCCGAAGGCGTGGAAACAGATGCGCAGCAAAATTTCCTTACCCGCCTGGGGTGTGATTCCTTGCAAGGCTATTTGTTGGGGCATCCATTGCCGGCCGACAATTTCATGGCAAACATCCTCGCCGGCGAAGATGCGCCAGCGCCTGACAAAAGCCATCAGTGACGGGTATTCTTGGATCCAACCCTAACCATCAGGTTGAATCAGGAGACCGTAGCCATGGACAAAGTCGTCATCATCACCGGAGGCAGCCGCGGGATTGGCGCCGAGACGGCCTTGCTGGCTGCTCGCGAAGGTTATCGCATCTGCATTAACTATCAGTCGGACGAGAAGGCTGCCCATGCCGTGCTTGAACAAGTGCGCGGCCTCGGCGCCCAGGCCATTGCGGTGCGCGCTGATGTCAGCATCGAAGATGAAGTGATAGCGCTGTTCAATCGCGTGGATGCCGAATTGGGGCGTGTCACGGCGCTGGTCAACAACGCCGGTACTGTGGGGCAAAAGTCGCGGGTCGACGAGATGTCCGAGTTTCGTATCCTGAAGATCATGAAGACCAACGTGCTGGGCCCGATCCTGTGCGCCAAGCACGCGGTGCTGCGTATGTCGCCTCGGCATGGCGGGCAGGGTGGCAGTATCGTCAACGTGTCCTCGGTGGCGGCGCGGCTGGGGTCGCCAGGTGAGTATGTGGACTACGCTGCGTCCAAGGGCGCTCTGGATACCTTCACCCTCGGTCTGTCCAAAGAAGTCGCAGGTGAAGGCATTCGAGTCAACGCGGTACGCCCTGGTTATATCTTTACCGATTTCCACGCCCTGAGCGGCGACCCGGACCGCGTCAGCAAGTTGGAGTCCGGTATCCCCATGGCGCGTGGCGGGCGTCCGGATGAAGTGGCTGAGGCGATTATCTGGTTGCTGTCGGACAAGGCCTCATACGCCACCGGCACCTTTTTAGACCTAGGGGGCGGACGCTGAAAAGCAGCTTACTGCCCGAGGTTTTGCAGCACGTCGTAGCCGTTTTCCGCGAATGCTACAAGTAGACGGGCTTCTGAGTTCTTTCGGGTGGAATAGCCGGCGTTGTGAAAGCCATTGATCTTGCCGTCGTGTCGTTCGCTGTTACCGACGCGGCGATCATTCACATTGTCGAGGACGTTAATCACTCTCGCCAGGTTATAGGCCGCGTGGGCCCTGGCCTTGGCATCAGGGTTGGCGAATGTCCAGTCCCCCAGTCGGCGCTTGAGCAAGTCTGTCACCGGGTAGCTATCGCGGCGCTTGAACAGGTGCTTGAGCGCAGGATTGGCGTTGATGATCTGCCGGGTGTTACGACGGTCACCGACGGGAGGTTCTTCGGGCGCAGTCGGCGCAATAAGCCAGTTATTTTCAGGGCGACCTTCGCCAAGCCGATAGGCGGTCGATGCCGCAAGAGGGTTGATGCGCATGACGATCTCGACATGAGGATAGGCATAGCTAGGTGGTTCCTGATGGCACACGGTTCCACGGGCTGTGTTTCTCGCCGTTAAAAAGACCGCACTATCCGCCCCAGCGTCTCCATGGCCTTTTCCGAGGCTTCGTTCCATGGGCTGCCATAGTTCAAGCGTATGCAGTTTCTGAAGCGCTGGGTCGCTGAAAAAATCGGCCCCGGTGCGATGCTGATGCCTTGGGCCAGGGCCATCTGGAACAATTTCAGCGAGTCGGTTTGCTCCGGCAATTCCAACCACAGAAAATAACCGCCCGCTGGCTGGCTGACCCGTGTCTGGGCCGGGAAGTAGCGGGCGATGGCCGCCAGCATGGCGCTTTGCTGTTCTTCCAGGGCATAGCGCAATTTGCGCAGATGCCGGTCATAACCGCCGTGTTGCAGGTAGTCGGCAATCGCCGCCTGGGCCGGCATCGACGGGCACAGCGAGGTCATCAGTTTCAGGCGCTCGACCTTCTGCGCAAAGCGCCCGGCCGCGACCCAGCCGACGCGGTAGCCCGGTGCCAGGCTCTTGGCAAAGGAACCGCAGTGCATCACCAGCCCTTCGGTATCAAACGCCTTGGCCGGTTTTGGCGCGTGTTGCCCGTAGTACAACTCGGCATAGACATCATCTTCGATCAACGGCACCTGATGGCTGCGCAACAGCTCTACCAGCGCCTGTTTTTTTGCTTCGGGCAGGGTGGCGCCCATGGGGTTCTGGAAGCTGGTCATGGTCCAGCAGGCCTTGATTGGGTAGCGCTCAAGACTTTGTGCCAAGGCGTTCAGGTCAATACCATCGCGCGGGTGCACCGGGATTTCCACGGCCTTGAGTTTCAGGCGTTCCAGCACTTGCAGGCAGGCGTAGAACGCCGGTGCCTCGATCGCAACCAGGTCGCCCGGTTCAGTCACGGCTTGCAGGCACAGGTTCAGCGCTTCGAGGGCACCGTTGGTAATCAGCAGCTCCTCCATGGGCAGCATCAGGCCGCCGACCATGTAGCGCAGGGCAATCTGTCGGCGCAGTTGCGGGTTGCCCGGCGACATGTCAGTGACCACCAGGCGCGGGTCCATTTCGCGGCTGGCGCTGGCCAGGGAGCGGGCCAGGCGCGGCAACGGGAACAGCATCGGGCTGGGGAAGGCCGAGCCGAAGGGCACTGTATTAGGGTCTTTGATGGAGTCGAGTACCGAAAACACCAATTCACTGACGTCCACATGGGTGGACTCATGCACCTGCTCGCTCACCACTGGCTCGGAAAACGGGCTCGGCGCATGGGTGTTGACGAAGTAGCCCGAACGCGGCCGCGCGCGAATCAGGCCACGGCGTTCCAGCAAGTAATACGCTTGGAACACGGTAGACGGGCTGACGCCGTAGGTCTGGCTGGCATAGCGCACCGACGGTACGCGCTGACCTGGGCCAAGGACGCCGGAGCGGATCAGTTCTGCGATGTCATCGGCGAATTTTTCGTAGCGTTTCATGGCAGCCTTAAACAGTTTTCAGTCTGTACGCCGGGTAAGTGTGTGTGGGAGCTTGCCCACGATTAGCATAGGTATCTACACATTTTTGGTACGGCGCTGTACCTGTGGCGAGGGAGCTTGCTCCCGTGACGACCAGTCAGCCAGCGCATATCTATCTGATGCTCCGAGATCCAAATGTGGGAGCGGGCTTGCTCGCGAAGGCGGCCAGGCAGCCGACACAGTTATACCGAGTACATATCCATTGCTGCGGTAACGGCCACTTATGGTTCCGCTCTTACAGCGGGTCACTTTCGAAAAGCCGGAATGCCGGCCCAGAATCCCTGTCGAATTCCGGCCAGCGTGGTTTGACGGGGCGCTTAAGATCAAAAACAGATCAAGATCAAGAGCGGCTCGCTTCGCATCGTAGTTACCGTCGGCTTCTACAACCTAAAAAATTGTGTAGATACCTATGTCCCGATGAGGGGGTGTCAGTAACCAAAACTGTTCTGACCCACCGCTATCGGGAGCAAGCCCCCTCCCACATTGGCGGATTGTCAGCGGTTCAACGGCGCGACGAAGCGACTGTCTGCGGCGCTGTAGATCCAGGGCTCATCCACATCTGTCACCTTGAAGCGCAGGCTCTGCGAGCTGCTCGCCGGCTTCTCGGCCAGCAGTGCCACTGACACCGGCATATCGACGATTTCTCCGGGCGCCAGGCTGATCCGTGTCTTGCCTTGCAACTGGAACCCGTCGGCATCCACCAGTTCCACCCGGTAGTCCTGGCGTTGCTGGGTCTTGTTGATGACCTTGAGGCTGTAGATGTTCTCGATCAAACCCTGGCTGTTTTCGCGAAACATGCCGCGGTCCTTGGTGACATCCAGCGACACCATCGGCCGTTCAATCAAGGCCACCACCAACGCGGCAATCATTACCAGCAGTACGGCACTGTAGCCGATCAGGCGTGGCCTGAGCAGATGAGTCTTGCCACCCTGCAGTTGGTGTTCACTGGTGTAGCTCACCAAACCCCGGGCATAGCCCATTTTGTCCATGATCGAGTCGCAGGCATCAATGCAGGCCGCACAGCCGATACATTCCATTTGCAGGCCGTCGCGGATATCGATGCCGGTAGGGCAAACCTGCACGCACAGCTGGCAATCAATGCAATCACCGAGCCCTGCATCGGCTGGCTGCACTTCGCGTTTGCGCGGGCCACGGCGTTCGCCGCGGGCGGTATCGTAGGAAATGGTCAGGGTGTCTTTATCAAACATTACGCTTTGGAATCGCGCATACGGGCACATATGCATGCACACCGCTTCGCGTAACCAGCCGGCATTGATGTAGGTAGCGCCCGTGAAAAACAGCACCCAGAACAGGCTCACCCCGCCGATTTGCCAGGTCAGCAGTTCGACGGCGAGAGGGCGGATGGGCGTGAAGTAGCCGACAAAGGTCAGCCCGGTCAGCACGCTGATGCCCAGCCACAGCGTATGTTTGGCTGAGCGTCGCGCGAGTTTGTTCAGGCTCCACGGGGCCGCCTGCAGCTTGATACGCTGGTTGCGCTCGCCCTCGGTGATCTTTTCACACCACATGAACAGCCACGTGAACGAGCTTTGCGGGCAGGTATAACCGCACCAGACGCGGCCGGCAAACACCGTGATCGCAAACAGGCCGAAGGCACAGATGATCAGCAGCGCCGAGAGCAGGATAAAGTCCTGCGGCCAGAAGGTGGCGCCGAAAATGTGGAACTTGCTGTGCGCCAGGTCCCACAGCACGGCCTGGCGCCCACCCCAGTTCAGCCATACGGTGCCGAAAAAGGCCAGGAACAGCAAAGCCGCTCCACTGACACGCAAGGTGCGGAACAGGCCGGTGAAGCTGCGGGTATGGATCAGGTTATCGCTGGATTTGGCCTTCACCTTCTTTGGGTGTATGGGCTCAAAGGTTTCCACGGTTGGGATTCGTTCGCTCATGGTCGTTCGCTCATCAGCCTCCATCAGGCCAATGCACTATGGGCGACAGGCTGTTTGCATAACAGACTCAGGTATGGCCATATAAAGCGGATCAGATGGGCTGGATGTACCCATCTGCGTCAATGTGCTGCACCCCAGCGTCAATAAGGTGCAGCGATCGATCGAAGGGGCTGACGCAGATCAATTAAATCACCGAACCCGGTTCGTCGGCCTTCACGTGCTGACGGCCATCGGTGGCGCCTTCAACCGTCAGGGCGTCCGCCTCGGCTTCGGTGATGTAGATGCGAGAACCCGCCAATTCCAGATAAGACATGGCTTTGTCGTGATCGGTAAGGATGGTCACCCGGGTGGCGGGCAGGCTTTGTTCCTGGCCGTTTTCGTCGAGCGTGAAGTAGCACAGATGATTTTCGATGCGTACGGTCATGACGATCTCCGTTTTGTGAACTGTGCAGCGTTAGGCGACTGCCATGCGCACGGGTTCCGGGCAACTGACTGGCGGTCTGTGCGGTCTATTCTTTACTCATAATAAAAGGAGCGCATCCATGGACGTCTGGTGGCAACAAGTGTGGCAAACCCTGCAAGCCGAGTTCGCCGACATCACCGATGCCCGGCAACTCACTCAAGTGACTGTGCGCCTGCTGATCGCTGCGATCCTGGGTGGCATCCTGGGTTTTGAGCGTGAACACAAGGGCAAGGCGGCGGGCGTGCGCACTCATATGCTGGTGGCGCTTGGCGCGGCGCTGTTCGTGCTGGTGCCGCAGATGTCCGGCAACCAGGCAGACGCCATGAGCCGGGTGGTTCAAGGGGTGATTGCGGGCATCGGCTTCCTTGGCGCCGGCACTATCCTCAAGGGCAAGGAAGATGAAGAGGGCCAGCATGTGAAGGGCCTGACCACGGCTGCCGGGTTGTGGATGACCGCCGCCATCGGGGTGGCGGCGGGCATGGGGCGTGAATCGACGGCGGTACTCAGTACGTTGCTGGCCCTGGCGGTGTTCAGCATCATGCCGAGAATCGTCAAGTTAGTGGAAAAGTGATACCCAGCCATCAGGTCACGATGTTGCTTTGGCGCACCTCACCAAACACCTTCAGTACAAAGGGTGGCTTGCCTGGAGCATCAGCAATGACTACCACGCTGACATTGTTATTGGGCGAATATTGAATCTGTATCTCCCCGGTCGACTCTGGGGTGCGCTCAACCCATCGCAGCGGGGTGTTCAACTGTTTCTGAATGCCGGTCAGGTTCAGTTTGTCTTGGGATTTGAAATTCCGGATCTCTTGAGGAGATTCGAGTGTGGATTCACTGGCAGAGCGGAAGCTGTAGGTTGCAGAGCTGTCGTGGCCAGTGTCGGAGGCCGATGGCGGTGGCGTGGCATCTGCTTGTGACGCGTCGAGCTTTTCCTTGGCCAGCGAATCGCAGGTATTGCTTAAGGTTTTATAGGTCGAGTCCATCCTGGAATAGTGTTGTTTGATTTTGGCTAACTCTGCGAGTGAGTTATCGAGACGGCCAAAAGAGCTCGAGGCGTCGCCGTCAAATGCCCCGAGCAGGGCCTCGATATTTTTAAAGGCGAATTTATTCATTACCTCTTCTGTTGTTTTGTGCTTGGCTGAGTTCAGGTTCCTGGCACCGGCATTGAGCACGACGCTCATCTCTTCAAATTTTTTGCGGTTCGCTTTGGCGTCGGGCCCACGTAACGCTGCGCGCCTGTTTTCTGGCTGAAAAATCCATTCGAGTTCGGACTTGATCGCACGAGATTGGGCAGAGTCCGGATTGCCCTGTAGCGCGTTGATTGTTTCCGGGGTCAATAGTGTATGAGTATCGCTCACGCGTTTCGTCGCGTCTGCGTGTTGCTCAGGAGAGGTCTGATTGGAACGCGTGTCAGGCGATTGCTGTGCACGGTCCGGTGCCTTGGGCGTAACGGACCAGTTCGGGCCAGCGTTGAGCAACGCATCCACCTGCTGCTGTGTTGGCCGGCCCTGAGCGTGGGCGCCGCTGGAGTGTCCAGGTGGCGATGGCTGCGTGCGGGAAAAGTGCTGAGGGTTGATAGTCGACATGGTGTCCTCGCGATAGGATCAGAACTTCCCATCGGAAGATGGGTTGAGTGCGAGGTAAATATATAAACCTGCAGTCACGCGAGCATTCAGGCTTGTTCCCAGTGTCTGTAGGAGAGTTCGATTTTTTGCGGCTCGCTCGAGTTGAAGAACAGCCTGGCCCCTCCCGAGCGAACCTCCATCATTGTGACTCAGACGATGACCGGCGGCGTGGTCGTGGGCGGTTCTTGCGCTGCGGGTGGCTCATCTTCAGGGGGTTCCTGCTTTGGCGCCGGCGTCGGCTCCGAAGGCGGCAAGGGCGGGGCATCGATATTCGGATCTTCGGGCTCAGGGGGTATTGGGATATTCATCAGTGTGGCCTCCTTTGTGCTTGGCTCTATGGGTGGACCATTGCCTTGGGGAATTGATTCCCCGCCCGGCGGCCACATATCCACCTGAACTTTTGCCGCGCGCCCAGGCTCGGACTTTAAACGGCTCTGCTCAGGGAGAGCGTCGCCGTACTTGAATTCGGATCAAGCAAAGAGCGTCCACGGGGCGTAAGGGGAAGATGCTCGATGACTGCTGAAACACTGGCTCCAGAGGGCTGCGCACTGCCGTTGTCGCAAGCGCTGTTGTTACCCAGGATCGCTATCGAAAGCACCATGCCGGTGATCGACAGGGGGGAATTTGCCGTCAAGGCCGTGGTCGGCCAGCGCGTCAATGTCACCAGTAAAGTGTTCGCCGATGGCCACGACAAACTGGCGGTGCTGATCCGCTGGCACGCGCTGGAGGATGAAAGCTGGCACAGCGTGGTCATGACCGATGTCGGTAACAATGGCTGGGAGGGCGCGTTCACCGTCGCCCACCTCGGCCCGCATGAATACTGCATCGAGGCATGGATCGATACCTTCGCCAGCTTCTGCTATGAACTGCGCAAGAAACACGAGGCCGGGGTGCCGGTCAGCCTTGAATTGCAGGAGGGCCGTAGCCTGGTGTTGCAGGCCGCCGAGCGCAGTGACAACGAATTGCGCGATCGCTTGATGTTGCTGCACCACGAATTGTCGGGCCTGCTGGAAACCGAGCAGGTGGCGTTGTTCCTGCACGAAGACAGTGCACACTTGATGACCCAGGCCGATCATCGCGCTTATCTGAGCATCAGCCCCGCCTACCCGATTGACGTAGAGCGTGAGGCGGCGCAGTTCGCCAGTTGGTATGAGCTGTTTCCCCGCTCGATCACCGACGATCCGGCCCGCCACGGCACATTCAATGACGTGCACTCGCGCTTGTCGATGATCCACGACATGGGCTTTGACGTGCTGTATTTCCCGCCGATCCATCCCATCGGCCGCAGCCATCGCAAGGGTAAGAACAACTCACTCACCGCCGGCCCCGATGATCCGGGCAGCCCCTATGCCATCGGCAGCGAGGAGGGCGGGCACGAGGCGATTCACCCGCAACTGGGCAGTCGTGAGGATTTCCGTCGCCTGGTCAAAGCCGCTGCCGACCACGGCCTGGAAATTGCGCTGGACTTTGCCATCCAATGCTCCCAGGACCATCCGTGGCTTGAACAGCACCCTGGCTGGTTCAACTGGCGCCCCGATGGCACGATTAAATACGCAGAGAACCCGCCGAAAAAGTACCAGGACATCGTTAACGTCGATTTTTATGCGGCGGATGCGATTCCGGGCTTATGGACAGAGCTGCGCGATATTGTGGTGGGTTGGGTGGAAGAGGGCGTGAAGACCTTTCGCGTCGATAATCCCCACACCAAGCCGCTGCCATTCTGGCAATGGCTGATCAGTGATGTCAGGTCCAGATACCCTGAGGTGATCTTCCTCGCCGAGGCCTTTACGACTCCGGCGATGATGGCGCGCCTGGGCAAGGTCGGCTACTCCCAGAGCTACACCTACTTCACCTGGCGCAATACCAAGGCCGAGTTGAGCGAGTACCTGACGCAATTGAACCAGTCGCCGTGGCGCGAATGCTACCGGCCGAACTTCTTCGTCAATACACCTGATATCAACCCAGGCTTTTTGCACCAGTCCGGGCGCGCCGGCTTCTTGATTCGTGCCGCGCTGGCGGCCATGGGCTCGGGCCTGTGGGGCATGTATTCAGGCTTTGAACTGTGCGAAGCCGCGCCAGTGCCGGGCAAGGAGGAATACCTGGATTCGGAGAAGTACGAAATCCGCCCGCGGGACTTCACCGCCCCCGGCAACATCATTGCCGAGATCGCCCAACTCAACCGTATCCGTCGGCAGAACCCGGCCCTGCACACACACCTGGGGCTCAAGCTCTACAACGCCTGGAACGACAACATCCTGTATTTCGGCAAGCGCAGCGAAGATGGCAGCAACTTCATTCTGGTGGCAGTCAACCTCGACCCCTTTAACGCTCAGGAAGCCCATTTTGAACTACCGCTGTGGGAGCTGGGCCTGCCGGATGACGCCCAGACCCAGGGTGAAGACTTGATGAACGGCCACCGTTGGACCTGGTACGGCAAGACCCAATGGACACGGCTTGAACCGCAGATGCCCTTTGGAATCTGGCGCATCACCCATTCCCCAGGCTGATGGAGTTCCCCTGTGGGAGCTGGCTTGCCTGCGATAGCGATTTGTCAGCCACCATTTCAGGTACTGACAGACCGTTATCGCAGGCAAGCCAGCTCCCACACTGGATCGCATTCCGTCTGCAGAACTTTAGTGTTTTCAGGAGTTCCCGATGGCGAAGAAACCCAAGACAGCCACCTTCATCAAAGACCCGCTCTGGTACAAGGATGCGGTGATTTACCAGGTTCACGTCAAATCCTACTTTGACTCCAACAATGATGGCATCGGTGACTTCCCCGGGCTGATTGCCAAGCTCGACTATATTGCCGACCTTGGCGTGAACACCATCTGGCTATTGCCGTTCTACCCCTCGCCACGTCGCGATGACGGCTACGATATTGCCGAATACCGTGGCGTGCACAGCGACTACGGGACCATGGCCGATGCCAAACGCTTCATCGCCGAGGCGCATAAACGCGGGCTGCGGGTAATTACCGAGCTGGTGATCAACCACACCTCCGACCAGCACCCCTGGTTCCAGCGTGCGCGCAAGGCCAAGCCGGGTTCGGCCGCGCGGGACTTCTACGTGTGGTCGGACGATGACCAGAAGTACGACGGCACGCGCATCATTTTTCTCGATACCGAAAAATCCAACTGGACCTGGGACCCGGTCGCCGGCCAGTACTTCTGGCACCGCTTCTACTCCCACCAGCCCGACCTCAACTTCGATAACCCGCAAGTCATGAAGGCCGTACTGTCGGTGATGCGCTATTGGCTGGACCTGGGCATTGACGGCCTGCGTCTGGACGCCATCCCCTACCTGATCGAACGCGACGGCACCAACAACGAAAACCTGGCTGAAACCCACGACGTCCTCAAGCAGATTCGCGCCGAAATAGATGCCCATTATCCCGACCGAATGCTGCTGGCTGAAGCTAACCAATGGCCCGAAGACACGCAGCTGTATTTCGGTGAGCGCAAAGGCGATGACGGCGATGAATGCCATATGGCCTTCCACTTCCCGCTGATGCCGCGCATGTATATGGCGCTGGCCCAGGAAGACCGCTTTCCCATCACCGATATTCTGCGCCAGACCCCGGAGATTCCCGCCAATTGCCAATGGGCGATCTTCCTGCGCAACCATGATGAGCTGACCCTGGAGATGGTCACCGACAAAGAACGAGACTACCTGTGGAACTACTACGCCGCAGACCGCCGCGCCCGAATCAACCTGGGTATTCGTCGACGCCTGGCGCCGCTGATGGAGCGTGATCGTCGCCGTGTCGAGTTGCTCAACAGCCTGTTGTTGTCGATGCCGGGCACACCGACTTTGTATTACGGCGATGAGATCGGCATGGGTGACAACATCTACTTGGGCGACCGCGACGGTGTGCGTACGCCGATGCAGTGGTCTATCGACCGCAATGGCGGCTTCTCCCGTGCCAACCCGGCCAGCCTTGTATTGCCGCCGATCATGGACCCGCAATACGGTTATCAATCGGTCAACGTCGAGACCCAGGCCCAGGACCCGCATTCGTTGCTGAACTGGACCCGGCGCATGCTCGCGGTGCGCAAGCAGTCCAAGGCCTTTGGCCGTGGCAGCCTGAAAATGCTCTCGCCGACCAATCGGCGCATCCTGGCTTACACCCGTGAATACACGGGGGAAGACGGCCACACCGAAATCATCCTGTGCGTGGCCAATGTGTCGCGCAGCGCCCAGGCGGCGGAGCTGGACTTGTCTGCCTTCGCCGGCATGGTGCCGGTGGAGATGCTCGGCGGTAATGCCTTTCCACCGATTGGCCAGCTGAATTTCCTGCTGACCCTGGCGCCCTATGGCTTTTACTGGTTTGTGCTGGCGACGGAAAACCAGATGCCAAGCTGGCATGTGGAACCGGCGCAGAGCATGCCCGACTTCACCACTCTGGTACTGAAAAAACGCATGGAAGAATTACTCGAAGAGCCTTGCCGCACCAGCCTGGAACAAACCTCATTGCCAGCCTGGTTGCCCAAACGTCGCTGGTTTGCCGGCAAAGACACGGCGATCGACAGCGTGCGCATCGCTTACGGCGTACGTTTTGGCGACCCACAGCACCCGGTATTGCTCAGTGAAGTCGAGGTCAGCAGCGGCGGTCAGGTCAGCCGTTATCAACTGCCGTTGGGCTTTCTCGGCGAAGATCAGGTGAGCAGCGCCTTGCCCCAGCAATTGGCCCTGGCCCGGGTGCGACGTACCCGCCAGGTAGGGTTGGTGACCGATGCCTTCAGCCTTGAGCCTTTCATCCGTGAAGTCATCCAGGCCATGCAGGCAGGGACCGTGCTCAACTCCAGTGAGGGCGATCTGCGGTTTGAGGCGACCGGACACCTGGCCGGGCTGCAACTGACTCACGAATCGCCGGTGCGTTACTTGTCTGCCGAGCAGTCCAACAGTTCGGTGGTGGTGGGCGAAAGCCTGGTGCTCAAGCTGATTCGCAAAGTCAGCGCCGGGGTACACCCGGAGCTGGAAATGAGCGCCTACCTGACCGCCGCCGGCTACCCGAATATCTCGCCTTTGCTGGGCTTTATGAGCCGCCGCGACGCGCAGGGGCAGGACAACCTGCTGATGATTGCCCAGGGCTACCTGAGCAACCAGGGCGATGCCTGGAGCTGGACCCAGAACAACCTGGAACGGGCGATCCGCGACGAGTTGGCCGAGGCCATTTCTGAACAGGAGCAGCACTACAACGCCCTTGGCGAACTGGCGGATTTCGCCGCGGCGCTCGGCCAGCGCCTGGGGGAAATGCATGGGGTGCTGGGTGCGCCAACGGATGACAAGGACTTCCAACCGCAAGTCACCACCGCCAAGGATACTCAGGCCTGGGCCAAGGATGTCGGCGCGCAGATCGAGCGTGCGCTGCAATTGCTCAAGCTTCATCAAAGCCAGTTGAACCCCGCTGACCAGGCGTTGGTCAGTGAGTTACTGGTACACAAAAAAGCCATCGCCGGGCATGTCCAGGCGTTGGCGAAGGCCACGGTCGGCGGGCTGCGGATTCGTGTCCACGGTGACTTGCACCTGGGCCAGGTGCTGGTGGTCAAGGGCGACGCGTACCTGATCGACTTTGAAGGGGAACCTGCGCGGCCGTTGCATGAGCGGCGCGGCAAGCACAGCCCCTATAAAGATGTGAGCGGAGTGCTGCGCTCCTTTGACTACGCGGCGGCCATGGCCCTGAATGTGCAAGCAGTGGATCAGACACCGCAAGCCAACACTGCGCGCAAGCGCGTCACCGATCGCTATCTGAGTGAAGCCCGCGAGGCATTTACTCAGGCTTATCAGACGGCGACGTCTACACTGGCGCATGATTGGCAGGATGCCAACGGCCAGGACGCAGCGCTGACGTTGTTCAGCCTGGAAAAGGCCGCGTACGAAGTGGCCTACGAAGCGGAAAATCGCCCGACCTGGTTGCCGGTGCCCTTGCAAGGGCTGCATGGCTTGCTGAGCGGGCTTACACCTAAATCGAAACCTGTACGCGGTGGGGAGACGTCATGAGTTTTACACATAAAGAACCGCTGCAGCCCAAGTTGACTGCATTGCCGGCGTCCAAGGACGTCGAAGCGCTGGTACGCGCCGAACACCCGGATCCGTTCTCGATCCTGGGCCCGCATGACGACGAGCAGGGCGGGCAGTTTATTCGCGCCTTTCTGCCAGAGGCGCTCAGCGTTCAGGTACTCAGCCGGGATGGCGGTGAAGTGCTGGGCAGCCTCGAGGCAACCCAGGTGCCAGGCTTGTTTGTCGGGCAGTTCAGCACGCGCCAGCCGTACCTGTTGAAAATCCAGTGGGCGGGCGGTGAACAGATTACCGAAGACCCCTACAGCTTCAGTCAATTGCTGTTGGGGGAAATGGACCTTTACCTGTTTGCCGAAGGCAATCACCGCGACCTGGGCAGTTGCCTGGGGGCCCAGGTGACCAGTGTCGATGGCGTGCAAGGTGTGCGCTTTGCGGTGTGGGCACCGAATGCGCGGCGGGTTTCGGTAGTGGGCGATTTCAATATCTGGGACGGTCGCCGCCATCCGATGCGCCTGCGTCATCCCTCCGGCGTGTGGGAGATTTTTATCCCGCGTTTGCAGCCGGGCGCTGCCTACAAATACGAAATCCTCGGGGCCCATGGGATCCTGCCGCTCAAGGCCGACCCGGTGGCGCTGGCCACCCAACTGCCGCCCGACACGGCCTCCAAGGTCGCCGCACCGTTGCAGGTGGACTGGCAAGACCATGAGTGGATGCAAGCCCGGGGTGACAAGCAGAAATCCACGGCGCCGTTGTCGATCTACGAGCTGCACGTGGGCTCCTGGCAGTGCGAGCTGGACGAGACCGGCGAGGTCGCCCGTCAATACGGCTGGCGTGAACTGGCGGAGCGCTTGATCCCCTACGTGCAGCAACTGGGCTTCACCCATATCGAGCTGATGCCGATCATGGAGCACCCCTTTGGTGGCTCGTGGGGCTATCAGGCTTTGTCGCAATTCGCCCCGAGTGCACGCTTTGGATCGCCCGAGGATTTCGCCTGGTTCGTCAATGCCTGTCACCAGGCGGATATCGGCGTGATTCTCGATTGGGTGCCGGCGCATTTCCCCACCGATACCCACGGCCTGGCGCAGTTCGACGGCACAGCGTTGTACGAGTATGCCAACCCGCTGGAGGGCTTTCACCAGGACTGGGACACGCTGATCTACAACCTGGGCCGTACGGAAGTGCACGGCTTCATGCTGGCCTCGGCCCTGCACTGGCTCAAGCATTTTCATGTGGATGGGCTACGGGTGGATGCGGTGGCTTCGATGTTGTACCGCGATTATTCGCGCAAGGCCGGCGAGTGGGTGCCCAACCGCCATGGCGGGCGCGAGAACCTGGAAGCCATCGATTTTCTGCGGCATTTGAACGACGTGGTCGCCCTTGAAGCGCCCGGCGCGCTGGTGATCGCCGAGGAATCGACGGCATGGCCGGGGGTCAGCCAGCCTACCCAGCAAGGTGGCCTGGGGTTCAATTACAAGTGGAACATGGGCTGGATGCATGACTCGCTGCACTACATCCAGCAAGACCCGGTCTACCGTGCCCATCATCACAACGAGCTGAGCTTCGGCCTGGTATATGCCTGGTCCGAGCGGTTTATCTTGCCGATCTCACACGACGAAGTGGTGCACGGCAAGCACTCGCTGATCGACAAGATGCCGGGAGATCGCTGGCAGAAGTTTGCCAATCTGCGCGCCTATCTGAGTTTCATGTGGATGCACCCGGGCAAGAAGCTGTTGTTTATGGGCTGCGAATTTGGCCAGTGGCGCGAATGGAACCACGACCAGCAACTGGACTGGTATCTGCTGCAATACCCTGAGCACCGTGGTGTGCAGAAGCTGGTGGGCGATTTGAACCGCCTGTACCGCGAGGAGCCGGCGCTGCATGAACAGGATGATGCTCCCCAAGGCTTCCAGTGGCTGATTGGCGATGATGCGATCAACAGTGTTTACGCCTGGCTGCGCTGGAGCAAGGACGGCCGGCCGATGCTTGTGGTTGCTAACTTCACTCCGGTGCCGCGTGAAGGCTATGCGGTTGGTGTGCCGTTCGGCGGGCGTTGGAGTGAGGTAATCAACAGTGATGCGGACACTTACGCCGGTTCCAACTTTGGCAATGGGGGAGAGGTGTTCACCCAGGATGAGCCGCGTCATGGGCAACCGGTGTCACTGTCGTTGAACCTGCCGCCGCTGGGTGTGTTGATTCTGCGTCCGCAGGAGCTGTAAGGGCACTGGATTGGCGGATGCAGTTGTTCCCGATACTGGCAGGGTGCCACAATGGCGCCTTTGCCGTCGCAATCGACACAGGCGCATTGCATGAACAGCCTTGGGCATGGGCAAGATCAGGATCCCATCATCGAGCAGCAAGTGCGAACCGACCGGTTGCACCAACTGTTTCGCCAGTCGTTCTCGGCCGTCTTCGGTAGTTATCTGGGGGCCGCCATGCTCTGCTGGCTGTGCTGGGATCGCTTCGATCATCGAATCATTCTGGTATGGCTGGTGCTGCTGGGTTGCTCGTCACTGCTGCGCCTGCACATGTTCGTGCAGTGGTTTCGCTGCCCTGACAGCGAGCGCACCCCAAAGCGTTGGGAGCGGCGTTACTGGATCACGCTGATGTTGTCGGCTGGCATCTGGGGAGGTGGAGCGCTGGCGGTGATGCCGGTCGATGACCGAGTGTCCCAGGTACTGGTGATGCTCTTTACCGTAGGAATGTCAGTCAGTGCGGTGTCCTGCTACTCGGCCTTTCGCTACATGACCTTGAGTTCGATGGCGTTGGTGCTGTTGCCCTGTACGCTGTGGCTGTTGTTCCAGCCGGCGCCGATGCAAGTGGGTGTGGCCCTGGCGGTGCTGGTGTTTTCATCTTTTGTGGTGACGGCCACCTGCAAACTGTCCGATGCGCTGGAAAAAGCCTTCCGCCTGACTCGGCAAATGGAGCGTACACACCGTCTTTCAACCCGCGCGGCCCAAACCGATGAGCGCGACGGGTTTGAAGACCTGCACCGCTAAGGCTCAAGGTCTTGATCAGGTGGCCGTAGCGGTCTGATCCTTGGACATCGCCCTCACCAACGCCCTGGCGACCTGTTCGGCGGAGTAGGGTTTGGCGAGGAACTCAAACCCCTCATAACCGCTGTCCGCCAGCTCTTCGCTGTAGCCTGAGACAAGTACCACCGGCAGGTCCAGACGCCGCTCACGCAGCAGTCTGGCCATCGCAACGCCGGTCATCCCCGGCATGACCACATCCGAAAAAATCGCGTCGAAGGCTCGGGCGTTGTTGCCAGCGAGGGCCAGTGCCTGCTCGGCATTGGTCGCCCAAGTGGTCTTGTAGCCCAGGTCCTTGAGGATCTGGCTGGCGAAACGTCCCACTTCCAGGTTGTCTTCTACGATCAGAACATGCCGTTGGGCAGCCTCCTGCGGCGGTACAAGTTGCTCCTGTTCGTCCTGCTGCGGGGCGGGTTCGCCTTCCACTTGGGGCAAATACAAGGTGAACACAGTGCCCTGGCCGAGGGTACTTGCCACATCGATGTTGCCGCCCGACTGTTTGGCAAAGCCGAAGACTTGCGACAGGCCCAGCCCGGTGCCTTTGCCAACGGCCTTGGTGGTGAAGAACGGCTCGAAGATACGGTCGATGGTGTCGCTGGCAATACCGGTGCCGGTGTCGGTCAGAGAGATGCTGATGTACGGCAGGCGCGACTCGGCGTCACCGCGGATGCGCGGCAGCGCTTGCTGTGTGGCGACCTTGAGGGTCAGGGTGCCCTGGCCGTCCATTGCGTCGCGAGCATTGAGTGCGATGTTGAGCAGCGCGGTTTCGAGTTGGCTGGGGTCAATGCGTGCGTAGCACGGCTGATCGGGCAACTGCACCTGTACATGAATGCGGGCGCCGGTGACACTTTCAAGCATCTCGCCGATGTTGCGTACCCGCTGGCTGACATCCAATACCTGCGGGTTCAACGGCTGGCGACGGGCGAAGGCAAGCAATTGGCTGGTGAGTTTACTGGCCCGCTCCACGGTGTCGGAGACGACGCTCATGTAGCGCTGGCGACGCTCTTGCGACAAGTTCGGTTGGCGCAGGAAGTCCACTGACGAGCGAATGATGGTCAGCAGGTTGTTGAAGTCATGGGCGACGCCGCCGGTCAGTTGGCCGATGGCTTCAAGCTTCTGTGACTGGCGCAGCGCGGCCTCGGCCTGGGCCAGCGCGAGGGTGCGTTCTTCCACGCGCTGCTCCAGTGTGGCGTTGAGTTCGGTGTAGGCCGCCAAACCCTCGCGTACGGCGGCATCGGCGCGCACGCGCTCGATGTGCGCCCAGGACCGTTCGGTCACTTCACCCAACAACGCCAGATCATAGGGCGACCAGTAGCGGGGCTGTTTGTCATGCACGGCCATCAGCGCCGTGAGACGTCCATCCTTGATCAGCGGCACGCAGATGGTAGCCGTGACGCCCAGCGCCTGGAAGGTTGCCGACTCATCGGCGGGCAGTTCGATCAGGTTATCGCGGATCACCAGGGGCTGACCGGCACGCAGAGCCCTCACCGCGCGTTCGCCGAACGCCGCCAGGCTGTAGTGGCCGATGATGCTGGGTGAGCCCTGCGCCGCCCAGTCGCCACGGATAGTGAAGCCATCTTCATCCTCATCCATATCGGCATAGGCGCAAATCGACACTTGCAGGTGTTGCGCCAGCAGTTGGGTGGTCGATGTCATGATGGCTTCGGCGTCGGTGGCGCTGGCCACGGCGTTGCCGATGGCATCCAGCACCGCCAGGCGACGGGCGAGGAATACGGTGGAGGTGGTCTCGGTCACCGTATCGAGCATACCCACCACGTTGCCTCGGGAGTCGCGGATAGGGCTGTAGCAAAAAGTGAAATACGCCTGTTCCGGCGCGCCATTGCGCTTGAGCATCAGCGGGAAGTTTTCAATATAGGTGGCATGACCGTCGAACGCCGCGCTGGCGATGGGGCTTATCTCGCTCCAGGCCTCGTGCCACACCTCGCTGAAAGGGCGGCCCAGTGCCTCCGGCTTGTTGCCCAGAATCGGCCGGAATGCATCGTTGTAGAGCGTAATCAACTCAGGCCCCCAAACAATGGCCTGGGGAAACCTGGAAGCGAAGCACAGCGCGACGGTGGTCTTCAATACATCGGACCACTGCTCCAGCGGGCCGAGGGGCGTACTGGCCCAATCATGCTGGCGGACCCGCTCGGCCATGTCGCTGTTGCCTTGCAGCCAATTCATCATGGGGTCAACACCTTATCTACCGCGGTTCGACTATTGCCTGAAACGTCAGGTTGCCAAGCAACAGACCTGAATGACTGCTCCCAGTTCAGCGCGAATATCCAGGTTATTGAGCGGCGAATACACCTGTCCAATAGATACCCGCATCGCTTTTTGGGTCCATCGCGTAGGCCGCGCCCAATTCGCGAAATTGCGGGTTCATCAGGTTGGCGCAATGGCCGGGGCTGGCGAGCCAACCGTCCACGACCTTGCGAGGGGTATCGAGGCCGGCAGCGATGTTTTCGCCGATGTTCTTTGCGATATACCCGGCCAGTTCGGCGCGGTCACCGGGAGTACGACCGTCGTGGTCCAGGTGGTCGAAGAAGTTGCCGTTGGCCATGTTGCGCGTGTGGCTGTTGGCCGCGCTGGCCAGGGTGTCGTTCCACGACAGCGGCGTGGTCGCGCTGAACGCCTGGGTGCCGCATTGATGTGGTTCGGCGCGCGCAGCGTTGACCAGGTTCAGCAGTTGCTTGCCTTCGGTCTGCCAGTCGCCCAGGCCACTGGTCAGCAGCGGGCGGGCCAGCACGATGCGCCAATCCTGGCCGCTGTTGCTGACGCCGATGTCGACATATTGCGGGTCCAGTACGACCCGACAGAAGCTTTCGCGCACTGCTTTCATGGCGGCGTCGGCATCCTTGGGCCCGGACAGGCTGATGGCCTGCACGTTGACCATAGGGTACGCAGCCCGCGCCAGCGACTGCTGCAAATCGCCGACATTGGAGGCCGGCAGCACCAGCCGTGTGTCGCTGGTCAGCGGTGGCAGTTCCTGGGAACCCTGGTCACCGCAGCGTTGCACCTGGCTGCGGTATTGGTTGATCTGTTGGACTAACTGACTTTCTTCATTCGCCATCGCGCTGGCGCAGAACACCGTAGTGGCGGCCAGCGTCGTAAGACCCATCATCAATGACAGAACGCGCATGGACGTTACCCTTGAGCTTGAAAGTGCCCATGATGCGCGATCCAGGTGCATCCATGCACCCGTTGGTCCGAACTTTTTTCTTCAGTTCTTGAATGTCGAGTGTTTTGCACCCTGATCGCAGAGGGCGAACACCACCACCAGCAGGGCGGAAATCGCGAGGATAACCACCACGCCATCGGTGGAATGAGTGGCCGAGGCCGCCACCATCGACAGCGCGCCCAGCGGTGCCAGGCCACCGGCAATCGCGGTGCCGATTTCGCGCCCGGTGCCGAAGCCCGATGAGCGCGTCTGGGTCGGGAATTGCCGGCTCAGGAACGAGCCCTGGGGCGCAAACATCATCGGCGCAAGGATACCGGTGCCCACACCGATGGCCAGATAGATCATCAGGCTTTCACCACTGTTGAGCAGGGCCAGGAACGGGTAGGCGAACAGCAGCGAGCACAGACCGCCGAGCATCAACACAATCTTGCTGCTCCACTTGTCGCACAGCCAGCCAAAGCAAGGCACGGCCACGATGGCCACCAGGCTGGCGATGGTCACCGACAGGGAGGTGACGTGTACATCCACACCTTTGAATTGGGTCAGGTACGCCAGGGAGAAGGTCTTGAAGATATAGCTCAGGGCGTTGTAGCCAATCGCGACAAAGAACACCACGGCGAGGCCCTTGAGGTCGTTCTTGAACAACGCTTTAAGGGGCGACGGCTTGGCCTTGGCTTTTTCCTTGCTCAGTTCCTCGAACTGCGGGGTTTCCGGAATGCTGTTACGCACCCACAGACCCACGCCCACCAGCACGATGCTGCAGATAAACGGGATGCGCCAACCGCCGGCCAGCAAGAACTCGTTACCGTTGATGGTCAGCAGGTAAATGGTCAGTGAGGACAGCAACAGGCCCAGGTTCAGCCCCAGTGCCGGCCAGGCACCTTGGCTGCCGCGCTTGCCATGGGAGGCGTGTTCGTAGGAAGTTACCGCGGCGCCCGACAGTTCAGCACCCGCGCCCAGCCCCTGGATGATGCGGATGAACACCAGCAGGATCGGCGCCCAGATACCAATGGAGGCATAGCTGGGGATCAGGCCGATCAGCGTGGTGCACACGCCCATCAGGCAGAAGGTCAGCACCAGCACCTGCTTGCGTCCGAACTTGTCACCCAGGTAGCCGAACAGAATGCCGCCGAAAGGGCGGGCGATAAAGCCGATGGCAAAGGTGGAAAAGGCCATCAGCGTGGCCGTTTTCGGGTCGCTGTTATCGAAGAAGATCTTCGAAAACACAATGGCCGCCATGGTGGCGTACAGGTAAAAGTCGTACCACTCCAGCATCGAGCCAAAGATGGTGGCGGCGGCCACTTTGCGCAGGCGCTTGCGGGTTTGTTCGGGCGTTTCGGTGCCGGGGATGGAGGCGGATGCCGACATGCTGGATTTCCTTCTGGTCTTTGTAGTTATTTTTGGGTGAACGGGCAGTACGGGTATTACTGAGGCTGGAACAGACGGTCGGCGATCATCGCGCCGATGGGCATGGCCGAGGTGGCGGCCGGTGAAGGTGCGTTGCACACGTGGAGCATTCGCGGGGTTTGGGCGAATAGGAAATCGTGTACCAGGCTGCCGTCGCGCATGACTGCCTGGGCACGGATACCGGCCTCGTAGGGCAGCAAGTCGTCGAGGGTCAGTGAAGGGCAGTACTTGCGGCACTGCTCCAGGTAGCCGGACTTGAACAAAGAGTTTTTCATCTCGGTGGTGCCGGAGCCGAGGTTCTGCCAGAGGGTTTTCCAGAAACCCGGGAAGCTGGCGTATTGCGCCACATCGCGCCAGTTCACCGAGAACTTGCGGTAGTTCTCGCGGCCCAGGCCCAGCACGGCATTCGGGCCGACGGTGACACTGCCGTCGATCATGCGTGTCAGGTGCACGCCGAGAAACGGCAACTGCGGGTCGGGGATCGGGTAGATCAGGTGGTTGACGATGTTGTTCTTTGCCGCCGGCAAGCGGAAGTACTCGCCGCGAAACGGGATGATCTGATGGTCGATACTGATCCCGGCCAGGCGAGCCAGGCGGTCCGATTGCAAACCGGCGCACACCACCAGGTGCCGCGCCTGCCAGGTTTCGCCCTGGGTATGGACCGTGACTTTATCGGTGTCTTCGTGGATCGCAGTGACCGTGCGTTCCAGGCAGATCTGCCCGTCGTTGCGGCGAATCACCTGGGCCATGGTCTCGCACACCTGGCGGTAATCGACAATGCCGGTGGCATCGAGAAACAAGCCGCCCAGGCCGACGATGTTTGGTTCACGCTCGCGCAGTTGCTCGGCATCCAGGCGCTCGACCTGCATACCGTTGAGCTGGGCGCGGGCGTGCAGGGCTTCCATGCGTTGCATTTCCAGGGGGCTGGAGGCCACCAGCAGCTTGCCGCACACCTCGAACTTGATCCCGTATTCGCGGCAGAACTGCTTGGTGGCTTCGGCACCGCGCTTGCACAGGTCGGCCTTGAGGCTGCCGGGGGCGTAGTAAATACCGGCGTGGATCACGCCGCTGTTGTGGCCGGTCTGGTGCTTGGCCAGCACCGGCTCCTTTTCCAGGATAACCAGTGATGCGCCGGGTTGGCGCTTGAGCAGTTCCATGGCAGTGGCGAGGCCGACGATGCCGCCGCCGATAATGCAAAAGTCGTGAATCATTGCTGGGAGTACCTAAGGTTAGACATTTTGGTCTGCTTATCAGGTTGTCAGACTAATGTTTTTGTTAAAAAAATGGCGTGTCCGGGGACACGCTTTAAAAAGTCGATCAGTTGATGGGAGGCAGTTCCAGTTGCAAGCGCCGTGCGGATGCACGCAGATGGGCCTCTGCACTGGCAGCGGCGCGTTGGGCATCACCGTCGGCGATGGCCTGATAGAGCTGCTGGTGTTCCTGGGTCGCATCGGCCGAGCCGGTGGCGAAGCGCGAGGCAGAGTTTTCCCAGGCGGTCTTGCGTGCGCTCGCCAGCTGGCTTCTGAGGAAGTCATGGAAGGCCACGAAGTAGTCATTCTTGCTGGCGTCGGCAATGGCGCGGTGGAATTCCACATCGGCCAGGGCTGCGGCTTCAAAGTCGTCGCGATGGTCCTGCATGGCCTGCAAGGCGCTTTCCATGCGTTGCAGGTCGGCGGCGTCACGGCGCTGGGCGGCAATCGAGGCGGCTTGGGTTTCGATCCACAGGCGCACTTCGAACATCTGCGCCAGGTCAGGCCGTCGCCCATTTTGCTGCGGGAAACGGAACACCGTGCCGGCCGGGGTCTGCGAAATGAACGACCCCAACCCCCGGCGGGCGGTGAGAACACCGTCGGCCTTGAGCTGGGCAATGGCCTCGCGCACCACAGAGCGGCTGACGTTGAGCTGTTCAGCCAATTGCTGTTCGGTAGGCAGGCGCGACTCCGGAGCCAGTTGGCCGGATTCGATTTCTGCGCGAATGGCGCTGACAACCCGTACGACAAGCGAGTCGGGGCGCTGGAGCTCAAGCATGATGAAACCTTGGTAATCAGGTTGTCAGACAATAGTCGTTACGAATTTAGCTTGTCAATATGTGTGCAACACGATCAGTGCAGCAAGATAGGCGGCAAGGCCCGTTACCTGCGTTCACTGTGCGGGCCATGAGCGGCCTGCAACAGGTACAATCGCCGCTGCCTTGACGCGAAACTCCAGGAATTTGCATGTTCAGCCTTACCCGTTACACCACGCCGTGCCCCGAATCGGTCAATAGCCAGATCCTGCAGATGGTGGTGGACAACCTCACCGACATCAGCAGTGTCGCGCTGGCGCCAAGTAACTTGCTCTACAACATCTACCAGTACGCCATCGGGTTTGAGGTGCACTTGTACCTTGAGGCGTTGAATGGCGAGAAGGGCATCGCCGTCGAGCTGGTCGTGGCGATGCAGGACGAAACCGTTGTCGGTTTTTGCCTGTATCTGCCGGTCAAGAACGACCCTCAAGCCTGCGGCATTGCCTTTATGGCGGTGCAGGCCGGCTTTCGTCGCCAGGGCGTGGCGAAGCTAATGCTAGGCGATGTGCTGGCGCGCTATCCCCACGCCGAACTGGCCTGTGCGGTGGAGAAGGTGCCAGCATTCGAGGCCATGGGGTTTCAGGTGCGCGGCGCACGTGGCACCCAAGTGCTGATGAACACCCGGGACTACGGCACCGATGGCTTGATGGGGGTGTTGGATGTGGCAGCGATCTATCGTTCGCTGGAAGTGCGCCAGATTCATACCTACCTGCTGCAAAAGCACGGCAAGCGCGCCATGGTCGACGCTGAAAAACAGCGTGACCGGCATCTGGATCAGTTGACGCGCAAGGTGCAGCTGTACATCCAGCAGCGGTTTCCTACGATTTGACCCGCTGGACCATCCCCAGGATGGTCGCCAGCAATTCCTGCTGGGCCTCCTCACGGCTGATCTCGCCATTGGCTGCCGCATGAGACAGGGCTTCCGCCGCACCGAGCATAGCGCGCAAGCCGGCCTTGGAAACACCGCCGCCCGAGGCGAACGGTGACAGTGCGTTGGAGCACTTTTCCAGGAAGATCGCCTCATATTCGCGCTTGAGTACCGCCAGCTCCGGCGAGCCGCTCAGCGCGGCAATCACTCCGGGGATTTCCCGGCCCTGCAACAGCACGCAATCGACATACGCCGACGCGATCACCCATGCCCGGTCCTCTAGCGTCGCCTTACTGGTGTCGATGGCCTCGGTAAAGACCTGGTCCTGGCGCGCATCGAAATCGGCATACAACGCCGCCAGCAATCCCGCACGCGTGGTGAAGTGGTCGTAGACCACCGGCTTGGTCACACCTGCCAGCTCCGCCAGGCGGCCCAGGGTCAGGGCGTCGGTGCCTTCCTCGCGCACCAATTGCCACGCCACATCGAGTAATTGGCGCTGGCGATCTTCACGGGACAAGCGCCGACGTGGGGCAGGGGATTCACTGCTTGACATGTTTATATACCAAAAGTAACTTAAGGGGCGTAACTTACTAAACGTAGCTTAATCCTGTCAGGAGTTAAAGTCATGCACGCCTTGATCGTAGTTGCTCATCACGACCGGAAATCGCTCACCCATAGCGTAGCGGCTCAGGTAGGCGCCGGTTTGACCGCCGCCGGCCACACCTTCGAAATCGCCGACCTTGCCGCCGAAGGGTTCGATCCACGCTACACCGCCGCCGACCATCAGGTGCACCGCGCTCATGCAACTCCGCCGGCCGATGTGCTGGCCGAACAGGCGCGTATCGAGCGCGCCGACGCGCTGGTGGTGGCTTTCCCGATCTACTGGTGGTCGATGCCGGCGTTGCTCAAAGGCTGGGTCGACCGCGTGTTCGTCAACGGCTGGGCGATTGATTATGGCCCCGACACACCCGTCGTGAAAAAACTGCGCCACTTGCAGGTGCACCTGCTGGCCCTCGGGGGCGCGGATGACAGCGCTTTCGATCGGCACGGCTATGCCAAGGCCATGCACACCCAGATCGATTACGGCATCTTTGATTACTGCGGGGCGCAGGTGCTGACGTCCAAGCTGCTGCTGGATTCGGAGAGCGGGGGCGCCCAGGCGCATTTGCACACGGCCAAAGCTGTGGGGCAGGGGATGTTCCAGCGCGAGACAGTCGCGGGGTGATTCAGGTGTCGCGAAACAGGTCGTGGGCATCGAGCAAGCGGTAGGCAATCTCGGGGCGTTTTTCCAGGCCGCGGCGGATCGACGCCGGGATCGATTGACGAGTCTTGCGGCACATGCCCGGCAACTCGTCGATAACGATCTGGATCCCGCGCATACTCTTGACCTCGGTATGCCCAGGCGCAATGTGCACGCGGATGCCCAGTTGCTCGTACATCCGCTGCTGCATGTGTTCAAGGTCTTGCAGACTCTTGAGGTTTTCAAGGCGTTCGAGCAGGATTTTTTCCTGCTGTCGCGTCAACTGGAGGATGCGCAGGTCCGCGCCGGGCGCCTCCAGCAGTTGTTCACGCTCGCACACACAGGCGCCGGGAGGGCAGGGTTGGCGAATGGTCATTGACGCTCCCGGCGAAGTTTCACGATCGGCGTGTCAGTAGGTCAATTGAACGCCCAGGCTGCCCAAGGCTTTCCAGTACTCAGGGTAGGTCTTGGCCACGCAGTCCGGGTCCTGGATGCGAATCCCCGAAACTTTCAGCCCGGCCAGGGCAAAGCACATGGCGATGCGGTGGTCGGCGTGGGTGTCGATCAGCGCCGTGCACGCGGTGCCGGCCAGGGCTGGGTCGCTCGCCACCAGCAGGTCGTCGCCCTCAATGCTCGCCAGGCCTGGGCGGATCTCATTGAGGCCGTCGTGCAGTGCCTGTACACGGTCACATTCCTTGACGCGCAGGTTCGCCAGTTCAGTAAAACGCACCGGGGTGTTGTTGAAAGCGGCGAGCACGGCCAGGGTCGGGATTGCGTCCTGCATTTGCGAACCGACCACCGTGGCTTGCATGTTCGGGAACTGGGCGATCACAGCCTGGGCCTGGGCGTCCGGCTGGGTGAAATCCCGGGCTGCGACACCGATGTCGATACGGCCAGCGGTCAGCACTTCGGCGGCCCACAGGTAGGTAGCGGCCGAGGCGTCGGGTTCGATCAGGTAATCCTGGGCGGTGTAGCCGGTCGGGGCGACGCGCCAGGTGGTATCGTCCACGGCTTCAACCTGGGCGCCAAAGGCGCGCATGCAATCCAGGGTCAGGTCTACGTAGCCACGGGCGCCGATGTCTTTGCCGGTCAACGCCACTTCAATCGGCGCCTCACCACAGGCCGCGAGCATCAGCAGGGCCGATACATACTGGCTGGACAAACCGCCATCGATCTCAAAGCGCCTGGCTTGTACCTTGCCTGTGCCATGCACGGTCACGGGCGGGCAGCCAGTGGGGCTGTCGACCTGAATTCCGTTTTGGCCGAGGGCGGTCAGCAGCGGGCCAATCGGGCGCTTTTGCATGTATTCATCGCCGTCCAGCACCACGCTGCCTTGCACGGTGGCCACGGCGGCGGTGAGAAAGCGCATGGCAGTCCCGGCGTTACCGAGGAACAGTGGTTGGGCAGGCAATTGCAGCGAGCCTTGGCTGTTGACGACAAACGTGGTGTCGTCTGGCTCATCGATACTCACACCCATCTGACGCAGGGCGACTGACATATGGCGAGTGTCATCGCTTTTCAACGCACCGCTCAAACGGCTGGTGCCCTTGGCCAATGCCGCCAGCAACAGGGCGCGGTTGGTGATGGATTTGGAGCCGGGGGGCGCGACCTTGCCATTGAGAGGAAAGTTGGGCGGTGTAACGGTCACGGTTTTTTGCGAACTCAAGGTACAAGGCTCCTGGTCAAGGCGAGGTGGCGTGGAGTGGCCGACGTGCGGACCCGAATAATCAGGCAAACACGCCATGCTTGTCGAGTGAGCAAGTGATCTGCGTGAATTTTCTGGAATGTGCTCCGATTCAAATGTGGGACGGGGCCAGCAAGCCCGGCTTAACGCTGGCTCAACCAGTAGTCATGCAGCACCCGCGCAGCCGGTTCGATTTCGCTGACCTGCTGTTGATGGGCGTTTATATCCAGGTCCGCCGGAAGTTCGAAATTGTCCTGCTCGGCGCACGCGGTGATTTTTTCCAGTTGCCCGGCTTGTTCGGCGGGCAATGGCGGCCAGTTGCCGATCGTCACACTCCGCACATAACCAAAACACCATTCTTCAGCCAGCGTCACCGCCTGGTCTTGATGTTCGGTTTCATCGAAACGGGCTTTGAATGCCTGGGAGTCGGTGGCCAATTGAGCGGCCAGGGTATTCATATGGCGTACACACAGTTCGAGAAAATCCTGGGCCTCGTCCATGTTGTCCCATTCAGGGTTTTGCCCACCCCAGATCGCCGGGAACCACTCGGCCACGTCCACCTTGGCCGGGCTGGAAACCAGGGCGGTGAAATAACCGTCGAGTTCGGCCATGTTCAGCACCGAGTGCTCTTCACCGTATTTGAGCAAGGTGGCGTCAATGAAGTCGAAATCGGCGGGAGAGAGGGGTTGGGCGTGCATGGCATATCCTTAAAACGTCGAGCGCCGCTGACAGGGGCGGCTTAAAGCGCAAAGGATGGCGTGTGCACCGGGTTTTATCCAGCGTCTTTTCCCTCACCGTGGCCAGTCCCGCTTTTGGCCGATGCGCCGTGGCGCACCCTTGATATAGTCTGGCCTTTCTCAATCGCCAGTCAGGGATCACTGCCATGTCCGAATACCAAGCCTTCGTCGTCGAACTGAGCGGCAACGTTGCCCATGTGCAGATCAATCGCCCGGAAAAGATCAACGCCATGAATGCGGCGTTCTGGACCGAAATCATCGACATCTTCCAATGGATCGACGACACCGATGCCGTGCGCGCCGTGGTGCTCAGTGGTGCGGGCAAGCATTTCTCTTCGGGTATCGACCTGATGATGCTGGCCTCGATAGCCAATGAGTTCAGCAAGGACGTGGGGCGTAATGCGCGCCTGTTACGGCGCAAGATCCTCGAGCTGCAAGCCTCGTTCAATGCGGTCGACCATTGCCGCAAGCCGGTACTCGCCGCGATCCAGGGCTACTGCATTGGCGGGGCCATTGACCTGATCAGCGCCTGCGACATGCGCTACGCGGCCGAGGGCGCGCAGTTCTCGATCAAGGAAATCGACATCGGCATGGCCGCTGACGTAGGCACTTTGCAACGCCTGCCGCGCATCATCGGCGACGGCATGTTGCGTGAGTTGGCTTACACCGGTCGCCAGTTCGGTGCTGAAGAAGCGCGCAGCATCGGCCTGGTCAATCGCGTGTATGCCGATCAGGACAGCCTGCTGGCCGGCGTTATGGAAATCGCCCATGAAATCGCCGCCAAGTCGCCAATCGCCGTGACCGGCACCAAAGCCATGATCAGCTACATGCGTGACCACACAGTCAATGACGGCCTGGAATACGTTGCCACCTGGAACTCGGCTATGTTGCAATCCAACGACTTGCGCGTGGCCATTGCGGCCCATATGAGCAAGCAGAAACCCGAATTCGTGGATTGACTGATATGACCCCAGGCTGGATTACCACAACGCTGCTGGATAACGACGCCGTCGGCGGCTGGACCGTCGCCCGCAGCCGTGAGGGCTTTTTGCATGACGCCAATGGCCCTCTGTTCCCTCGGGAGTGGCTTAAGCGTCAGGACCTGCCGGTGTTCGCTGAACACGGCATCGGCCACCTCGATGGTGAACCGGTGTACTTGCTGGAACTCGACAGTGCTGCCGATGTGCCAGGGTGCAGTTGGCAGGGGCTGCGCGGTTTCATGCTACAGGGCGATCACACTCTCTACAGAGTGCTGGGCTACGCCGCCCAGATCGGCACCTGGGCGCGGGAGCATCGTTTCTGCGGCAGTTGCGGCCAGGCCATGGTTCAGGTCCCGCGGGAGCGGGCGATGTACTGCGCGCCTTGCGACCTGCGCAGCTACCCACGGATTTCGCCGAGCATGATCGTGCTGGTGACCCGTGGTGACGAGATTCTTCTGGCGCGCTCGCCACGTTTCGTCACAGGGGTCTACAGCACCTTGGCCGGCTTTGCCGAACCCGGCGAATCGGCCGAAGACTGCCTGATCCGCGAAGTGCGCGAGGAAGTGCAGATAGAAGTGAAGAATATCCAGTACATGGGCAGCCAGTGCTGGCCGTTCCCCCATTCGATGATGCTGGGTTTCCACGCCGAGTACGCCGGTGGCGACATCGTGCCCCAGGCCGACGAGATCGAGGATGCGCAGTGGTTCAACATCCACGAACTGCCGCCGTTGCCGGCGTCACGTTCGATTGCACGTTACCTGATCGACCTCTACGTGGCCCGCCGCTTAGGCCACGCTGAACCAGTGCTGCCAGGCTAGGCGTACGGTCAGGCCCAGCACCACGGTGATAAACACCGGGCGAATGAATTTGGCGCCGCCGCTGATTGCGCTGCGTGCGCCAAAGAACGCGCCACACATCACTGACACGCCCATCGCCAGCCCGACGATCCAGTCTACCGAGCCATTGATGATAAACACCGTCAGCGCCGCCGCGTTGCTGACGAAGTTCATGCTGCGCGCGACGCCGCTGGCCTTCACCAGGTCGATGGGGTGCAGCAGCATCGTGCTGACGGTCCAGAATGCACCGGTGCCAGGCCCGGCCACGCCGTCGTAGAAGCCCAGGCCAAAGCCTTGGGTGGCCTGCCATTTCTTCTTGATCGGTGCTTCGGCATCCACCGGCGCCTTTGGCGTACCGCCGAACAACAGGTACACCCCGCAGGCAAAGACGATCACCGGCAGCATCTTGTTCAGGGTTTCGGCGGGCAGGTAGTGGGCGACCACCGCACCGGTCAGCGCGCCGATCAATGTACCGACGATGGCGTGCACCCATTGGCGCGGGTGGAACAGCTTGCGCCGGTAAAAGGTGAAACTGGCGGTGGCCGAGCCGAAGGTGGAGCTGAGTTTGTTGGTGCCCAGTACCAGGTGAGGTGGCATACCGGCGGTGAGCAGGGCCGGTGTGGTCAGCAGCCCGCCGCCGCCGGCGATGGCGTCGATAAAACCGGCGATAAAGGCAACGACGGCCAGGATGGCCAGGGTGGTGAGGTCAACGCTGAGTTCGAAGGGCATGGGCAGGGCTTATTGTTGGAGGTGCGCTATGCGAAGGCCGCCATCTTACCTGCCGAATGCACGCAGAACCAAATGTGGGAGCAAGCCCCTCCCACATTTTTAAATCCGTCTGCTTGGCTATTTGTGGGTTCCCAGCCACTCCAGCGCCGTGCGCCAGATGCAAATGCCCAGGAAATACGCCGACATCAGCGACCACAATCCAAACGTCCACGGGTTGGTGTTGGGATAGTCCACCACCATCAAAAAGCTGCACAGCAACCAGATCGTAGTCACCGCAATATTGATCGGCATGAAGCGCTTGACCCGGAACGGGTGCAAAAACTTCATCGGTGTCACGGTCAGCAGGGCCAGGCCGATCACGGTCAGCAAGGTGACCCAGGCGTCAGGCTGGATGATGTACACGCACAGGGCGACCACGTTCCAGGCGGCGGGGAAGCCGACGAAGTAGTTGTCCTTGCTCTTCATGTTCACATTGCAAAAGCAGAACAGCGAAGACACCAGAATCACCGACACCGTAAACAGGTGGGTAAATTCCGGCAGGTCGATATAGCGGTAGATAAACAGTGCGGGGATGAACACATAGGTGAGGTAATCGATCACCAGGTCCAGAACCGAGCCGTCAAAGCTGGGCAATACCGTGCTGACATTCACCCGTCGCGCCAGCGAGCCATCGACGCCATCCACCACCAGCGCCAGGCCCAGCCACAGCAGGCACGCCTTTGGGGAGTTTTCCAGCAGCGCCAGGGTGGCCAGGAAGGCCAGTACCACACCGGTGGCAGTAAAGCCGTGGGCGCCCCAGGCTTTGAGTCTGGCTACATGCAGGGTCGATATCACGGGCGGTTCTCCAAAAGGTCAAACGGGGCAGCCGACAACGTAGCGCCGTCGAGTCTGGCCGGGGAATGCAGGTATCGACCGGGAAGAGGGGGATAAGGTTCACCGCCCGGTGTCTGCGTAAGCGTAGCAAGCGTAGGACGATTCGGCATCAACCCTGACGGAACACCAGGGCCTTCAGCCCACTTTGCGGATCGACGTCGGGGAATTCCGGCGGGCTGTCCAGGCGCTGCACAAAGCGCAGGCCCGGTGCCTCGCGGGTTACACCGTCGATCAGGAAATCTTCGCCGAAGGCTGGGTCATTCATACACGCCAGCACCGTACCTTGGGCGGTGAGCAAGTCCGGCAGGCGGCGCAGCACGCGCTGGTAGTCCTTGGTCAGCAGGAAACTGCCTTTCTGGAACGACGGCGGGTCGATGATCACCAGATCGTAAGGGCCGCTGCGGGTGACCTTGGCCCAGGACTTGAACAAGTCGTGGCCCAGGAAGGTGACTTTGCCCAGGTCATGGCCGTTCAGGCGATGGTTGTCGCGGCCACGACTGAGGGCGCCACGGGCCATGTCCAGGTTCACCACATGGTCGGCGCCGCCTTCGATGGCGGCCACCGAAAAACCGCAGGTATAGGCAAACAAATTCAGCACGCGCTGGCCTTGGGCCTGTTCGCGCACCCAGTTGCGCCCGTAGCGCATGTCGAGAAATAGCCCGCTGTTCTGCTTTTTACCCAGGTCGATCAGGTACCGCAGGCCGCCCTCGGTGATGGTCAGCTCATCGATGGCCTCACCCACTAACCACTCGGTGGTGCTTTGCGGCAGGTAGCGGTGTTGCAGCGCCACTGTGTGCGCGCCAAAGCTCGCCCAGTCGATGTTCAGCAGCGTCTGCTTGAGGGCCTGCAGGTGCTCGGTTTCCTTGAACAGCGCCACCAGCACCACCCCTTGCAGCCAGTCCACCGTCAGTTGTTCCAGGCCCGGCCAGCAACGGCCACGGCCATGGAACAGGCGCCGGGTTTCCACCGGTGCGTCAGCCAGGGCGGTCAGCAAGTGGGCGTGAAGGGTAGCGAGTGCGTCTGGGTTCATCGTTGTGCGTCAGTCATCGGGCGGGCGGCATTTTAAACACAATTGCCGGGTTTGCGGGTGCATGAGCACAACGTGCTGGAATAAAGCCGATCTACAGTGATTCATGCTCAAAATTCTGTTGGGTGAGCCTGATAACAGGCAAAAAATCCTTCAGCACCGACATAAACTGGAAAAAAAGTCCGGAGGTGCCCATGAACGGTTTCGCCCACGCAGTCAATCACACGGCGCAGGATCAGCAGGAGCTGGATGAGTGGCGTGATGCCCTGGCCTCGCTGGTGGCCAATGCCGGCCCCGCCCGGGCCCGCGAAATTCTAGACCTGCTGGCCCGCGAAGGCGGTGCGCCGGGCATCGACTGGAAACCCCGCCACGGCACACCGTATATCAACAGCATCAGCGTCAAGCAGCAGCCGGCTTTTCCCGGCGACCTGGCCACCGAAGAGCGCCTCGCCTCGCTGGTGCGCTGGAATGCCCTGGCCATGGTGGTGCGCGCCAATCAGGCGTATGGCGAACTGGGCGGGCATATCGCCAGTTACGCCAGCGCCGCGGATTTGTTCGAAGTGGGCTTCAACCACTTTTTCCGCGCCCGCAGCGAGCAATCCGGCGGTGACCTGGTGTTCTACCAGCCCCATTCGGCGCCCGGTATTTATGCCCGTGCCTACCTTGAAGGGCGCCTCACAGAACAGGATCTGGCCCACTACCGCCAAGAAATCGGTGGGCCGAAGGAGGGCGCTCGCGGGCTGTCCAGCTATCCCCATCCATGGTTGATGCCCGACTTCTGGCAGTTCCCCACCGGTTCCATGGGCATTGGCCCCATCAGCTCGATTTTCCAGGCGCGCTTTATGCGTTACCTGCAGCACCGCAGCTTGCAGGACACCTCGGACCGCCATGTGTGGGGCGTGTTCGGCGACGGCGAAATGGACGAACCGGAAAGCATGTCAGCCCTGACCCTGGCCGCCCGCGAGGGCCTGGACAACCTGACCTGGGTCGTCAACTGCAACCTGCAACGCCTCGACGGCCCGGTACGCGGTAATGGACGCATCATCGACGAGTTGGAAGCCTTGTTCAGCGGCGCCGGTTGGAACGTGATCAAACTCGTGTGGGGCTCGGACTGGGATGCGTTGCTCGCCAAGGACGTCGACGGCTCATTGGTCCGAACCCTTTCGCAGACCGTGGATGGCCAGTTCCAAACCTTCGCCGCCAAGGATGGCGCCTATAACCGCGAGCATTTTTTTGGCCAGAGTGAATCCCTGGCCAAGCTGGTCGAGGGCCTGAGCGATGAGCAGATCGACCGCCTCAAGCGTGGCGGCCATGACATGGTCAAGATCCACGCCGCTTACCACGCTGCCCGCCGGACCAAGGGCAAACCCACGGTGATCCTGGCTCAGACCAAAAAGGGCTTTGGCATGGGCGAAGCCGGGCAGGGCAAGATGACCACTCACCAACAGAAGAAGCTTGATCGCCAGGCGCTGATTGCCTTTCGCAATCGTTTCCAATTGCCGCTGTCGGATGAGCAGGTCGAGTCCTTGAGTTTTTTCAAGCCGGCCGATGACAGCCTGGAGTTACGCTACCTGCACCAGCGCCGCAACACCCTGGGCGGTTACGTGCCCAGCCGCAGCCAGCTCGCAGCGCGTGTCAGCGTGCCGTCCATGAGCGGTTATGCGGGTTTCGCCACGGCCGCTGAAGGCAAGGAAATGTCTACCACCATGGCCTTCGTCCGTATGCTCACCCACTTGCTCAAAGACGGACAATTGGGGCCGCGCATCGTGCCCATCGTTGCCGACGAGGCGCGTACGTTTGGCATGGCCAACCTGTTCAAGCAGATTGGCATCTACTCCAGTGTCGGCCAGCACTATGAGCCGGAAGACATCGGCTCGATCCTCAGTTACCGCGAAGCCACCGACGGGCAGATCCTGGAAGAAGGCATCAGCGAAGCCAGCGCCATCAGTTCCTGGGTGGCCGCCGCGACCAGTTACTCGGTGCATGGCCTGCGCATGTTGCCCTTCTATATCTATTACTCGATGTTCGGTTTTCAGCGCGTGGGCGACCTTATCTGGGCAGCTGCCGACCAGCGTGCCCGGGGCTTCCTGCTCGGCGCCACGGCCGGGCGCACCACCCTGGGCGGCGAAGGTTTGCAGCATCAGGACGGCAGCAGCCACCTTGCTGCCGCCGCCGTGCCCAATTGCCGCGCCTATGATCCGGCGTTCGCCGGTGAGTTTGCGGTGATCCTCGACCACGGTATGCGTCGGATGCTGGAGCAGGATGTCGACGAGTTCTACTACGTGACGCTGATGAACGAAAACTACGCGCAACCCAGCCTGCCGGAAGGCGTGGAAGGCGCGATCATCAAGGGCATGTATCGCTTGCAGGGTACGCAGGACGCGCAGGTGCGCCTGCTCGGCTCCGGCACGCTGGTGCGTGAGGCCCTGGCGGCGGCGCAGTTGCTGATGGACGACTGGCAGGTGCAAAGCGCGGTGTACAGCGTCACCAGCTTCAGTGAACTGGCGCGGGAAGCGAGAGAGGTGGAGCGCTGGAATCGCCTGCATCCGCAGGGCATCAAGCGTGTCAGTCATTTGCATGACTGTTTGCCCAAAGGCGCGCCGGTGATTGCCGTGTCCGATTATGTGCGGGCAGTGCCGCAGATGATTGGCTCGTACGTGGATTCGGGCTACACCGTGCTCGGCACCGATGGGTTTGGGCGCAGTGATACACGGGCGGCGTTGCGTGATTTCTTTGAGGTGGATCGGCACCATATTGTGCTGGCAGCGTTGACGGCATTGGTGGAGCAGGGGAGTTTGGCGCCGGCGGTGTGTCAGCGGGCGATTCATCTCTACGGGTTGCAGCCAGAACGGGATGCGCCCTGGACCTGCTGATTGTGGGAGGGGGCAAGTCGAAGCGTCGCACCGCCCCTCCCACATTAGACTGTGGCGATCAGGGCTGGCCCGAAGGCATCCTTGAGGAATCCAGGGGCGATATAGCGCTCGTAATGCGCCTCTGAAAGCAGAAAGAATTCCCGATCTATCGCATCGCGCAAATCCGCCAGGTGGCGCTCGCGAAACTCCGGCAGCAATGCCAATCCATAGGCATCCAGCCTGGAAATCACCCGTGCACCCCGCGCGATCAGCTGGTATGCCCAGCAATACGGCGACTGGTGCGGCATGAAGCGAATCTTGCGGGCCTCCAACTGCTGTCGCAGGCAGTGTGGGTCGAACACTTCCAGCTTGCTGGCCATCACCTGCACCAGTAGCTGTTCCAGACGCAGCCACACCGCCTGTTTTTCCTCGGGGTTATAGCCATTCCACTGGATCACCTCGTGGTGATAGCGCTTGCAGCCCCGACAGACCAGATCACCGTAGACGGTGGAGCACAGGCCGACGCAAGGGGTCTTGATGGAGTGCGGCATTTTCAAGCCTTTGAAGAAAGTGTAAGCGTGTTTAGTCGGTGTTTCTGCGTCGCCAAATGGGCAACGATGGCTTCAATCCATTGCGAGCGACACCCATGAGAACACCGATCAAACCCTGGCTGTATGCCGTGATGTTCACCGCTGTTGCCGGCTGTTCCAACCCACCCACTCAAAGAGACATCGCCATGCCCAAACCTCTGGTATCCCTCGCCGTACTCAAGGCCAAACCTGGCCAAGAACACGCGCTCAAGACTGGCTTGCTGAGCCTGATCGAACCGACGCGGGCCGAACCTGGCAATCTGGATTACGTGTTGTTCGAGCGACGCGATGAACCCGGCACGTTCTATATGCGCGAGGCGTTCAAGAGCCAGGCAGCACTGGATGAGCATTTTGCCACGCCGTACTTCCAGCACTTTGCCGCCACGGCGGATGCTTTGCTCAGCGAGCCGTTGCAGTTGATTTTCCTGGAGCAGGTGTCGAACTGAAGCCGTTGACTGTAGGAGCGAGCTTGCTCGCTCCTACAGCGTTACGTCAGTCCCAGCTCAGCGCACCACCTGTTTGATACTCGATCACGCGGGTTTCGAAGAAGTTTTTCTCTTTCTTCAAGTCCATGATCTCGCTCATCCACGGGAACGGGTTGGTGGTGCCTGGGTACTCTTCCTTCAAGCCAATCTGCGACAAACGACGGTTAGCAATGAACTTGAGGTAGTCCTCCATCATCGCCGCGTTCATGCCCAGCACACCGCGAGGCATGGTGTCGCGAGCGTACTCGATCTCCAACTGAGTCCCTTGCAAAATCATCTGGGTCGCTTCTTCCTTCATCTCGGCATCCCACAAGTGCGGGTTTTCGATTTTGATCTGGTTGATCACATCGATACCGAAGTTCAGGTGCATCGACTCGTCGCGCAGGATGTACTGGAACTGCTCGGCCACGCCGGTCATTTTGTTGCGGCGGCCCATGGACAGAATCTGGGTGAAACCGCAGTAAAAGAAGATGCCTTCCAGGACGCAGTAGTAGGCGACCAGATTACGCAGCAGTTCCTTGTCGGTCTCGACGGTGCCGGTTTCGAATTTGGGATCGGAGATCGAGCGGGTGTACTTGAGGCCCCAGGCGGCTTTTTTAGCGACCGATGGAATCTCGTGGTACATGTTGAAGATCTCGCCTTCATCCATGGCCAGCGATTCGATGCAGTACTGGTAGGCGTGGGTGTGGATCGCCTCTTCGAATGCCTGGCGCAGGATGTACTGGCGGCATTCCGGGTTGGTGATCAGGCGGTACACGGCCAGCACCAGGTTGTTGGCGACCAGGGAGTCGGCGGTGGAGAAGAAGCCGAGGTTGCGCATGACGATGCGGCGTTCGTCGTCGGTCAGGCCTTCGGGGTTTTTCCACAGGGCGATGTCGGCGGTCATGTTGACCTCTTGCGGCATCCAGTGGTTGGCGCAGCCGTCGAGGTACTTCTGCCAGGCCCAGTCGTACTTGAAAGGCACGAGTTGGTTGAGGTCGGCGCGGCAGTTGATCATGCGCTTTTCGTCGACGGCGACGCGGGCGGCGGAGCCTTCCAGCTCAGCGAGGCCTTCGGCGACGTCGAGTTTGTCCAGGGCGGCCTTGGCGCGGATGATCGCGGCGGAGTCGTTGGCGGTCACGTTGCGCGCCTCCAGGGCAGCAGCGGCGCCGGCACCGTCGAGGCGGTCCATGTTGGCTTCGCTTGCATGGCCGGCGTTGGCGCCTTTGATCACCGCTGCACCGGTGTCTTCGTTGTCGACTTCATCCCAACTCAGCATTGAAATACTCCCTTCTGATCCGTTCTGACGGTGTTCAACCCGTCCAAAAATGTGCGATTTGCAGGCTACCAGGCATTGAAATACTGCGCTGAGTGTGGTCGGTGAATACCGATTCTGCACACTATGTAGTGGTCTGTTCTGTTTGTGGGCACACTATATGGTGTGTAACAAGGTTGGTCAACGCACAAGATATGCGGTCATACGTCGCTGTCGAGCGCGCGGCGCCGGGCAGATGGGCGCCGAAGGATATTTCCCTCATATATCATTATGGAATGAATAAATAGTTATTTATTCCTTTTAATGTTTTCTCGTGAGGCGCATTTTGGGGGCCTGCGCATTCGTGCGGATTGACCCAACAGCCAAAAGGAAAGCCGACATGACCATCAAAGCGATCAACGTGCGCAACCAGTTCAAAGGCGTAATCAAGGAAATTCTGCTGGGGGAAGTCGTGTCGGAAATCGACGTGCAGACGGCGTCCGGCATTGTTACTTCGGTGATTACCACGCGCTCGGTACGTGACCTGGAATTGAAGGTGGGCAGCGAAGTGATTGCCTTTGTGAAGTCGACGGAAGTGTCCATCGCCAAGTTGTGAATGGATAACGTGGGTGGGGATTGCTTACCCCTCCCACGAATGTTTCGCTGGGCAAGTCAGCGCTGGCGCAAGGCACGTTCCATGCGCTGTATACCTTCCTCGAGCATCGCCCGTGGGCAACCGAAGTTCAGGCGCACGAACTGTTGGCTGTCATCGCCAAATTCAATCCCGGCACTCAGGCCGACCCTGGCCTGTTCCAGAAAGAACCGTTGCGGGTCTTCCAGGCCCAATGCGCTGCAATCGAGCCACGCCAGGAAGGTACCTTGTGGTGCGTGCATCACTACACCGGGCAGGCGGGTCTTTAGCGCATCGAGCAGGTAATCACGGTTGGCCTGCAGGTACTGCAACAGCGCAGCGAGCCAGTCGCCGCATTGGCTGTAGGCCGCGCGAGTGGCTTCCAGGCCCAGGGGGCTGACGCTGTCGACCATGCCGCAGCGTGCGTTATTGAAGCGCTCGCGCAGCTCGGCGTTTTGCACCACGGCGAAGCAGGTCTTCAAGCCGGCCACGTTATACGCCTTGCTCGCCGACATCAGGGTGATAGTGCGCTGGGCAATCTCGGGGCTGAGGCTGGCAGTGGGGATATGCCGGCGACCATCGAAGCACAGCTCGGCATGAATCTCGTCGCTGATGATCAGCGCGCCGCTGTCAAGGCAGGCGTCGGCCACAGCCTGCAGTTCTTCGCGGGGGAATACTTTGCCGATGGGATTGTGCGGGTTACTCAGCAGCAGCGCACCGGCACCGCTCAATGCCTGGCGCATCGCAGGCATTGGCGTGACGTATGCGCCGTTGATCAACTCGAACGGCATTTCGATGCGCGGCAGGTTCCAGTTGCCGGGTGCCAGGCGAATCGGCCGGTAGTTGGGGGTTTGCAGCACTACCGCTTGGCCGGGTTTGACGAAGGCGTGCAAGGCCATGTTGAAACCAGGCTCGACGCCAGGCAGAAATAGCAGTTCTTCAGGTTGTACGCGCCAGGCGTACTTGGCCCACAGGTCCGCGATGATGGCCTCGCGCACATCCGGGCCGGCTACGCTGTAGCCAAGAATCTGTTGGTCGAGGCGCGTGTGCAGGGCCTGCAATACAGCGGGCGGTGCGGCGATGTCCATATCGGCGATCCACATCGGCAGAACGTCTTGCGGGTAACGGCTCCACTTGGTACTGCCGGTACCGTGGCGTGGGTGGAGCGTGTCGAAATCAAAGCTCATGAAAAAGGCTCGTATCAAAGCGGCGGCGAAAAAGTGGCGCTGATTCTAGCGCCATTGACGGTACAAATGTGGGAGGGAGCTAGCCCCCTCCCACATTCGGTTTATTCGCTGTTTCGTTACGCGTCCGTTCCATGACCGACAAGTTCTGTAATAAAAACGCCATTGCACTGGGGATTAGATTTGGGAGCGGCTATTTTGGCGCATCTCAATAAATAGAGTAGCCATGGATGAAATACCAACCTTTGCACCGCACTTTGATCGCCACCGCGTTGGTGTTGACGGTCAACGGAGTACAAGCCGCTTCCCAGGCCCCGGTGGCCGGTGAAAATGGCATGGTGGTGACGGCCCAGCACCTGGCCACCCATGTCGGCGTGGATGTGCTCAAGGCCGGCGGCAATGCAGTGGATGCAGCCGTTGCCGTGGGCTACGCGCTGGCGGTGGTGTACCCGGCGGCGGGTAACCTCGGTGGCGGCGGTTTCATGACCGTGCAACTGGCGGACGGACGCAAGACCTTCCTCGACTTCCGCGAAAAGGCCCCGTTGGCGGCTACCGCCGACATGTATCTGGACAAGGCCGGCAACGTGGTCGAGGGCCTCAGCGCCAAAGGCCATTTGGCGGTCGGCGTACCGGGTACCGTTTCCGGCATGGAACTGGCCCTGAGCAAATACGGCACTCTCAAGCGCGCCCAAGTGATTGCCCCGGCGATCAAACTGGCGGAAAACGGCTTTGAGCTGGAGCAGGGCGATATCGACCTGTTGCACACCGCCACTGGCGAATTCGAGAAAGATCAGGATTTGCGCGGGATCTTCCTGCACAACGGCCAACCGCTGCAGGTGGGCCAGAAATTGGTGCAAAAAGACCTGGCCAGGACCCTCAAGGAAATCTCCGCCAAGGGCACCGACGGTTTCTATAAAGGTTGGGTGGCCAAGGCCTTGGTGGATTCCAGCCAGGCCGGCAAGGGCATCATCACCCAGGCCGACCTCGACAAGTACAAGACCCGCGAACTGGCGCCCATCGAGTGCGATTACCGTGGTTATCATGTGGTCTCGGCGCCACCACCCAGTTCGGGCGGCGTGGTGATCTGCCAGATCATGAACATCCTCGAAGGCTACCCGATGGCCGACCTCGGTTATCACTCGGCCCAGGGCCTGCACTACCAGATCGAAGCGATGCGCCATGCCTACGTGGACCGCAACAGCTACCTCGGCGATCCGGATTTCGTGAAGAACCCGATCGAGCATCTGCTGGACAAGAACTACGCCACCAAGTTGCGCGCTGCCATCGAGCCGCAAAAGGCCGGTGATTCCCAGGCGATCAAGCCAGGTGTGTCACCCCACGAAGGCAACAACACCACTCACTATTCGATCGTCGACAAATGGGGCAACGCGGTCTCGGTGACCTACACCCTCAACGATTGGTTTGGTGCCGGGGTGATGGCGAGCAAGACCGGGGTGATCCTCAACGATGAAATGGACGACTTCACCGTCAAGGTCGGCGTGCCGAACATGTACGGGCTGGTGCAGGGCGAAGCCAACGCTATCGCACCGGGCAAGGCGCCGCTGTCGTCGATGAGCCCGACCATCGTCACCAAGGACGGCAAGGCGGTCATGGTGGTCGGCACGCCAGGTGGCAGCCGCATCATCACCGCCACCTTGCTGACCATCCTGAATGTGATCGACTACAAGATGAATATCCAGGAAGCGGTCGACGCACCACGCTTCCATCAGCAATGGATGCCCGAGACCACTAACCTTGAGACCTTTGCGGTCAGCCCGGATACCCAGAAGATCCTCGAAAGCTGGGGCCATAAGTTTGCAGGCCCGCAAGATGCCAACCACTTGGCGGCGATCCTGGTAGGCGCGCCTTCCCTGGGTGGCAAGCCAGTGGGTAACAATCGTTTCTATGGGGCGAACGATCCGCGGCGCAACACGGGCTTGTCGTTGGGTTACTAAAGCCTGGTACGGTAAAAAATGTGGGAGCGGGCTTGCCCGCGAAAGCGGTGGGTCAGTCTATGCATGTGCTAGCTGATACATAGCATTCGCGGGCAAGCCCGCTCCCACAGGGGAAGTGTGTCAGCGCTTGAGCAACTGCTCTACTGCGGAAAATGCCGCTTGGCGACGCTGCTCCCAATCCCCACGAATCACCACCACCGGCTGTTGATGCTGTTGCATCCACTTCAGGCTGGCCTGGAAAAACGCCCGGCGGTCGGCCAGTTCCGGCTGGCAGCGCTGGCCATCGGCGCTCCATTCCACGTCCTCGGGGGAGAGCAGCAGGTGCAGGTCGTACTGCCGGGCCAGCAGTTCGTCATCAAGCCAACCGGGGTAATCGCCAAACAGGGTCTGGCTCCATAGCCTGTTGGTCAGCAGGTGGGTGTCGAGGATCAACAGCGCAGGGTGCCGGGCGCGGGCGCTGTCTTCCCAGGCTAATTGGCCATGGGCGATAGCCGGGATATCCGCCAGGGTCGTGTCACGCTGATGGTGATCGATGAAATGCCGCACGTATTCACCCACCATCAACCCGCCGAAGTGCGCGTGCAGTTGCGCCGCCAACCAGCTTTTGCCGCTGGATTCGGGGCCTGCCAGTACCACCACCTTCATGAGTGCAACGCCGGGTCGGCGCGCCATTCGCGCCAGCCTTGTACGGCAATCACGGTAAACAGTGCATAGAGCGCCGCAGTGAGATAGAGGCCTTTGTAGAGAAACAGGCCGACAAAAATCACGTCAACGACAATCCACAGCGCCCAGCACTGCACGCGCTTTTGCGCCATCCACATCTGCGCCACCAGGCTGAAACCGGTGAGGGCGGCGTCGAGCCAGGGCTGGGCGGCGTCGGTCCAGTGGGCCATGGCGGCGCCGAGCAACAGGCTGCCGACGGCGCCTACGGCCAGGCTGACCATGATCGCAGGCGCTCGCAGGCTGGTGACCTGACGGCCCTGTTTGACTTCGCCGGCACGGGTCCATTGCCACCATCCATACACCTGCAACGCGGCGTAGACCACTTGCAGCAGCATGTCGGAGTAGAGCTTGACCTCGAAAAACACCCAGGTGTAGAGCAGCACCATCACCAGGCCGATGGGCCAGCACCAAGGGTTTTGTTTGACCGTCAGCCAGACAGCGATCACCCCCAGGGCGGCGGCGAACAGTTCAAGCCCGGACATGGCGGATCCTTGGGAAGTGGGAGAGGGCGGTGATTGTACCCAGAGCTCACCGATCCTCAAAACACAGCAATACAAATGTGGGAGGGGGCTCGCCACCATGCCCCGTGTAGGAGCGAGCTTGCTCGCGAAAAACGTCAACGGTAACGCGTGTTTCCTGAGTAAACGCGGCGCCTCTGGGTTTTTCGCGAGCAAGCTCGCTCCTACATAAGGCTAAGCAAGCCCCCTCCCACAATTTACCCGGCGCTAGATTCGGAACTGACGCAACAGCCCATCAAGCTGTTCACTCAAGCCCCGCAACTGCGCACTCGCCACGCTGGATTGTTCCGCCGCCAGCGCCGTGCTGTGGGACAGCCCGGCCGCCTGGGTGACGTTCTGGTTGATGTCTTCCACCACATGGGCTTGTTGCAGGGTGGCGCTGGCAATCGAAGCATTCAACCCGTTGAGGTTGTGCAGCGCCTGGCCGATGGCGGTGAGGCTGGCTCCGGCCTGGCCGGCCTGTTCGATGGTCAGTTGCGAGGCGCTGTGGCTGTCACTGATGACCTTGACCGCCGCTTCCGAGTGGCCTTGCAGGCGCTCGATCATCACCTGGATTTCGGCGGTGGATTTTTGCGTGCGCTGGGCCAGCAAGCGCACTTCATCGGCGACCACCGCAAAGCCACGGCCTTGCTCCCCGGCGCGGGCAGCTTCGATGGCGGCGTTGAGGGCGAGCAAGTTGGTCTGATCGGCAATGGAGCGGATCACTTCCAGTACTCCGCCGATCTGCGTGCTTTCGCTGGAGAGCGTGCGGATCACCTCCACAGCCTGGCTGATGGTGCTGGAGAGCTGGTCGATCTGCTGCAAGCTGCCGTCAATATTCACTTGGCCCTGTTGCGCCTGGGCCTGGGCATCGCGCATTTCGCTGGCCGCGTGCTCGGCATTCTTGGCCACGTCCTGCACGCCGTAAGTGACTTCGTTGATGGCGGTGGCCACCAGTTCCATCTGCTGCGACTGCTGCTGGCTGCGGTCGTGGGCCTGGCTGGCGTTGTGGCCCAACTCGGTGGATGACTGGCCCAAAGCGTTCGCGCATACCTGCAATTGGCCGACCACCTGGCGCAACTTGGCGGTGAAGCCATTGAAGTGGCGGGCCAGCTGAGTAAGCTCGTCGCTGCCATGGGTGTCGAGACTGCGGGTCAGGTCGCTTTCACCGCTGGCAATATTGCCCATGGCATTCACCGCCGCCTGCAATGGCTGCACGATACTGCGGGCGATCAGCACCACCAGCACGGCCATCATCAGCGCAATGCCCAGGCCGATTGCCGAGGCTTTCCATACCTGGGTCTTGAACTCGGCCTGCACATCATCGACGTACACGCCGGAGCCGATAATCCAGCCCCAGGGTTCGAACAGCTGGATATAGGAGGTTTTCTCCACCGGTGCGTCGGCGCCCGGTTTCGGCCAGCGATAGTTGACGATCCCGGCGCCCTTGGCCTTGGCCAGAATCACGAACTCATTGAACACGGCGAAACCATCCGGGTCACGAATCGCCGAGAGGTTCTGGCCATCGAGCTTGGGGTTGGCCGCGTGCATGATCATCACGGGGGTGAGGTCGTTGATCCAGAAGTAGTCATCGTGGTCGTAGCGCAGGCCACGCACCGCGCTCAGGGCTTGCTGCTGCGCGGCGTCGCGGGTCAGTACCCCGGTTTTTTCCAGGTTCTGGTAATACCCGAGTACGCCACTGGCGGTCTGCACCACGTGCTGGGTCTGCTGGCGCTTGGCCTGGTAGAGGTCGCCGTGGATCTGGTTCAGCATCAGCAGCCCCAAGGCCAGCAGCATCAACACGGCGACTATCAGGATCAGCCAAAGGCGGCGGCTGATCGACATGCTGCGCAAACTGTTCATCGTCCTGTCACTCCATGCTCTTTATAATTGTGGTGCTGCTTCGAGATTTCCGGCGTGTCTGATAGGCTTTCGGCCCGGAATCGAAAAACCTGAGTACTGCCTGATTTTTCACGGAATTTTTGCAGACCGGCGTTGAGAATCAACCGCGGGCGTTTGAGTGCGCTCGTCGTCAGTGAACTTTAAAAAAGACTAAGAGGCATGCCACGCGCATGACCTTTGGAGAGAGCATGGATTTTTGGACCGCCATACAGGCATTGATTCTCGGCATCGTCGAGGGGCTGACGGAGTTCCTGCCGATCTCCAGCACCGGGCACCAGATCATCGTCGCCGACCTGATCAATTTCGGCGGCGAGCGTTTCGAAGCTTTCAATATCATCATCCAGCTGGGCGCGATCCTGGCGGTGGTCTGGGAGTTTCGCCGCAAGATCCTCGATGTGGTCATCGGCCTGCCGACCCAGCCCAAGGCCCGGCGTTTCACCGTCAACCTGATCATCGCCGTATTGCCGGCGGTGGTATTGGGGGTGATTTTTGCCGACCTGATCAAGCATTACCTGTTCAACCCGATCACCGTCGCCAGTGCCCTGGTGGTCGGTGGGGTGATCATGTTGTGGGCCGAACAGCGCCAACATGCGGTGCGCGCTGAAACGGTGGATGACATTACCTGGAAAGACGCCCTCAAGGTCGGCCTGGCCCAGTGCCTGGCAATGATTCCGGGCACTTCGCGCTCCGGTGCGACGATTATCGGCGGCCTGTTGTTCGGCCTGTCGCGCAAGACGGCCACCGAGTTTTCGTTCTTCCTGGCCATGCCGACCATGGTCGGGGCGGCGGTGTACTCGGGCTACAAGTACCGCGACCTGTTCCAGCCGGCGGACTTCCCGGTATTCGCCATAGGTTTTGTCACCTCGTTCATTTTCGCCATGATCGCGGTCAAGGGCTTGCTCAAGTTCATCGCCAGCCACAGCTACGCGGTCTTTGCCTGGTACCGGATTGCCTTCGGCCTGGTCATCCTGGCGACCTGGCAATTCGGCTGGATCGACTGGACTGCGGTCAAGCCATGAGCATCCAGCATCCACGCCTGAAGGCGCTGATCTTTGTGTTGTTATGCGCCGCGCCACTGTTGGGTTCAGCGGTGCTGTGGTATCGCGGCGAGACGGTGATCCCGCTGGCGGCGTATGGCGTGGTCAGTGTGGTGGCGTTCTTCCTGTACTGGAGCGACAAGCGCAAGGCGCAGACCGAGGGCCGGCGCATCCCGGAAAACATTCTGCACGCTGTCGAGCTGGCAGGCGGTTGGCCGGGTGCGCTGATTGCCCAGCAGGTGTTCAGGCACAAGACGCGCAAGGTGTCTTACCAGGTGCTGTTCTGGGTGATCGTGCTGCTGCATCAGGTGTTTTGGCTGGACCAGCTGTTCCTGGGCGGTACGCTGCTTTCAATCCTCTAGCAACAAACCGACCTGCGTGCGCTTGGGCAGTTTGCTCACCACCAGTTGGTGGGAGCGCTGCAACAAGCCACGCAGCTCATCGGCGCCCAGCGGGTAGGGCGTATTCATGATGATCCACTGCGCCCGCGCCAGATACGGTGCGGGGTGGATACCGGGGCGGTCGACATGGCCCAGGAACAGTTCCTTGTCGACCTTGAACGCCAGCGACTCGCCGCGCAGGTTCTGCAGGGCGAACATCTTGTTGCCGGCAATCGAGAACACCCGCACACCGCCCCACTTATAATCTTCCCGCGCACCGGGCAGGGTCAGGCAGAACGCGGCCACTTGTGCTTCAGTCATGCTCATAACAATCGATCTCCACAGCCTTTGAAGCCTTCTTCCAAATAGTCGATCCACGCGCGGATCGCCGGCAGCACGCCGCGCCGATGCGGGTATACGGCTTGCAACCAGCCGCCCGGCAATGACCATTGCGGCAGCAATTGCACCAGGCGGCCGCTGGCCAGTTCCTCTTCGCAATACATCATCGGCAGCACCGTAAAGCCCAGGCCCATGATGGCGCTGGCCTTGCGCACGATGAAGTCATCGATGCCCAGGCGGGCCTCCATCACCAGATCGTGAAGGTTGCCCTGGGGGTCGATAATCCGCTGGTGCACCATGCGGTCGGCTTCCAGTGCGCCGAGTATGGGCAGTTGCTTGAGGTCTTCAAGGGCGAGGACCTGCCGCTCGCGCATCAATGCCGGGCTGGCGACCAGCACTGTCTGGGCCTGGCGCAGGCGCTTGGTCACCAGCAGCGGGTCTTCATCACCCAGTTCGCGCACACGCAGGGCCACATCAATGCCTTCGGCGACCAGGTCAACACGGCGATTGACCAGGGTCATGTCCAGTTGCACCAACGGGTGCGCGGCCAGAAAGCCTGCCACCAATTCCGGCAGGATCTGCTGGGCCAGACCCACCGGGCACGTGACCCGCAGGCGTCCACGCGGCTCGCTGGACATGCTCGCCACGGCCTCATCGGCCATCTCCGCTTCCAGCAACATCGCCTGGCAATGGCGCAAGTAACGCTCGCCCACGGCAGTCAGGGTCAGTTGTCGGGTAGTGCGTTGCAGCAGGCGCGCTCCCAGGCGCTCTTCAAGCTCGGCAATGCGCCGTGACAGCCTGGACTTGGGAATCCCCAGCAGCCGGCCCGCCGCGGCGAAACCGCCGGCTTCGACGACTTTGGCGAAATAGTAGAGATCGTTGAGGTCTTGCATGGTCGGCCTATTGTCCTGTCAGTAGGACAAACTATCGCATTTCAGATGGCTTATCGACTATTGGTTTCATGCGTAGCATCACCACCATCTGATCGCCACTGTCGATCCCACCTCGGAGATCCACCATGAAACTATTGCATATCGATTCCAGCATCCTCGGCGACAACTCGGCTTCCCGCCAACTCAGTGCCGGTGTGGTCAAGGCATGGCAAGCGGCTGAACCGGGTGTGCAAGTGACTTACCGTGACCTGGCCAGCGAAGGCATCAACCACTTCTCCGGCGCTACCCTGGGTGCACTGGGCACTGCGGCCGAACTGCGCGATGCCGCGCAAAAGCACGAGGCGGAACTGAGTGCATCATCGCTGGCTGAATTCCTCGCCGCCGATGCCATAGTGGTAGGCGCACCGATGTACAACTTCACTATTCCTACCCAGTTGAAAGCCTGGATTGATCGCATCGCGGTTGCCGGCCAGACCTTCCGCTACACCGAAGCCGGCCCTGAAGGCCTGTGCGGTAACAAGAAGGTGATTATCGTGTCCACGGCCGGTGGCTTGCACGCGGATCAGGCATCTGGCGCTGCCCATGAAGGCTACTTGAAACTGCTGTTCGGTTTTCTCGGCATCACCAATATTGAAATCGTCCGCGCTGAAGGGCTGGCCTACGGTGATGAAGCGCGCAGCAAAGCATTGAACGACGCCAACGTGCGGATCAACCAGCAGTTGTTCGCCGCCGCGTAAGGCTTGTGTAAATTAAGCCGTTGCCCGGTTTCATTCTGAAGCCGGGCGCCTAAACTCTGTATTCTGATCGCCTGAACGCGAGCGGAGTACGGAGTTTTTTCGTTTGTGGCCCAGGTTATGCAGAGGTTATGCAGATAGGGATCCGATACCTGGACTTTTATTCGACATGCCGGTTCTTACGCAGCAAAGGTGGACATCCCCATGATGCGTCTTAGTGCTGTTCTGGTTCTTTCGCTGCTTAGCGGCCTGCTTTCAGTGCACGCTGCACCGGCACCGCACCCGCATTGGAGTGTGGGGTTTCATCGCATGAGCGTGCTCGACCCGCTGGATTCGCAGCCGATGAAGGCCATTGCGTTTTACCCTTCCACTGACACCGAACGCACCACGCCGCTGGGCGCCTATCAGGTCGCGGCCAGTGAAGACGCCAAGGTTGCCATCGGCCGTTTTCCCATGCTGATGTTGTCCCACGGCAATACCGGCACGCCCCTGGCCTTGCATGATCTGGCCACGTCACTGGCGCGCAAGGGATTTGTGGTGGTGGCGGTCCTGCACCCCGGCGACAACTATAAGGACCACAGCCGCCTGGGCACTGTGAGTAATCTGTATGGCCGGCCGATCCAGATCTCCCAGGCGATCACCGCGACCCTGGCTGATCCCATGCTGTCGCCCTTTGTGGATGTCGATCAAATTGGTGTCATCGGTTATTCAGCCGGTGGCGAAACCGCGCTGATCCTGGCGGGCGCCAAGCCGGATTTCGAGCGCCTGCGCCGTTACTGCCAACAACGCCCCGAGGACCGTGATGCCTGCACCACCAAGGGCGAGTTGGTGGTCGACCGCGACGACTTGCAGCCCCAGGCCGACCCACGCATCCATGCCTTGATGCTGATGGCGCCACTGAGCCTGATGTTCGGCCGCCACACTCTGGTCGATGTGCACGTGCCGGTGTTGCTCTACAGTGGCGACGGCGACCAGTTGGTGGCGGTGGACAAAAACGCTGCCGCCCTGGCGCGTAAGCTCCCAGAGCCACCGGACTTCAAGCTGTTAGCCGGGGCAGGGCACTTTGTATTCATGGCGCCATGCGACAGCGATCAACTGGCGACAATGCCAGGCATCTGCACCGATGCCGATGGCGTCGACCGCGAAGGTATTCACCGCGATATGGTCTCCGAGGCCGGGCGCTTTTTCAGCCGGACCCTCGGTGAGGCGACGCGTGCCGGCCTGCAGACCGCTGATCAGTAGGCGCGGCGCCTGAGCAGTACGGTCAGGGCGAGTGCGCTGACCGACAGCAACGCGGCACAGAAGAAGATCCAGCCGTAGCCGAGATTCAACGCCACGGCCCCCATCAACGGCCCGGCAATCGCCAGCGCCAGGTCGAAAAACACCGCATAGGCACTCAGCCCCGCACCTCGGCTGCTGTCCGGCACTTGCTTGATGGCTTCAACCCCCAGCGCCGGGTACACCAGCGACAGGCCAAAGCCGGTCAGCCCGGCACCGATCAAGGCGACGCCGGTGGACGGCGCCAGCCACAGCAGCGTCAGGCCCAGGATTTCGATGCTCATGCAGGCGATGGCGGCGGTAAACCCACCAAACCGGCTGATGGCAGAAATGAACATCAGGCGCGAGAGAATAAAACACGCGCCAAATACCGTCAGGCAATACGCCGCGCCGCTCCAGCCACGATTGAGGTAGTACAGGGTAATGAAGGTCGTCAGCGTGCCGTAGCCAATCGACGCCAGGCACAGGCTGGTGCCGAACGGTGCGATTCGCCCGAACACTGCCCAGAACGGCAGCCGCTCACCGCGCACCACCGGCACCGACGGTTTATTGCGGATCAGCACCAGCCCCAGCCCCGCCAACACCGACAGGGCAACTCCCAGGCTGGTATAGCCATATTCCGCCACCATCACCACGCCGACCGGCGCACCAACGGCAATGGCGCCGTAGGAGGCAATGCCATTCCAGGAGATCGAGCGGGCCGTGTGTTCAGTCCCCACCGCGCCCATGCACCAACTGATGGTGCCCACGCCAATCAGGCCCTGGGCCACGCCCAGCAACAGGCGGCCGACGATCAGAATGCCCAGGCTCAAGGCTGGCAGGCTGTCCACCAGGGTGGCGATAAAGGTCAGCACGCCGCTGATCAGGATGCCGGCCAGGCCCAGCACGATCGCACGCTTGGTGCCGACGTTATCCGACATCCGTCCGGCCATCGGGCGGCTGAGCAACGTGGCCAGGTATTGCGAACCGATGGTGACCCCGGCGACAACTGCGCTGAAACCCAGTTGTTCGTGCACATAGCCTGGAATCACCGCAATCGGCAGGCCGATGCAGATAAAGGCTATGAAGGTGTAGAACACGATGGAGACGATCTGCAGGGTGATCGACAGGGAGGAGGGGGCGGCAGGCATGGGTACTCGATCGCTGGCGGGCGGTACGGCCATGATGCCACTGCTCTAACCAATGTGGGAGGGGGCTAGCTCCCTCCCACATTTGGATCTGACTGCCCTGGAAGCTGAGGGCGTTCTTAGAACACCACACCCTGGCTACGCAGGTAGTCGTCATAGGTGCCGCTGAAGTCGATCACGCCGCTTGGGCTCAACTCGATGATGCGGGTCGCCAGGGACGATACGAACTCGCGGTCGTGGCTGACGAAGATCAGCGTGCCCGGGTAGTTTTCCAGTGCCAGGTTCAGCGCCTCGATGGATTCCATGTCCAAGTGGTTGGTCGGTTCGTCCATGATCAGCACGTTCGGCTTTTGCAGGATCAGCTTGCCGAACAACATGCGGCCTTGCTCACCACCGGAGATCACTTTGACCGACTTCTGGATTTCGTCGTTGGAGAACAACATGCGGCCCAGAGTGCCACGGATCATTTGTTCGCCTTGGGTCCACTGGCCCATCCAGTCGAACAGGCTCACGTCGTCTTCGAAGTCGTGGGCGTGGTCCTGGGCGTAGTAGCCCAGTTCGGCGGCGTCGGTCCACTTGATGCTGCCGGCATCCGGGGTCAGTTCGTTGACCAGGGTGCGCAGCAGGGTGGTCTTGCCGATACCGTTCGGGCCGATGATTGCCACGCGCTCGCCAGCTTCAACCTGGAAGCTGAAGTCCTTGAACAGCGGCTTGCCGTCAAAGCCTTTGGCCATCTTTTCGACCATGACCGCCTGGCGGTGCAGCTTTTTGTTCTGCTCGAAACGGATGAACGGGCTCACACGACTCGACGGCTTGACTTCGGCCAGTTGGATCTTGTCGATCGCCTTGGCACGGGACGTGGCCTGCTTGGCTTTGGAGGCGTTGGCCGAGAAGCGGCTGACGAAGGATTGCAGTTCGGAGATCTGCGCTTTCTTCTTGGCGTTGTCCGACAGCAACTGCTCGCGGGACTGGGTCGCCACGGTCATGTACTCGTCGTAGTTGCCCGGGAACAGGCGCAGCTCGCCGTAGTCCAGGTCAGCCATGTGGGTGCACACGCTGTTCAGGAAGTGACGGTCGTGAGAGATGATGATCATCAGGCTGGAGCGCTGGGTGAGGATGTTTTCCAGCCAGCGGATGGTATTGATGTCCAGGTGGTTGGTCGGTTCGTCGAGCAACAGCACTTCAGGGTCCGAGAACAGCGCCTGAGCCAGCAATACACGCAGTTTCCAGCCTGGGGACACTTCGCTCATCGGGCCGAAATGCTGCTCCAGAGGAATCCCCAGGCCCAGCAACAACTCACCGGCGCGGGATTCGGCGGTGTAGCCGTCCATTTCGGCGAACTCGGTTTCCAGCTCGGCCACGGCCATGCCGTCTTCTTCGCTCATTTCCGGCAGCGAGTAGATACGGTCGCGCTCGGCCTTGACCTTCCACAGCTCCTCGTGGCCCATGATCACGGTGTCGAGCACGGTGAATTCTTCGTAGGCGAACTGGTCCTGGCGCAGTTTACCCAGGCGCACATTCGGCTCCAGCATGACCTGGCCGCCGGACGGGTCGAGGTCGCCACCGAGGATTTTCATGAAGGTCGACTTGCCGCAACCGTTGGCCCCGATCAAACCATAGCGGTTGCCGGCGCCGAACTTGACCGAGACGTTCTCGAAGAGCGGCTTGGCGCCGAACTGCATGGTGATGTTAGCTGTGGAGATCAATTACTTTACCTATCAATGGGTTGCGAGCGTGACGGCAGGTGCCTTCAGGCATGCGTCAACAGCGACATCAAGGCGCGAAACCCGGTCGCTGAGCGGAAAATTTGGGATGTGTGTTGGAATTTGGCGCGCATTGTCGCATATGTGAGGCGACAGTTGTATGGCAGTCGACGACGATGTTCCGCGCCTTGCGTGATTCGAAGCGCTGAAACCAAAGCTCGGGCCGGCGGGCAGGTATTCATTTTTTAGGTAACGATTGACAGTCCTTTCCCGTCCATCACCAATCTGTCCCGGCCATGGGCACTGAGGCCACATCAAAAGTCATCTGAAAAGGGGCAATGGGTATGGGGGTTTTCGATTACAAGAGCATGACGGGCCAGAAGGCCAAGGCGCTGCTGAACGACGCTTTGGCCTTGTCCGATTACGCTTATGACGCCAGCGGCCAACCGCTGACCGCTGGCGGCTGGGCGCCTATCGGTGCGCAAGCACTGGGGGTGACGCAGAAAGTCGACGAGTACGGCACCTTTTGGGGCGAGACGGTATTGGCTCCCTCCGCCAACGTCAAGATTGTGGGACAGTACGATGGCGTGGGTAAGCTGATCGCCATGGGGGTTGCCTTTCGTGGGACGTCCTTTGGCTTGTCGTGGGATGGATTGGGCGACGTCGCCAGCGATCTGGCTGCTGCCGCCGTTCCCGGATACGCCGCCAATTATGCTCAGTTCGCGTTCAGTGGCTTATTGGAGAACGTCGCCAGCTACGCCAGGAGCCAGGGCTTGACCGGCAAGGATATCCTGGTCACCGGCCATAGCCTCGGCGCACTCGGAGCCAACAGCTTGGCGACCTTGAGCCATGATCATTGGGGCGGTTTCTTCGAGGATGCCAACTACGTCACCTTTGCCTCACCCACACAATGTTCGGGTGACACTCGGATCTTGAATATCGGCTATGAGAATGACCTGGTGTTCAAGGCCATTGATGGCGAAGGCATCAATACATCGGCACTGCGCTGGGGTAACGATAGCGTTTGGGATTCGGCGGCCAATAACCTGGTCAGCTTTACCGATAACTACGCCTCGGCCTGGGCGCATTTACCCAATGCCCTCAACTGGGGAGTCGGCAAGGCTCACTCCCTGGACGGTTACATCCAAGGCATGAAGCGTATCGCGTCCTCGGATTTCTACGACCTGACCAGCAAAGACTCGACTATCGTACTCTCCAGCCTCAGCGAGGCCACGCGTGAAACCACCTGGGTGCAAGACCTGAACCGCTACGCCGAAAAACACACCGGCAATACCTTCATCTTCGGTACCGAGGGCAACGACCTGCTCAAGGGCGGAGCGGGCAATGACTTCCTGGAAGGTGGCGCAGGTGATGATCGTTTCCGCGATGACGGCGGCTACAACATCCTGCTGGGGGGGCAGGGCAGTAACGTCTTCGAACTGCAAAAGCCACTGGGCGCCTTCAGCTTTGCCAATGACGGCGATGGCACGTTGTATGTCAACGACGCCTATGGCGGTATCAGTATGACCCGGGATATCGGCGCATTGGTCAGCAAAGAAACGGCCTATATACCCTGGACTTCAATCCCTTGGGGCTCCAATGACATCACCTATAAGGTGACCGGCGATGGCCTGCTGGCCGGTAACGACCTGACGCACTACGCGGCCTCCACCAACGGCGATGCGCATGACAATGTCCTCACCGCTCATGCCGCGGGTGATTGGCTGTTCGGCTTGGGTGGCGACGATCACCTGATCGGAGGCCCGGGTAATGGCGTATTTGTCGGCGGCACCGGCAATGACCTGATGGTTGCAGGCGGTGGCAGTAATACCTTCCTGTTCGACGGCATCTTCGGCAACGACCGGATCCAGGGTTACCATGCCAGCGATAAACTGGTGTTCATGGGTATGGCTGGCCTGGGCCAGGATTACGATTACCGCTCTTATGCCTCGACGTTCGAGGACAACACCGTGCTGGCCTTTGGTGACAACTCGGTGATGTTAATGGGCGTGAACATGACTCAGTTGAATGGCGCAGGCATCTTTATTTCCTGAACGCAGGCCGGGCAGAGCACCTTGGATGACTGGGGTGTTCTGCTTCAGCCCATTACCGGCACCTGCAGGCTGGGTTTTGCCAGGGTTTCCGGCATCGCCAGCCACAACAGCAGCAACGCCACGCCCGCCACGCCCGCCAAGGTCAGAAAGGCTGCGTTATAGCCGGCCTGTTGCACCACGAAGCCGGCCAGGCTGCTGCTTAGCGCCGCGCCGAGGCCGAACACAGTGGAAAGGGCACCCAGACTTACATTGAAACGCCCGGTGCCTTGGGTCAGGTCCTTGACGATCACCGGGAACAACGCGCCGAAAATCCCCGCGCCGATACCGTCAAGCATCTGCACCGCCACCAGCCAATACGGATCGCTGGACAGGGTATACAGCACGCCACGCAGCGGCAGGATCAGAAAGCCGGCCAGCAATAGCGGCTTGCGCCCCCAGATATCAGCCTTGAGCCCGACCAGCCAGGCGATCGGGACCATGACCAACTGTGCAGCGACAATGCAGGCTGAGGTCAGGGGCGTGGCCATCTGCAGGTTGATCTGCGCCAGCTTCTGGCTGACCAGTGGCAGCATCGCGGCATTGGCCAGGTGAAACAGCGCGCAGCAGACGGCGAACAGCAGCAACGGGCGGTTAGCCAGCAAGACGGTCAGGCCCGAAGGCTGCTCATGGTCGCTGTGATGGGCGGGATCGAAGCCACGGGCCACCTCATGATCAATCGCCTTGCCAGAAACACAGCTGACCGCAATGACACTGGCGACTGCCATAAACGCCATCAGGTAAAACACCACCACAGGCCCATACAGATACGCCAGGCCCCCGGCCAGCAGTGCGGCCACGGCGTTGCCGGCGTGGTTGAAGGTTTCGTTGCGCCCGGTACGCCGAGTGAAAGCACGGGGGCCGGTAATACCAAGGGAGATGGCAGAAATGGCCGGGGCGAATACCGATGCGGCAACGGCGCTGGCGGCTTGGGTCAGCGCCACCCAGCCAAATGAACTGACGAAGGGCAGTATCAGGCAACTGCCGGTGACCAGCAGCGCGGCAATCGCGATGACTGCACGCTTGCTGCGGGTTCGGTCGATCAGCGCACCCGCCGGGCCCTGGGTGATCAAGGCGGCGATACCGGCCAGGGTCATGACTACGCCGATACTGGCCGGGTCCCATTTATGGACCGCCAGCAGGTAGATCGCCAGGTACGGCCCGAGACCGTCGCGAACATCCGCGAGGAAGAAGTTCAGGCTGTCCAGGGAAAGGGCGGTACGCAGATCTGAATGATGGGCCACAGTGCGACCTTCAAGAGCGGCGTTCAAGGGCTGAACACGCGATGGCTTAATGACCGGTAGGCTTGGCCATAAGTTTCGCTGGGGCTGCGGGTTTTATCTGGCAGATATTTGGCTTATGTTCCTAAGCCCGCTGTATTGACTTTCTGGAGACGCAATGGACATGCCCTCAGCGCAAGAGGCGATTGCCAGCAATAAAAACGCCTGGGACGAATCGGCCCGGTTGCACAAAGACACGGCGACCTGGACGAAGCTACTGGCCTCGCTGGCCGAACCTGACTTTTCCTGCCTTGACCCCACTATCACCGCGTTGCTGCATGAGGTAGGTGTGGCGGGCAAGGACGTCGTGCAGCTGTGCTGCAACAACGGGCGCGAAAGCCTTTCGTTGTATGGCTTGGGGGCCCGTTCGGTGGTGGGGGTTGATCAATCCCGGGCGTTTCTTGAACAGGCGCGGGAATTGGCCGAGGTCTCGCCACACAGCCCTGATTTCATTGAGACCGATATCCACCATTTGCCGGAGCGTTTGCAGGCACGGTTCGATATTGCCCTGGTGACCATTGGCGTACTGGGTTGGATGCCGGATGTGGCGTTGTTCATGCGCCAGGTTGCCCTTGTGCTGAAGCCCGGTGGTACGTTGGTCATGTACGAAACCCATCCCTTTCTTGAGGTGTTTGACCCCTGTGGGGCCAACCCGATGCTGCCTTCCAGTTCTTACTTCCAGCGTGAACCCTTTGTGCTGCAGGAGGCAATTGTCTATGAAGGGAAGGACGAGCGGCCCGGGCCGACGTCCTATTGGTATGTACATACCCTAGGCAGTGTGGTCAGCGCGGCTATCGCAGCGCAGTTGCAGATCGCTCATTTGCAGGAATACCCGCATTCCAACCGGGAAGAACTCTACGATCGATATGAGCATCAGGCCGCGCAACTGCCCCTGTGCTTTACCATGACAGCGATCAGGCGTGATGGCTGATAAAGGTTTGCGCACGCAAAAAAAAGGCCCGCGAGGAGAGGGCGGGCCAAGTGATTCACTGGAGTAGGTAGGCCTGATCTTATAGGTCGAAAAGTGAAGGCCTTGTGAAAATGCCGTGATCAAATCGGATAATCACGTCTAATGCCGATCAGTGTAGGGGCGAGCAAGCTCGCTCCTATGCATGGACTCTTTCTGGCCGATACTGCCCAGGGTCTTGCCATGCAGGTCACCGCCCAGGCCCACCTGCCATCCGCCTGCGCGCAGCGAGTTGGCTTCGGCCAGCAGATTGCGCGTAAAGGCCATGATCAGCGCCCAGGTCAGTTCCGGCGCCGCATGTTTATAGCTGTCGGTGCCGCACACCTGGATACCCAGGGCCTTGGCGGCGGCAATATCGATGGCAGCATTGCGCATACCGCCGGTGACCAGCAATTTTAGCTTGGGCAGCCCTTGCAGCAAGGCCTCGTCGAAGGTGGACCGTTCGCGCATGACGCAAATCACCTCGAAGCCCTTCAAGCGTTCAACCATTGTCGCCGTATCAGCGGGGTAGTCGTGGAGAAAATGTACCTGACCCACGCCGTCCAGCGCCGACCAATCCACCACGTCACTGGCGACGTTCTGCCAATCATCTATCACTGCGATCTGTATCGACATGCCATGGGCCTCGAAATCAAAGGGCATTCATACCCTGCAACAGCGCTTTATGAAACTGCTCCGGTTCTTCCATCTGTGGCGCATGGCCCAGGCCGGGGAGTTCCACCAGTGTGGCGTGGGGAATCAGCTTGGCCACCTGCTTGCCCAGCACCTGGTAATTGCCAATCCTGGCCTTGACCGCCGGCGGCGCCACATCTTTGCCGATGGCTGTGGTGTCGCTGGTGCCAATTAGCAACAG